>JAUIGD010000205.1 GCA_030430255.1 Verrucomicrobiia bacterium
CGAACCCGCCTGAACATCACCACCCTCACACCATGCGAACAACTTCTCCGAAAACGCAGTTTGCAACCGATAGAACTTCTGCGCTTGTCAGGATGACACAACACTTCCTCGGAAGGGCTGGTGGCCATCTGCACACACCGCCCTGACTGCCCTCAACTCGGCGGAGCTGTCACCCTGAGCAAAGCGAAGGGCCTCTCACTGCGGTCCGCGTCTCCGAAGCTATTCGTGGTGAATGACCCCAGCGCCTCCCAGGTTGGGAACTCGACTCGTAGGGGCTGTTCCGCGCACGGCTAAAACGGCGGCACCCACGAGGATCTCCCGGATCGAGCATCGGTTTCGTTCTCGACTCAATCCGCCGAGAACCCGTCTTAACCAAGCGCTATTCTACTTAAACACGCCCTATAACCCGCCCCCGAAGCCACTCCCGACAGCATCTGACCCGCCCCCAGCCCCCCCTCAATACATCGGTTTAATATCCATCAGCATCTGCGCGTTGTTCGGGAACCTCGCCATGATCCCCAACAGGCGCTCGATGGCTTCGACCGGACGGTGGCCGGCGAGGCCGCGGCGGATGAGGTTGATCTTCTGCCACTGGTGGGCAGGGATCAGGAGTTCCTCGCGGCGGGTGCCCGATTTGAAGATGTCCACCGCCGGGTAGATGTACTGCTCGGCGATCTGGCGGTCGAGCACCAGCTCCATATTGCCCGTCCCCTTCAGCTCCTCGAAGATGCGGTCGTCCATCGCGCTGTTGGTCTGCACCAGCGAGGTGGCGATGATCGAGAGGGAGCCGGCATCGCGCGTGTTGCGGGCGGCGGCGAACAGGCGCCGCGGCCCCTCGAGCGCGCGCACGGTGAGGCCGCCGGTGCCGGTCGGGCCACCCTTCGAGGCGTTGTTGAAGGCCCGCGCCAAGCGCGTGATCGAATCCATCAGCATGAAGACGTGGTCTCCGGCTTCGACCAGGCGCTTGGCCCGCTCGACGGCCATCGCGGCCATGCGGCAGTGCATCTTCACCTCCATGTCGTTCGAACTCGCGTAGATCTCCGCCCCCCGGCCGCCGAGGGCGCGGCGCAGTTCGGTGACCTCCTCGGGGCGTTCGTCGACCAGCAGCACGATGACCTTGACGCCGGAGTGGTTCTCCATCACCGCCTCGGCGATGTGTTGCAAAATAGTCGTCTTGCCGGAGCGGGGCGGCGCCACGATCAGGCCGCGCTGGCCGCGGCCGATGGGCGCGATGAGATCGATGACCCGCGTGGTCAGCCGGTCCTTGGTGGTCTCCAGTTGCAGACGGCGGTCCGGGTTGACCGCCTTCAACTCCTCGAACCACGGCAGCGAGCGCACGTGCTCGGGATCGCGGTCGTTGATCTCCAGCATCTTCGTCAGCTGCGGACCCCGCCCGCCCATGCGGGTTTCCGCCTTGATCCACAGCCCGTCGCGCAACCCGTAGTTGCGCACCAGTTCGGGCGTCACGAACACGTCGTCTGGAGACTGGCGAAAATCCTTCCCCGCCTCGCGCAGGAACCCGAAACCTTTGCCGGAGATCTCGAGGATCCCCTCGCCCTCGACCACCGGGCCGGTCGGCTCGTCGCTGTAGTCTCGCAGGTTGATCTGGGGCTCGCCGCCGCCCCCGCCGTGGTTGTTGTTGTGTTTGTTGTGATTGCCGCCGCCGCGTTTGTTCGACCGCTTATTCCACTTGCGCCGACGCTTCTTGTAGTTGCGCTGTTCACCACCACCGCGGCTATCGTCGAAGCGTTGTTTGGCGACAGGTTCGTCCGATGTCATACTGCTCATTGGGGGAATTGATGCTCCGGGGCCGAGTGAGGAGGGCCGGCTCCGAGGTCGAGGAAAGACCCGAACCGGGGCGCCCGGAGCGGAGGAAAGGTAGAGGCTGGGAAGCTGGAGATTCTCTCACCCGCGCCCCGAGCCGCCTCGAGGCGAAGCCTCCGGTCGTTCGGAAAGACGGGTGGGTCCGCGGCGCGGGAACCCCATGGGAAGTTGTTTGGTTTCTGGTGCAAAGGCGCAGCGCCGACGGCTCGTCCGGGATTCGATCCCGTGTAGGGCGACCGCTGCGGTCGTCACCCCGATGCCTCATTCGGCGGTTTCGTCTTTCCGAAGGCGGGCGCGTTCGCGAAACGGCTTCTGCCCTTGGGCGACTGCTCCATTGCCACGGAGCAGTGAGGGGGGGACGCCGGTAGTGTAACGAACTACGCCTTCGATGTCAATTGGATGCGTTCTGCCCCGTTGTAGGGCGGGCCGCCAGCCGGTCGGCTCTTCGAGATCTCTGCGCCGGACCCTCCGGTGCGATCCCCAACAGAACGCCGCCATTCTGAGCCACCACGCCCACGACGCAACCCTTTTTTCACCCGCGGCGGCGGGAGGCGCGGCCATGCATTTCCGCTTGAACCCCGACGCGCTGGCGCTAGTGAAGAAGGCTACGCCCCCGTCAACCTCTCTCGATGCACATGGGGCGCCAACTTTGATCGTCTCACGACATGGGCAAACAATACAACAAACTGATCAAGCGCACTCGGCGCAAGAACTACCTCAAACGCAAGCGCGAGGCCGAACTGACCAAACGCAAGCTCGCGCCCGCGACCAAGAAGGCCAGCGCGAAGAAGGCAGCGAAGAAGGCGGCCAAAAAGACAGTGAAGAAAGCCGCCAAGAAAGCGGCCACGAAGAAGGCAGCGGAGCCGACACCCACCGCCGACGCAACGGAATCGTCGGTAGCCACGCCCGCCGTGGAGACCACCGCTGGCGAGGCGACCACCTCGGTCGAGCAGGCGCCGGCCGAATCGACCGAAGCGGCCGCGCCGCCGGAACCAGCCGAGGAGTCCAAGCCCGAGACCTCGGGCGACGGTGACGCGTCCTGAGGCTGGCGGCCCGCAAGCAGGATGGGCAGGATGGGCGGGATGGCCGACCGCTCCGAACACGGCCCGGCCTACTTGGTCGTCGATGGCCACAGCATGGTCTTCAGCTGGAGCGACCTGAACGCCCTGCATCGCCGCAGCCCGGCCGCCGCGCGGTCTGAATTGCTGCGCCGCCTCACCACCCTGCACGACCTCGGCCCCGAACGGATCGTGCTCGTGTTCGACGGGAGCGGCGAGCGCCCCGACGCCACCGCCGCCCGCGACCCGGAATCCGTCCAGGTCTTCTACTCGTCGGCAGGCTCCACCGCCGACCTGCTGATCGAGCGGCTGGCCGCCAAGTATGCCGCCTCCCGGCCGATCACCGTCGCGTCCCGCGACCGCGCCGTGCTCGACACCTGCTCCGCCGCCGGCGCCGACGCCATCTCCGCCGAGGCGCTGCTCGAACGGGTCGAGCGTGCCGAAGCCGACCTCGCCGCGCGCCTGCGCCGCTGACCCGCTCACCCGCTCACCCGCTCACCCGGAAAGCGCTTTCGCCCCACCGCCGTCCGTATTACGCTCCGCGCCCGACCCGATGGCGAAACTGGCCCACGATTTCAAAACCGCGTGGCGGCTCGGCGTCGCGCTGTTCCTGACCCTGCTGCGCGTCCGCCAGACGCGCCGCCAACTGATGTTCGGGGTGTCGCTCGCCGCCATGTTCGCGGCCTTCCTCGGCTTCACCCTGCTCGACTCCTTCCTCTCCTCACACCCCCTCCTGTTCGCGGTCTACTGGCTGATCTGCGGCGCCCTCGTGCTGTTGATGTTGCTGCTGGCCATCTACGACTTCGCCGCGGTGAAATCAGAGTTCGCCCATCGCTCCAACCGGGAGCTCGCCGACGTGCTCAAGGAGATCCGCACCTCCGTCGCCGACGACGACGGTGCCGACAAGAAAACCCCGAAGGGCTGAGCCCCCCTCACGCTACCCCTTCCGACCCGATGCCGAAAACCCGCGCCCAAATGGAAGCCGACGAGGCCCGCTGCCTCGCGCCTTACGCCCAGCGTACCGCCGACAGCGCCGGGCGCGCCCACCCGGAGCCCGACCACCCCTACCGTTCCGCCTACCAGCGCGACCGGTCGCGGGTCATCCATTCGCGCGCCTTCCGCCGCCTGGAGTACAAAACCCAGGTCTTCCTCAATGGTACCGGCGACCACCTCCGCACCCGCCTCACCCACACCATCGAAGTCGCGTCGGTGAGCCGCACGCTGGCCTGCGCGCTCGGCGCCAACGAGGACCTCGCCGAAGTGATCGCGCTCGCCCACGACCTGGGTCACTCCCCCTTCGGACACGCCGGCGAAGAGGCGCTCAACACCCTGATGGCGGACCACGGGGGCTTCGAACACAACACCCAGAGCCTGCGCGTCGTCGAGCTCCTCGAGCCGGTGTACCCCGACTTCGACGGCCTCAACCTCTCCTACGAAGTCCTCGAAGGCCTGCGTAAACACGACTCCGGCCACACGCGCCCGGCCGCCGGGGACCGCCCAGAAGAGAGCTTTCCCAACCCGTCCGTCGAGGCGCAGATCGCCGACATCGCCGACGAGATCACCTACTACTCACACGACCTCGACGACGGGTTCTACCACTCCCTCATCACCGAGGACCAGCTCGCCGACGTCACCCTCTGGCGCCGCTGCGCCGACTTCGTGGACGCCAACTACCCCGCGCTCGAACGCAAGCGACGGCGGCCCTACATCGTCCGCACCCTCCTCGACCACACCGTCGCCGACGTCGTCTCCGCCAGTTCGGGCCGGCTGGACGCCACCGCGCCCGCGAGCGCTGACGAAGTGCGGCGCCAGCCGGGCCATTGCATCGATTTCAGCGACGCCATGCGCGGCGAAATCCGCCAACTCCGACGCTTCCTCTACGAGAACCTCTACCACCACGAAGAGGTGGCGACACCGAACTCACGCGGTGGCGAGATCATCACCGAGGTGTTCAAGCGCTACGAAGCCGACCCCTCGCTGATCGGCGAGGAGGCCGCCTCCCGCATCGAGACCCAAGGCCTCCACCGCACCATCTGCGACTACATCTCCGGGATGACCGACCGCTACATCCAAGAGGAACTGTCGCGACTGGCCGGGGGGGGCGGATCGTAACCCGCGCCGCTCGCGGTGGCGTCGCGTTCAGACCCATGCAGATCCGGGAAGCAGCGGAGAGGGTGTTGTTCGGCACCTCGCTCGACGAAAAACTGTCCCCCGTCGACCCCGCGGCGCGGGACGACCGCCCGGGCGCCGCAGCGGCGACACCCGCCGCTCCGGGGCGGCCGCGCGGGTTGGAGATCGCGCCGAGAAGGGAGCGCGGAGAGGGGCCGCGCCTCACCAAGATCGACGACGAGCGCGAGCGTGGGGTGCTGTTGCACTTCCTCGCCAACCACGAGCTGCTCGCGGCCGAGCTGATGGCGCTCAACCTGCTCAAGTTCCCGGACGCACCGACAGAGTACCGCGCGGGCGTCTTCAGGGCGATGCGCGAGGAACAGGCGCACACGCGGATGTATCTGCGGCGGATGCGCGAGTGCGGCGTGGAGTTCGGCACGCTGCCCCTGAACGGGTACTTCTGGCGGCTGATCGCGGGGGTGGGCTCGCCGCTCGACTTCGTCGCGCGGCTGAACCTGACCTTCGAACAGGCCAACCTCGATTTCTCCAAACACTACGCAGGCCGGTTCCGGGAGGCGGGCGACGGCGCGACGGCGCGGGTGCTGGAGCAGATCTATCTCGACGAGATCGGCCACGTCGGGCACGGGCTGCAGTGGTTCCGGCGCTGGAAGAGCGATCGCGAGACCGACTGGCAGGCCTTCGCGCGGGCGCTGCCGTTCCCGATGGTGCCCGCCAAAGCGAAGGGGCTGGCGCCGTTCAACGCCGAGGGACGCCGGCTCGCCGGGCTCGACGAGGATTTCATCCGCCGCCTGGAAGTGTGCGAGGGATCGCGCGGCAGGACGCCGGCAGCGCACTGGTTCAACCCGAACGGCGAGGCCTATGCGTCGGGGCGCAAGCCGGAGCTCGGCAAATTCGAGCGGGCGATGGAGGCGGATCTGGAGTTGGTGATGCTCGCACCCTGTCGGCGCGACGACCTGCTGCTGGTGCGCGAGCCACCGCGCCTCGAGCACCTGGCTTCGCTCAAGGCCGCGGGCTTGGAACTGCCGGAGTTCGCGACGGCGGCGGAGATCGGGAGCGACCGCAAGCTGGGTGGGCTGCGGCCTTGGGCGTGGTCGCCGGACGCCTGCGAGGCGCTGCGCCCATTGGCGGCGCAGGTTTCGGCAACCTCCGGGGAGCAGCGGCGCGTCGCCGTGCCGGCGCAGTGGCTTTCAAAGGCGACCGGGCCGCGGCTGGAGCAGGCGCTGGGGACGTGTTCGGGCGCACGCGTGCTGCGTGACCGCGGGGAGGCGCTGTCCATGGCGGACGCCGGACCGACCCTCTTCAAGGCCGCCTTCGCCTGCGCCGGGCGCGGGCACTTCGCAGCTCCCGAGCGCGGGCGCGGGCGCGACGAACTCGGAGGGTGGCTCGACGCGAGGCTCGCGCTGGACGGATTCGTCGTCGGCGAGCCGCTCCTGAATCGGGTCGCGGACTTCTCCGCACAGTACGATCTCCGTGACGGGTCGGCGCGCCTGCTCGGGTTCTGCGCCGTGGAAAACGACGCCGCCGGGCGATTCCGCGCCGTGCGGGCGGCGCCCCGCTGGGGGCGGTTGCTCCCTGTGGAAGTCTCGGAATTCCTGTTCCGCGACGCCGGGGTGACCGCCTGCTACCGCGACCGGGTGGCCGCCGCGCTGCCCGGGCTGTTGCCAGGCTACAATGGAGCGGTGGGCGTCGATGCGCTGGTGCATCGTGACGTCACCGGCAGCCTGGCGCTGCGGCCGGTGGTGGAAGTCAACGTCCGCTTCACCATGGGCCGGATCGCGCTGGAGCTGATGCGTCGCCTCCCATCCCCTCAGGGAGGGGAACTCCGTATCCTGCGCAAGGCGAAATGGGATGGGGGGGGCCTCGCCTTGAGCGATCCCCTACTCGCTAAGGAGTTCATCGCCGTCTGGAACCGGTAGCCGAACACGATTCGCGCCGGGCTAGCCGGTCACACGCGGTCGCCGCCAGCGTCAACCGAGGCAAGCCGCAGCCCGGAAACGGGCGATCGATTCGGGCTCGACGAAACGGAACGCCCCTCAATCCCACTCACTCCGCCAAAGATTTCTTTAAATTTAATATGAAAACCATAAATACCATGATTTATTGATCTTCGTGTTTTTCTGGACTCCCCATGGGTGCACCTCCGCGGTCGCGCCGGCCGCCTTCGTGTTGCTGTGCGCGGGCGCGGCCTTCGATGTCGATGCCCAGACCCACGGGCTCCCAGCAGCGCAGCCGATCGGCCCCTATCTGAACGGCAGCCTTCCCGCCGTGACCCCCGGTCAAAGCGGCGCGCCGGAGGCGCCCGCGACCCTCTCGGCGGTGGGTGCCTTTGCAGATCTGGCGACCCTCGAACCGATCCCCGGCCTGATCCCCTACGACGTCAACTCCCCGCTTTGGACCGATGGCGCGAAGAAACGCCGCTGGCTCGCCGTACCGAACGACGGCTCCCACGACAGCGCCGCCGAGCAGGTCGCTTTCTCCAGCGCAAGCAACTGGTCCTTCCCGGTCGGCTCCGTGTTCGTCAAGCAGTTCGACCTCCCCGTCGACGACTCGGACCCTGCGGTCCTCCGCCGCATCGAAACGCGCTTCCTCGTCCATGGTGCGGACGGCGACTACTACGGCATCACCTACCGCTGGCGCCCGGACGGCACCGACGCCGACCTCTTGAATAGCGGCATGGACGAAGGGATCTCTGTGGCGACCACCAGCGGCGGCACGCGCACCCAAACCTGGAGCTACCCGAGCCGCGCCGACTGCATGAACTGCCACAACGCCGGCGCCGGCCACGTGCTCGGACCGCGCACCCATCAGTTCAACGGCGACCTCCTCTATCCGTCCTCCGGCATCACCGACAACCAGATCCGTGCCCTCTCGCACATCGGCCTGTTCGCCAACCCGCCGGCCGAAGCCTCGATCCCCAACCTTCCGAAATCGGTGCCGCTGACCGACACCACCGCATCGCTCGAGCAGCGCGCGCGCTCCTATCTCGACTCCAACTGCTCCCACTGCCACCAGCCCGGCGGAACGAACGCGTACTTCGACACCCGCTTCACGACCCCTCTGGCTGCGCAGAACCTGCTCAACGGGCCGCTGCTCTACGCGCACGGGATCGACGGCGCCCACGTCGTCACGCCTGCGGATACCGACAAATCGATGGCCTACCTGCGGCTCAACTCCCTCGACCAGGAGGCCATGCCCCCGGTGGGCAAGAACGTCGTCGACGCCGATGCCGTCGCGGTTCTCGCCGCCTGGATCGACAGCCTCGATGCGGACGCTGGCGCTGGGGCGGGGAACTCCATCCCGGTCGCAGTCGAAGACTCCGCGGCCACCGGCTACGGCACCCCGGTGACCCTCGATGTCCTGGCCAACGACATCGACACCGACGGCGACCCCCTGTCGGTCGCGGGCGTCGGCCAAGGGGCAAACGGGGAGGTCTCCATCACCCCGGACGGCGAGGTCACCTACACACCGGAGGCCGGCTTCTCGGGCAGCGACACCTTCGGCTACACCGCCTCCGACCCGTCGGGCGCGATCTCCAACACCGCCACCGTCACCGTGACGGTGGCCGCCGAGAGCGCCGACACTTCGGTCACCTTCACCGACTCCACCGCGATCCTCCCCGTCGCCGGGGTCGCCAGCGGCGTCGCGATGGCGGTCGCCGACATGAACGGCGACGGGCTCGACGATCTCGTCCGCTTCCACCTGGCGAAAAGCCTGATGATCGAGTTCCAGCAGCCGGGCGGCGGCACCTTCGGCCACTGGGCAGGCGGCGTCGTCAGCTCCCGCTCGCAGTGGGGGGTCTGCGTCGCCGACTTCGACGAGAACGGCATCAACGACATCGTCTCCGGCGGCTACTACGACGGCCTCCGGAAATTCACCGGCGACGACGCCGGCACCTCGTGGTCCCAGGCGACGTTCTCCGGCCCGACCCTGTTCCTACAGACGGTCAACGCCGCCGACATCGACCTCGATGGCGACGTCGACCTCTTCGCCTGCCACGACGACGCCGAATCGCACAAGTACCGCAACAACGGCTCCGGATTCCTGAGCTATGACCCGTCGATGCTCGACACCACCACCGTCCCCGCCAGCGACAACTCGGGCAACTACGGCACGGTCTGGACCGACTACGACGGCGACGGCGACCTCGACATGTACCTCTCGAAATGCCGCGGCGGCGTCTCCTCGCCCAGCGATCCGCGCCGCATCAACATGCTCTTCCGCAACGACGGATCGGGCAACTACTCCGAGGTCGCCGCGGACGCGGGGCTGGCCGACGGCTCGCAGAGCTGGGCCACCGATTTCGCCGACTTCGACCATGACGGCGACCTCGACTGCTTCATCGGCAACCACTTCGCGCCTAGCAAACTGATGCGCAATAATGGCGACGGTACCTTCACCGACGTCACCTCCGGCTCCGGCATCGCGGCCTTCGGGTGGAAGGTCATCCAGGTGGTGGTCCGCGACTTCAACAACGACACCTGGGACGACCTCCTCCTGGTCGGCGCCGAGCACGTCCTCTACCTCAACGAAGGGGGCACCGGCCTCACCTTCGCCGCCGCCGCCAACCCCTTCACGGCAGATTGGATCGAGTCCTGCGCGGCGGGTGACCTGAACGGGGACGGCTCGGTCGACATCTACGCCGGCTACGCCCGCCTCTACAACACCCCCTCGACGTCGAAGCCCGACCGCCTCTTCCTCAACGACGCCAACGGCAACGGCTACCTCGCCGTGCGCTTGGAGGGCACCCACAGCAACCGCAACGGCATCGGCGCCCGCGCCGAACTCCACGGCCCTTGGGGCGTCATGGTGCGCGAGGTCCGCGCCGGCGAGAGCTACGGGATCCAACACTCGATGACTTGCCACTTCGGCCTCGGCGCACATGGCGCCGCGGCGCAGCTGGTCGTCCGCTGGCCGTCGGGGACGGTCGACACGATCACCGACCCGCCGGTCAACACCACCCTCGACCTGCGCGAGGGCGCCTCCGCCCCGCCCACCCTCGAGGCGGTCGCCGGCCAATGGAACTGGGCCGACGACGCCCCGACCCTGCAGATCACCGCCTCCGACCCGACCGGCGACCCCCTGTTCTACTCCGCCGCCAACCTGCCTCCGGGGCTCGCGATCGACCCCGCCACCGGCCTGATCTCGGGCGCGCTATCCGCCGCCTCCGCCGGGACCTACTCCGTGCTCGCCAGCGCCTCCGACGCCTTCTCGTCCACCTCCACGACGTTCGTCTGGCACGTCGAGAGCCTCCTCAAACGCTACGCCGGATGGGCGGCCAACACCCCCGCGACCGGCTCGACTCCGGCCGCGAACCTCGACGGCGACCTGCTCTGCGACTTGCTGGAGTTCGCCTTCGGCGCGGATCCCGCCGACGGCGGCGCGCTCGGCTTCGGGCTCCGCCTCGACCCCACCGCGGGCTCCCGGATCGACGCCCATTACCTCCGCCCTAGCGGCCTCCACGGCCTCACCTACACCTTGCAAGCCTCCGGCGACCTCGCGGCCTGGACCGAGGTCGGGGAGCCGACCGTCACCGCCAACAGCGACGGCACGGAGACCGTCCGCTTCCGCAATCTGCAGGACCTCGCCCCGCTGTCTGGCGCGAGCGGCTTCGTGCGCCTTCGCGTCGATCTGGACTCGCCAGCGGCGACGGCGATGACGGTCCCCTTGGGCTGGATGCGCACCGAGCTCGGGTCCGGTCTGCGCACCCACGGCGTCTCGCTCCCCCACCCCGCCGTGTTCGCCGGCCGCGTCGATGCGACCGGGCCGTCCTCGCTGCAGTTCGACCACGGTTCGCCGGCCGCCTCGATGCTCGCCGGCCGGCCGCACTACGCGGAGATCGCCGCCGGCCCCCGCGCGGGCCACCGCTACGAGATCGCCCCCAGCGGGAGCTCGGGGGGCACGCTGCTGCTGAAGCTCGACTCGCCACGGTCGACACTCGCCACCATCCCCGGCGACCTCGTCGGTACCCCGGTCTTGATCCGCCCCCACCGGACGCTCGCCGAAACGTATCCCCCCACGCGCTTCGCCGGCTCTGGCGACCCGGCCGCTTCCGACCAACTGCAGCTCTACACCGGGTCCGGCTACCGCTCGATATTCCTCCTCGACGCCGCCCCCTATCGCCAGTGGACCGACGTCACCGACCCGGACATCGCCG
>JAUIGD010000637.1 GCA_030430255.1 Verrucomicrobiia bacterium
CGAGCGCGTAGATGTCGGTGCGCTGATCGACGCTGTGCCCCGCGGCCTGCTCGGGCGACATGTAGTGCGGCGTGCCGAAGACCATGCCGGTCTTGGTGAGCTTGCTCGCCGCGCCGCCGACCTTCGCGACGCCGAAGTCGAGCACCTTCACGAAGTGCGGATCGTTGCCCTGGCGGATGACGAAGATGTTGTCGGGCTTGAGGTCGCGGTGGACGATCCCGCGGGAGTGCGCGGCCTCGAGCGCCGAGGCGATCTGCCGGAGGATGTGCACCGCGGTCTGCACCGGTACGGAGCCGCCGGTCTCGATCATCTCGGAGAGCGACGAGCCCTCGAGGTACTCCATCACGAAGTAGACCGCGCCGTCGGGCAGCCGGCCGAAGTCCGAGATGTCGATGATGTTCTGGTGGCCGATGCTCGTCGCGGCCTGCGCCTCCTGCATGAAGCGCTGCACGACCTCGGCGTCCTTGCTGCTGTCGCCGCGCAGGACCTTCAGGGCGAGCTTCTTCTGCAGGACCGTGTGCACGGCCATGTAGACGACGCCCATGCCGCCCTCGCCGATCTGCTTCTCGATGCGATAGCGACCGTCGATCACGCGCCCGAGGAGCGGGTCCTCGGGGGGCTCCTGCGGCTGGTGCGATTCATACGTCGGGCTTCCGTCGTGCGGACAGAACTGAATGGCTTCCTCGAACCGGGTCCCGCACTGCGGACAGAGACGCATCGCTGCCATGCGAGTGTAGAAGTGGGGTAGAGCTTGGCGCAAGCGACGAGAACGCTTCAGGAGGCGTCCGAGCCCCCATCGAGTGGCGCCGCGGCGTCGCCGGCGTCGGGATCACCCGCGTCGACGTCTCCCGCGTCGAGATCCCCGCCGTCGAGGTCGCCCGCGTCGAGGTCTCCGCCGTCGAGATCACCCGCGTCGAGATCACCCGCGTCGAGGTCTCCGGCGTCGAGGCTCGTGGCGGCGTCCTCGTCGCCCGCGTCCACGGGATCGGGGCCGGCGTCGAAGCCGTCGCCGCCGGCGTCGAACCCGCCCGGCACCCGGCACACGCCGCCGCGGCACTCGAGGTGCGACTGGCACTCGCTGCTCCGGGTGCAGGGCTCGCCCTCGCCGCCCGGGTCGTCGGGCGTGTAGCCGCACCCGCGCGACTGCATGAACACCGAGGCGAGCACGGCGACGCACACGACAGCGACTCGGACGACGGCCACGTCGTGAGGATGCGGTGCCGGAGCGGGGCGATCAATCGGACGCTCTCTGCGCGAATGACGGCGCCCCCGCTCGCTCTCGCGGGCGGGGGCGCGCTCGACGCTTCGGCGCTGGTGCTCAGCCCTGCAGGTTCGTCCCGCAGTTCGCGCAGAACTTCGCGCCGGGCGCGGCGACGGTGCTGCACGAGGGGCACGGCTTCGGCTGCGGCGGCGCGAGGCTGGTGCCGCACTCCGCGCAGAACTTGCCGGGGGGCACCGACGCGCCGCAGCCGGGGCACTGGATCATCTGCGCGCCCGGGGCCGAGCCGCCCTGCTGGCCCCACTGCTGCGGGGGCGGGCCGCCCTGCGGCGGGGCGCCCTGCGGCGGGTAGCCGCCCTGCTGCGGCGGGTAACCCTGCGGGGGCGGGCCGCCCTGCTGCGGCGGGTAGCCCTGCTGCGGCGGGTAGCCCTGCTGCGGACCGCCCTGCCCGGGCTGCATGTTCTGCGCGAACATGTTCGCCATCGCGAAGCCCATGCCCATGCCGGCGCCGCCCATCATCGCGCCGCCGCCCTCGCCGCCGCCCTGGGCCATGCCCTGACCGGCGCCGATCATCGCCTCGCCCGCGGCGTACTGCATGTAGTTGCCGTCGCCGAGCTGCTCCTTGGCCGCCTTCTTGACCTCGAGGTCCGCGTAGCGCGCCTGGGCCTCTTCGAGACGCTTCTGGTCGTCGTCGTCGAAGTTGATGTTGAAGTCGCCGAGCTCGAGGAACTGCACGCCGATGTCCGACAGGTCGTCGCACTTCTGCATGAACATCTGGCCGATCTCGTCGTGGTAGGCGGCCAGGTGCTGCACCTCGATCTCCTGCCGGATGATGAACTGCGGCAGGGAGCGCTTGACGGAG
>JAUIGD010000638.1 GCA_030430255.1 Verrucomicrobiia bacterium
CTTCGAGCCGGGGAGCCCGGCGAGCCGCAACCGCTCAGATTGAAGCTCGTAGGGATGTCAAGGGTGGATTCGGCCTCGATCCCGATGCCCGTGTTCACGCTGCCAGGGCGGTGGCGACGAGGCGTCCGCGGGCGCGTTGAAGCCGGCTCGGCCGGGGCCTGGGTGGTGGGTGTTGCGGGCACGACAGGGAAGAGACATCACCGACGCGCCGGGGCGCGTCGGGGTCACGCTCGTAGCAAGCCACGCGTCACCGGGGGTTCCGCCTGTTGGCGGTCGGGGAGGCAGGTCAGTTGTTGCACAACCTCGTGCGGTGTGAGCCGGTTCCAGAGAGCCAGGGCCCCGTCCGCCCGCCGGGGTTGCGGGTTAGGCGATGGTGGTGGGGAGGGTCTTGTAGACCTCGCGGGCGATGTAGCGCTTGAGCATGCGGGCGATCTCGCCCATGGTCTTGCCTTCGGCGGTGCGCCGAGCGATGTAGCGCTTGGTGCGTTCGTCGTTGGACATGCGGGTGAGCATGATTCGGTAGATCGCCGAGTTCGCTTGCCGGTTCCCGCCGCGGTTCAACCGGTGGCGTTGCACCTTGCCGGACGAGGCCGGGATCGGGGCGACGCCGCACAGGTGAGCCCACGCGGCTTCGGAGCGGATCCGGTGCGGGTTGTCACCAGCTGCGATCAGCAGCTTGGCGGCGGTGTCGTAGCCGACGCCGAACACGTCGAGCAGCGCTGGGGCGGTCTCGCGGAGCAGGGGTCGCATCTCGACGCCGAGGCGCAGCTTCTGTTCGCGTACGAACATCGCCCGGCGGCCGAGCTCGCGCAACGTTGCGAGTGTCGTGTAGCGGACGATGTCGCCGCTGGTGCGGCGTGGCTTCAACGCTGCTGCGGTGCGGGCGAGGCGGACCGGTGACAGGTCGATGAACCTCGCGCGGATGTCGTCGGGGGCGCAGAACACGATGTGGCGCATCTGGTTCACGATCGCGATCCACTCCTCACCAGCGGAGCGGCGCGCGACCATCAGCACTCGGATCGCTTCGATGTTCCCGGTCCGCGACTTCGGCACCCCGGTCGCCGTTCCGGTCAGCGCGGCGCGGGCCGCGGCGATCGCGTCGACGGCGTCGGTCTTGCCGGCGCGATGCCGGGCTTGGCGGTTGGGGCGGTCGACCTCGACCACCGCGATACCGCGGCCGGCGAGGTGGCGGGCGAGGCCGGCGCCGTAGGAGCCGGTGCCTTCGACACCGACCAGGCCGATCTCACCGAAGCCGGCGAGCCAGGCAACCAGGCGGCGATAGCCGCCCGTCGTGGTGTCGAAGGTCTCGACGCCGAGGACGCCGCCGTTGGCGTCGACTGCGGCAGCGACGTGGAACTCGAGGTGGGTGTCGACACCGCCGGTGACGGTGATCGTGGGGTTCTCTACGATGGTCATTGCCATCCCTTTCACGTTGAAGGAGTCAGGGTTGGCACGACACCTGCCGGGACGGCGACCACGCCGCCGGGGATCGTTGCCGCGATCCCCGGACTCCACGGCCGTCGCCCGACCGGTGGGTGCCGTTCCCGAACACGGCCGACCAGTCAATTCGAAGACAGCAAGCGTCAGCCGGTTAGCGAGTCAGACCAGGTCGGGAACGACGCCGAACCTACGCGGCCAGCCCAACGGTGATCGAGCCCCACGCACGTCCAGTGCACCCACCAACATCCTCCCTGCCGGTTACTTCGCAGGTTGGGACCGATGCGTCGGTCGATCTTCTGAGCGGGTCGGGCTAGGGCTGTTGGTGGCGGCTCTACGGAGTCGGGGTCCAGATCTGGGCGTCGTTCGAGAGTGTCGCTTCGGCTTGCCCGGGGGCCCATTGTTCGCCGCCAAACACGAAGAGTGAGTCGTCGGTTGCGGCGACGGCTTGATTGAAGATGCTGTTGTCGCTGAATGCGGGGAATGGCGTCTCGGCCCAGCGCATGTCGTTCGTCAGCAGGACGTTGCCGGCGGCCGCATAGGCGGTCGAGGTTCCGTCACCGAACAGACCGGCGATTCGGAACCCGTCGTTGGCGGCGGGTTCGGGAAGTGGAGCCCAGCTGTCTGCTCGGGTGTCGTAGATG
>JAUIGD010000639.1 GCA_030430255.1 Verrucomicrobiia bacterium
TTGACGCGGCGGGTGTCGCCGGCCCCTTTTCGGACGAGGGTGATCCCTTCGAGGCGGTCGTCGGTCGTGTGCGCCTCGGCGAGCCTCCAGCCCTTGAGGACCGTGATGCGCTCGGCCTCTTCCGCGAGCATCGCCTCGAAGACGCCTTCGGAAACGGAGGGTTCGGCGTAGTAGCCGTCGCGGCAAAGCGCGATGTTCTCGTGATCGGGTCCGTAGGTGGCGAGGTAGTGCTGACGTTGCCGCTCGATGAATTCCCGGAAGAGGCCGCCGATCATGGCCCGGTTCTCGATGTCGCTCTTGCCGAGCCCACTGGTGACCATGCCGCCGACGTGGAGGTTGGGTTCGACGAGCAGGACCTCGTTCCCGAGCCGGGCGGCGGCGATGGCGGCGGCCAATCCACCGGGGGTGCCGCCGTAGACAACGATCTCGGCCTTGTCGGTGCCGCCGGCGATCACCCTGGCCTTGGCGAGCGTTTCCCGGGACGGGCCGAGGCGGACATCGCTGAATCCGGTGGCATCGTCGGCTTCGCTCCGCAGGGTGACGTGGGAGAGGTTGGCGTCGCTGCGGCCTTTCGTGTTGGTCAGCGTCCAGGATTCCGGTTCGGCGGGGACACTTCCCTCGGATCCGAGTTGGAGAAACAGTTCGTCGGGTGTTTTCCGGTGGCTGTCGAGGCGCACTAGGAGGGAATGGCGGCTGCCGGCTTCGAGCCAGGGGCCGGTGACGATTTCCTGGTAAAGACGGGCGGTGAGGTGGCCTTCGGCGTCGATCCCGACGACGACCCGGTCCTCGTTTCCACCGGTGGCGAGGGAAAGACGGGCGCGTTTTCCCGATTCCGGAACGACGAGGTTGGCAGCGACGAAAAGCGTCTCGCCCTCGTTACCCAGGTCGATCCAATCGCCGGCCTCCGCCTTCGCCGAGGCCACCGGTGGCAGCGGCTTCTCGAGTTCTACCGACTCGGGCATGGCAACGGCATCGAGGTCGGCCAGATCGATCTTGAGCACCTCGACGGTCTGTTTTCCGCCGGCGAAGGCGACCAGCAGGTGACCATCGTGCTCGATGGCATGGGGATAATCGACATGGCGGTCGCCCACCAGCCAGGCGAGCTTGGTGAAGACGATGCCGTCGTCGCTCAGGGCGAGCGTCAGCGGGTCGCGAGCCCGGGGATTGCTGTTGGAAACCAGGAAGTAGCGACCATCGGAAAGTTGGAAGCCGAAGAGCTTGGAGGTGGCGTCGGGAAAGTCGGTCCGGACCGGAGTGGTCCAGGTGCGCCCGTCGTCCGCGGAGACGGAACGATAGAGGAACTTGCTCCCGCGATTGTCGCGAAACAAGGCTACGAGCCGCTCGTCCGGCAGCGCCCACCAGAGCGGTTCCTCGGCGCTGAGTTCGGCGCTGGTGCCGAGGACGGGGAAGGACTCCCAGTCGTCCATCGCTTTCACCCCGCCGACGAGGAAGTGGACGCCGGTTTTCTTGTAGTCCCAGGTCCGTCGCGACATCATCCAGTCACCGCTGCCGATCTTCTTGGGAGGAAAATTGTTGATGGCGTTGTCGGCCACGATGCCGGCGTCTTCCCAGCGGTCGTCGTCCATCAGGCGGAACGCGTGAAGCGCGAGCGAAGGGCCGAAGAACCCGGCGGCCTCGTCCAGCGCGCAGAGCGCCAGCAGTTCTCCGTCGCGCTGCCAGAAACCGCGCGAGATCCAGCGCATGCCTTTGTCGGTGCGGGTGTTGTAGTGCGGTGAATCCGGGCCGGAGTTCGGAGGCGCGGGGGTAAGAAAGGCCGGCTCGGTCCAAGCCAGGCCGTCCGGACTGGTGGCGAATCTCACCCGCTGTCCGACCCGGTCCTCGATGCCGGGGCCGTCGCTCCACATGGCGAAAAAGCGCCCGTCGTGGAAGGCGAGGTAGTTGTGCTGGTTGACGCCCTTTTCCTCGCGGACATCGCTGACGACGGCGTGTTCGGCGGGAACCTTGGGAAGCTTCCGGTAGTCGATCTGGTGGGGATCGTCCGGCACCCAGTTGCCCGCCAGCATGGCCGGGGAGGCGGGATCGGCGGCGAAGGTAGCGGCCGGGACGAGGGAGCCG
>JAUIGD010000206.1 GCA_030430255.1 Verrucomicrobiia bacterium
GACGGTGTGCAGGACGTAGAGCTTCGTCCCCACCGAGATGAGCCCGCGCGGGTTGTCGACCTCGGCGTAGGTGGTGTGCGATTCCGCCTCCCCGTCGTTGTCGGCATCGACCAGCCGCACGATGCGGCCTTGGCCGGAGCCCTTGCCCAGCGAACCCAACAGGTCGACGCCGACGAACACCTCGCCGGTGGGCGCCGCGCAGAGGCAGGCGGGGCAGGGCGCGATGTCCGGGCCGGCGAGCACCGAACTCTGCAGCTCGGGCGGGACTTCGGCGCCGGCGGCGCGTGCTTGCGGGCTGGTGCTGAGCGCGAGCGCCGCGGCGGAGAGGAGCGGGAATGTCTGGGTCTTCACGGTAGGAGATAACGACGAAAGGGCGCCGAACTTAACGCTTTCCACGCCTGGCGCCAGTCCGGGGCGATGGGAGTGCGGAGAGTGAGGCGCGGGGTGCGGGGTGCGGGGTGTGGGGTGCGGGCTGCGGGTGCGGGCTGCGGGGTGCGGGGTGCGGTGGTCGGAGCGCGGGCATCTTGCTCGCATCGCGGAGTGTGGCAGATGTCGCGCTTCTGGCGTCGTGCGTCGTGGAGAACCACGATCCCGCCCCGTTGGGCAGCGTCCCGGAGGGGCGCGAGAAGCCCCAGGCTCAAGCGCAAGGCAGCAACCACGCCCCGAGCATGGTCGCCAGCAGCCCGACGACCCCCATCAGCGACATCATCGGCGTGACGGTGCGCAGGGTCTGGTCTTCGCGTAGGCCCGCCATTTTGGTCACCACCCAGAACCCGGAGTCGTTCATCCAGGGGATCGGTTTTGACCCGCAGCCCACCGCCAGCGCGAGATAGACCGGGTGGAAACCCAACCCGCCCCCAGCGGCGAAGGCGGCCGCCACCGGCGCGGCCGTGATCATCGCCACCGTCGCCGAACCCTGCGCCGTGCGCACCAGCGCGGTGATCGAGAAGCACACCGGCAGGGCCAACGCCGCCGACCCGCCCATGCCGCCGATCGCCGTCGCGATGTCGGTCTGCGCCAACACGCCCCCGAAGGCCGAGCCCGCCGCCGTGATGAGGACGATCATCGCCCCGGACGACAACCCTTCGGCCGAGGCGGCGCGCAGGCGTTCGCGGTCGCCGCGGCAGGATTTGGCAAGCAAGGCGAAGGAGACCGCCGCCGACAACCCGAGCGCGACGTTCTTGTCGCCGGTCACCGCCAGCCAGGCCCAACCGTCCGGTTTCCAGGTCGAGTACACGGTGCCGGCCCCGACCAGCGCCACCGGCAGCAGCACCGGCAGAAAGCTCCAGAATGCGGGAGGCAGGTCCTTGTCGTCGAGCGCGGACGCCGGGTCGCCGGCCGGCGGCGCGAGCTCGAAACGGGCCGCGGCGCGGCGGGCGTAGCAGTAGCCGAAGGCCGCCGAGCACGCGCCCACCGCCAGACCGCCGGCCATCATCGCGCCGATCCCCACCCCGAGTTCCTCGGCGACGAACAGCGGGCCGGGCGTGGGCGGGACGAGCGAGTGCGCCATGGTGCCGCCCGCGACGATGCACAGCACGTAGAAGAGGTAGTTCTTGCCGCCGTCGCCTTCGCGCCGCGCGGCCTCGACCGCGAGCGGCACCAACAGCAGGAACACGGTGTCGAAGAACACCGGCACCGCCAACACGAAGCCCGAGACGAGGAAGGCCAACCCCGCCCGGCGCGGCCCGAACAGCGCCAGCATCACCGCCACCACCCGCGCCGCCGCGCCGGAATCTAACAAACATTTGCCAATCAGAGCCGCGAAGGCCACCACCAGGCCGACCTTGGCGCAGCCCTTGCCGAACTCCGCGACCACCCGCTTGGCGGCAGGGGTGCCGGGGAGCTTCCTAGTCAGCACCGCGGCTTCGTCGGGCTTCATCTTCCCGGCCTCGATCTGCGCCGCCGAGTGGTTCTCGGCGAACTGTTCGAGGGTGCCCCGCGGCGTCGCCAGCGCGATCGCGAAGGCGCCGACGGTGAGCGCCAGGAAGGGGTGCAGGCGCAGCCAGATCACACCTCCGAGGACGATGGCCATGCCGAGCGCGAGGAGCAGGTAGGGGGTCATGGCGGAGAGCATCAAGTGACAAGTGCCCGAGAAGCAAGTGTTCGATCGGCGCGGGGCGACCGGAGGCGGTGGGCGACCGCTCCCGACGCGCCCGCGCCATGCCACCCCGTGCACCGCCCGATGCTCTCTAGCCCGAATCGATCACCAAGCTCCGGGCTGTGGCTCGCCCTCGTCGACGCTGAGGGTGTCCGCGTGGTGACCGGCTCGGGCAGGGTGTTCACCCAGCCGCTTCGCCGGTCCCTGCCGCCGCCTACTCTGCGTCACCGAATGGCAGCGCCTCGCCTGCGGATGTGGTGATCGATCCGGGCTAGAGCGCCCGAGCGCGGCCTTGCTACTCGGGGCCTCGCCGTTCGATAGTCCCCCCGACCATGCCCTACGACGAACACCTCGAAGAGCGCATCGACCGGGTCTTGAAGCGCCGCCGCGGCATCGCGACCAAGAAGATGTTCGGCGGGCTCTGCTACCTGCTACACGGCAACATGGTGTGTGGCATCGTCGGCGAGACCCTCATGCTGCGGCTGGGCAACGAGGGCGCCGAGGCCGCGCTCGCGGAACCCCACACGCGGCCGATGGACTTCACGGGGCGCCCGTTGAGGTCGATGCTCTACGTCGATCCGGGCGGCATCGAGAGCGACGCGGAGCTGGAGGCCTGGGTGGAGCGGGCGCTCGCCTTCGCCCAAACCCTGCCACCCAAGTAGCGGGCGGTGGAGCGGTCTTGACCCCGCAGGGCGGGTGCCCTTGCATCGGGCGCATGAACGCAGGGATTCTCTTCAGGGGCGCCGCCGCTGTTGGCGCGGTGTTCTCCTTCGGGTGGAGCGGGCCCTCGACGGCCACCGCCCAAACCGAAACGCTGACGGCCGAACGGCGCCTGGCGCTCCTCGCGCACGCCGCCGAGCTCACCGGTGGGGTGGGGGACGCCGAGGAGGCATGCTACCGCCACTGGTTGATCGGCAGGGCGCTGCGCCATCTCGGCGAGCCGGAGGGCGCCGCTGGCCAGCTGGCGAAGGCGCGCGGCGCCGCGGCGAAGATCGGCGGTGCCGCCGGGGCGACCTG
This sequence comes from Verrucomicrobiia bacterium, assembly GCA_030430255.1. Classification (GTDB taxonomy): domain Bacteria; phylum Verrucomicrobiota; class Verrucomicrobiia; order Verrucomicrobiales; family DEV007; genus JAUIGD01. The sequence continues at coordinate 3,116 of JAUIGD010000206.1, forward strand.
GCTGAAGGCGGTCGCGTTCGAGGAGGGCAAACTGGGGACGCTCGACATGGCGGACTACCCGGAACTGGAGGTCGACACGAACCTGGGCGCGGCCGCCGCGCTCGGCAGGGCGCGCAGCTCGGCGGCGGCGGGGGACCGCGCGGGCGCTGAGGCGGCGTTCCGGGAAGCGTGGGCGATCGGCCTGGGGGACGACACGGAGGGTGGGTTCGATTTTTATCTCTCCAATATTTTGCTAGTCGGCCACGAGATCGGCCTCGCCGACGCCGCCGAAGCGCTCGCTGCGGCGGCTGAGAAAGCGGGCCTGGAGGACGAGGGGATGCCGGTCGCCCCCGACTTCCGCCGCGAGCGCGCCGCGCTGCTCTGCGGCGGGGATGCGGGGGCTAAAGCGCGGGGCCGCGCCGAGTTCCTCGCGCTCGCGAAATCGGAGCTGGAGCGTGGCGACTGGTTCCCGCTCGGCTTCGATCAGACCTTCATGATGATGCACGAGGCCGGGCTCGCGCCCGAGGCCGCGGAGCTTCTCCGGCCGGTGCTCGCCGAGGCGACCGACCCCGATGACGACGTCTTCTCCGTGTTCTCGCTGAACCTCGGTCTCGGGGCCTTCGAGCGGCAGGAGGGTTTCGTTTGCGCGCCCTTCGTCCCGATGTTCCGCGAGCACTTCGAGCGCCTGCCGGACGGCGACGCCAAGGAGGAGACGCGGGCGATCCTGGCCGCCTTGTTGGCTGGCGATTCGAAGTGGGAGGAAGCCATCGCCCTGGCCGAGGAGCGCAGACCGAAATACAGCAAGGCGATCTCCTACGAGAACGCGCTGCTCGCCGCGAGCGATCTCGGCGCACCGGAGCCCGTGCTGGCGAAGGCCTTGGAGGGCTACCTCGCCCTGATCGCGAAGCTGGACGAAGAAGACCGGGTGGACTTCGCCGCCACCGCGATCTCGGTGGCGGCGGCGGGCGGCGACGTGGCGGGAGCAATCAGGCTCGCCGAGGACTTCGCCGGACAAGCGGGGGGCGACCCCGGCGAATGCTACGGGGCGTTGCTCGAGGCGTGCGTCGAGGCCCAGGACTGGGCGACCTTCGAACGCTTCTTCGCGAAGGCATACCCCGACGACGAGGACCCGTGGGCGGTGATGCAGCTCGGCCTGGCCGCGGCCGGAGCGGCGGCCGCCGGGGATGTCGCGAACGCGATGCGGCTCGGGGCGAGGACCGAGGCGTTGAGGAAGAAGATCGTCCCGGACGACCCCGGAGGGGGATCGGCGGCCAACCTGAAGCTGTTGCGCGCGAACGCGTTCCGCGCCGCTGGCGAGAGGGCCGGGACGAGGGAGAAGGTGAAGGCCTTGGTGGATCGGGCCGAGCGCCCCGCGGACAGGGTGAGCTTGATCCTCGGCCTGGTGCTCGCCGGCCGGGAGGGAGATTGGCCGGTGGCGCCGGAGCTGATCGATCCCGTGCGCGGCTGATCGCTGTGCCACGCGGCGGTCGGAGGTGGGCACGGCGCCCTTGTCGCGATCCCCTGCGGAGCGGTATGATGGCGCCATGATTCATTCCCTCGCCACCGCATGCGCCCTCCTGCTCGCGTCCCTTTGCGTCGCCTCGGCCCAGCGCGCACAGCCGGTGCCGGATGGGGTCGAGCTGCGTCGCGACATCCCCTATGCGGGCACCGAGAACCCGCGGCAGAAGCTCGACCTGCTGCTGCCGCGCGATCGTGCGGAGGGCGAACCTTTGCCCCTGGTCGTGTTCGTTCACGGCGGCGCGTGGCGGGCGGGGAACAAGGGCTCTGGGATCGGCCGCCTGATGCCGCTCGTGCGTTCCGGCGACTTCGCCGGCGCCAGCGTCGCCTACCGGCTCACCGGCGAGGCGAGCTGGCCGGCGCAGATCCACGATTGCAAAGCCGCGCTGCGCTGGCTGCGCGCGAACGCCGAGGACCTGGGGATCGACCCGGATCGGATCGGCGCGATCGGCACCTCGGCGGGCGGACATCTCGTGTCGATGCTTGGAACCGCAGGCGACGTCCCCGATTTGGAGGGCGAGATCGGCGAGCACGGGAAACAACGTTCCGCCGTGCGCTGCGTGGTGAACTTCTTCGGCCCGTCGGAGCTGCTCACCATGTCCGCGCACCCGAGCCGCATGGACCACGACGCCCCGGACTCGCCCGAGTCGAAGCTCGTCGGCGGCACGCTGCAGGAGACGCGCGACGTCGCCCGCGAGGCCTCGCCGATCTCCCACATCAGCGCGGCCGACCCGCCCTTCCTCCACGTGCACGGCACCGACGATCCGCTCGTGCCTCACGCGCAGTCGGTGGGCTTCGACAGAGCGCTGCGGGAGGCCGGCATCGAGTCGGAACTGCACACGGTGGATGGTGGTGGCCACGGCGGCTTCCGCGACCCCGAGATCGACCGCAAGGTCGAGGCGTTCTTCCGCAAGCACCTGATCCCGGAAGGGGCGGAGTAGGCGACGATGCTGCGTTGCCTCCAATCGCGGGTCGCGCTATCGTCTCCACATGATCGGCGACCTCAAGAGATTGCTGGGAGCGAGTCCCTTCGAGCCGTTCACCGTCGTCACCAGCGGGGGTGCCCGCTACCCCGTCCCCACAGCCGACCACGCTGGCATCAGCCCGACGATGAAGCGCTTCGTGATCTGGTTCGACGACGGCACTAGCGTCGTCCTCTCCGGCCTGCACATCACGGCCATCGAACTCGGAACCACGGCCGCGGCCTGACGGGCGTCGCCGCTACTCGTAGCCGGCGATGATCCCGCGCATCCTCGCGGCGATCTCCGGGTGCTCGGCGGCGATGTCGTTCTCCTCGCCGAGGTCGGCGTCGAGCTTGTACAGCGCGAGGCGCTTATCGGTCTGCACCGCTTTCCAAGTACTGTCGCCGTCGCGGACGGCGCGGAATTTGCCCCAGCGCCAGTAGAGGTGGTCGTGTTTCTCCTGCTTTCCGCCGCGCAAGAGCGGTGCGAAGGAGACGCCGTCCGTATCCTCCGGTGGCTCGATGCCCGCCAGCTCGCAGGCCGTCGGCAGCCAGTCCCAAAAGGCGCTGGGGTGGTCGGTCACGCCCGGCTTCACCGTGCCGGGCCACCAGGCGATCATCGGCACGCGGATGCCGCCGTCGTGGAGCGAGCGCTTGTAGCCCTTGAGCGGGCCGTTGGAATCGAAGAAATCCACCTTGTGCCCGCCTTCCTGGTGCGGGCCGTTGTCGGAGGTGAAGACGACCAGGGTGTGCCTCTCGATGCCGAGCTCCTTCAACAGATCGAGGATCAGCCCGGTGTCGCGGTCCATCAGGGTCACCATGGCCGCGAAGCCCTTTTCCGGATCCGGCCAGTCTCTGTCCGCGTAGATGCCGTAGTCGGGGATCTCCTGCCCGTCGCCCTCGACGCGGCCTGCTTCGTTGTTGGTGTGCGGGACATTCCAGGTGAGGTTCAGGTAGAACGGTCCCCCCTCGCCGGCGGCGCGCCGGATGTAGGCGAGCGCCTCCTCGGTGATGCGCGTGTGCGCGTAGGTCACCTTCTCTTTGGAGACGTTGCGGTGCTCGGACGCGACGTTGCCGGGCAGGCGCTCTTTGTCCTCGTTGCGGTAGAGGTGCTCGGGGTAGAAATTGTGCGCCTCGCTCTGGTCGAGGTAGCCGTAGAAGAAATCGAAACCCTGCCGGTTCGGGTGCCCGGGGCTGCCGGCCGCGCCGAGCGCCCATTTGCCCGCGCCTCCGGTTTGGTATCCATTGTTTTGCAAGATCGAGGTGACCGTGGTCTCGCCTGAAGGCAGCTCGTATTTGTCGTTGCCGGCGATGGCCGTGTGGCCGGTATGTTTGCCGGTGAGGAACACCAGCCGCGAGGGGCGGCAGACGGTGTGGCCGGCGTAGTGGTCGGTGAAACGCAGACCCTCGGCCGCCATCCGGTCGATCCGTGGCGTCTCGATCACCTCCTGCCCGTAGCAGCCGAGGTCGCCGTAGCCGAGGTCGTCGACGACGATGTAGATCAGGTTCGGGCGGCTCGGTTCTGCGCCGACGTGGGCGATCGGGCACAGCGCTGCGACGGCGGCGAGAAGGAAGGGCGGGAGTTTCATGGTTCGGACGCAGCAAAGGGAAGCCGGGTCGTGGAGGTGCGCAAGGTGCAGGTGGGCGGCGCTGGAATGTGCGGGCGGCGCCGGCTCCCGTGGCATCGGCGTCTCGCCGATGTCCGTGCCGGAGGCGTCCCGCCTCCGCGCTTGAGGCAAACAACTCCCGTGAAAGGTCGACCCCACCCGGAGCGTAAAACTTTCCCATGCCCTCGCCTTCCTCCGCACCCACGGCCCCGTGCCGCCCCGCCCCGCGCTGTTCCACCTTGACCAAGGTCGCCCTCGCCCTGCTGGCGGCGCTCTGCTGGAGCGGCTGCAAGACGACCGAGACCAAGCAGGCCGGTGAGCTCTCGCGCTCGCGGTCAAACAACAGCTACTACCCCTTTGCCCAGCGGGCGGTGCTCGAGGCGCCCGTGCCCGGTCAATACGGGCATCGGGCTCGGCCCGCGGGCGACGCCGCGCCGCTCGAGCAGCGGAGCGGTCTCGGCACGCGGCATGGCGAGTGGCGCCAATCGCGCGTTTCCGACGCTCAGTTTGACCGCGCGACTTCACGCCCCACGGCGGTGCGCTCGATCGCATACAACGACGCCGAGGGCGCGCGCGAGCGTTTCGGCAGCAGCGCCTCGCGCCAGCGCGGGTTCGACGTCGGCCCCGCCCGGGTTGAGTTCCGCCGCGGCAACGGCTGGCGGCTCCCCGCCTACTCGTCGCGCGACGGCGACTACATCGTCGGCGATGAGGGCGACCGCTACGCCGTGCGCATCACCAACAATGACCGCCGCTCGCGCATCGAGGTCGTGTTGTCGGTGGATGGGCTCGACGCCATCGACGGGCGTTCGGCGTCGACCTCGAAGCGCGGCTATGTGATCGCGCCGGGTGAGACGATGACCGTCGAGGGTTGGCGCACCAGCAACAGCGGGGTCGCCGCCTTCCGATTCGGATCGGTCGAAGGTTCCTACGCCGCGCGCAGCGGTGCGGGCACCGCCAACGTCGGCGTGATCGGCGTGGCGGTCTTCGAGGAGAGCGGGCGCCCATCCGGTCGCGAGGGCGACCGCCGAGGTCGGGCGCAGGCATTCCCCGGCGACGGCGGTGAGGTCGGCGGGCGTTTCTCGCGGCCGCCAGGCGCTCCCGGCCTGCGCGTGTATTGATCGTGTGGGGCGCCGCGCATTGGGGCGCCTAGCCCGGATCGATCACCAAGCTCCGGGCTACGGCTTGCTCCCGTTGACGCTGAGGGCGTTGGCGTGGTGACCGGCTCGGGCAGGGTGTTCACCCAGCCGCTTCACCGATCCCTGCCGCCGCCTACTCAGCCTCAACGAATGGCGGCACCTCGCCTGCGGATGTGGTGATCGATCCGGGCTATGAGCCCGTCGGACTTACCCGTTCCGGCGCGAATCGTTTTTCAGTTTGCCCAAACCGCCCCGCTGACTCGTCGCTGATCTCGATCAACTCCTCGCCCGTGGATTTGTGTCTCGATGCGGGTTAGACGTGCATGACCATGCTCCCCGACCCGCGAGACGCCCCCGGCCAGCACCTGCCCGGCCTACGCACCTTCCCGTGGCGCTTCGTCGTCTACGGCGCGGTCTTGCTCTACCTCTACGCCGACCTCTACCTGCTCGGCGGCCCGCTGAAAAGGCGGATCGACGCCGCCCGCGGCGACCAGGACGCCGAGGCCAGGGCGCTCGCCCAGCGCGAGGGAATCGCCGGAGCGGCGAACGGCTACCCGATCTACCTCGCCGACCTCGACCTCGCCGCCGACGAGTATCTCCTCCGCAACGGCAGCGAGGTCGCGACCCTATCCCGCGAACGGTTGAACGCGATCCGCCGCAAAGCGTACGGGCAGCTTGAGGTTCAGCGCCTGCTCTGGCAACAGAACCAGATCAAACCGACGCCCGCCCCGGAGCCGGCCGTTGAGCGGGAACGGGCGCGGCTGTCCGCCGCATTCGAGACCGAGGAAGACCTGCTTGAGACCGCCGCCGCGCTCGGCCTCGACGAAGCCCGTCTAGACGCCTTCCTGCGCGACCAAGTTTCGCAGACCGCGTGGCTCGAATCGACCATTGCCGCCGCCATCGCGGTGAGCGATGAGGAGGTGACCGCGCGTCACGCCGATTGGTTGGAGGACACGGCCTTGGTCGGCGACCCGCCCCCTCCGGAACTCACCGCCGCCCTCCGCGCTGAGATCCGCGCCGCCCTCGAGGCCGAAAAGCGCGAGGCCGCTGTCGACATGGTGGTCAACCGCATGCTCAGCAAAGCTAAGCGCCGGCCGATGGGGGGCATCGATGTGCGCGATGGCGCCACGGCTGATCGGTAGGCTCCACCTATTCGAGGTCTTTGCCATGTAAAATAGATACTAATTCCGCAATATGAGAATATACTTTTCAAGTTCCGTTCGCATTCTCATTTATCTTTCGTCGTGCCTATTGGCAAAATCCGATGAGGTTCCTCATCGAGAAGTTATGGAATACATGCTCTCGTTGAATCAGATGTACGCACAACATGATCCGAAGGTCTTCCTTCCTCATATTCCAGCCGACGGCAGTTGGTTTTACGCGACGAATGACGATAGAGATGATGGGGTCGGGATATTGCCAGAATTCTTTCCTGAAGCTATTTCCAATATTTGGAAGTTTGAGAAAGAGTGGCCCGCCACTGCGTCTCTGCAGTCGATCCGGAAGGTTGGGGAGTCAGTCGAAATTGTTGTCTCGCTGGTTCGCATAGGACGAAAGGATGGGGCTCCGGTGGCTACTTGGTCGGAACATCTACAAGTATTAGAGATAGCTGGAGGGAGGGCGATGCTACGCACCTCAAAGCTAGTCAGGAAGCTCGAACGACCGCTCGAGGGCGACCACTGAAATTTTGGATCGTTTTGTGCGATCTGAGGGACATCTCCCTCAATCCACGATCCTCAGCTAACAAGAACACCGCTTCCCTTAAGAACCTCGTCGATGCGGGCAAAGAACTCTTCGACCATGGATTTCTTCCCCTCCATCACAGAAACTACCAAACTCATCTCTCCTGATGGTTCGGTTAAGAATCCCAATGTCGCCTGTAGGCTTCTCTTCCCGACACTAAGCCACGGCGTGAAGGTCGGAGCCAAAGCCGACCTCGGCACACTATCCAACTCCATCGCCGGCAGGTCGTCCTCAAGCAAAAACAGACACCCCACATATCCCGCTGTTCCCAACTCCTCCAAACTCCCCGGTTCATAGTCCACAATATCCCATATCGTTACCGTCATCGCCATAGTTTCTTCCATAATCGCATCGACCCCCGGCCATCTTTCAATTTCCGCGGACACCCGTTCTGTAACAGTGCAGCGGACGCCCCCTTTTCCCGTTTCCTCATTCCACATAACTTCTACTCCCCCCTTCATCTCCGCGCCTAATTGTCCCAAGGCGTCGACGGCAACTACCTCTCTCGACTTCGCTGTGCCCGTCAAATCAACGCCTAATACGGCGGCGAACTCTTCGATGAAGGGATACACCCACATGCCGCCATCTACTGCCAACAGCCACTCACAAGACCCCGACTCGCGTTTCAATATCACGGTGCCCCCCTCTCTTGTGTTGCCATACAAAGCCCCTGTCCCGTGCCCCATCTCGTCTAGACACTTCCAAAAAACCTCTTTCGGACAGAAATAATCCACGGTAACCCCGAGGCACGGAACCTCAATCTCCGGCAGGATCGTTCCCACGAAAGCGGCCCCTTCGTCGGCGTCTATCGGCAGGTCTGTAATGACATCTCCATCAACCAAGACGCACAATCCGCTAATCTTCTCCGGTTTTATGTAAGCGGTCAACATAGCCCCTCTGGCATTTCTGGCAGAGCTATGGCATCTCTGCCACCTATGCGGCCTGGCCTTGCGCCCCTTTCTGCGCGGCGGCCC
>JAUIGD010000207.1 GCA_030430255.1 Verrucomicrobiia bacterium
GTGCGCGGAACAGCCCCTCGGAGTCGAGTTTCCAACCGGGGAGGCGCTGGCATCATTCAACACGAACGGCTCCGGAGACGCGGATCGCGGTGAGAGGCCCTTCGCGTTGCTCAGGGTGACAGCCCAGGAGTGGAATGCCGGGCGTGTGGCGGGTCACGCCCCCCGCGGGGAGCCGGCGTGTCCTCCTGACGAGCGCAGCGCAGGAAGGATCCCGCGCTGAAACCGGCGCGCCGAGCCGCCGGGACGCACCGGATGGCCTGTCGGGTGCGAAGCGGGCGGGCGAGGTGACGCCTCCCCGTCGATGCCCCCACCCTTAAACTGGAGCCATTGTTCCGGGGCTCGGCTAGGCTGGATGCCAATCCTGCAGAGGCTGGACGCCCATCTCACCGCTCTGCATCGACTTGATGGCGAGTGCGCTGGCCTCGGCGGCGCGCAGGTTCGTCATCACCGGAATGCGGTTGGCGACGGCGGTGGAGCGGATCTTGACCTCGTCCATGCGGGGGTCGCGCTCGGCGCTCGGGGTGTTGATGATCAGGGCGATCTCGCCGTTCTTGATCATGTCCAAGACGTTCGGGCGGCGCTTCTCCGCGAGCTTGTGCAGCAGCGTCGCGGGGATGCCGTTGTCCGCGAGCATCTTCGCGGTGCCGGCGGTGGAGTGGATCTTGAAGCCGAGCTCGTGGTAGCTGCGGGCGATGGCGATCACCTTCTCCTTGTCGCGGTCTTTGACGCTGATGAAGATGTTGCCCCCGGTCGGCAGGGGGGCGCTGGCCGCCATCTGCGACTTGGCGTAGGCCATGCCGAGGTCGGAATCGATTCCCATGACCTCGCCGGTCGCCTTCATCTCCGGCCCGAGCACGATGTCGGTGCCGGGGAATTTCACGAACGGGAACACCGCCTCTTTCACCGAGACGTGTTCGGGATAGACCTCCTCGGTGAAGCCGAGGTCCGCCAGCTTCTCGCCGGCCATGACCTTGGCGGCGAGTTTCGCCAGCGGCACGCCGATCGCCTTGGAGACGAAGGGCACGGTGCGGCTGGCGCGGGGGTTGACCTCGATGACGTAGAGCTGGCCGTCCTTGACCGCGAACTGGATGTTCATCAGCCCGCGCACTTCGAGTTCCTCGGCGAGCGCCTTGGCGGCGACCATGATCTCGTCCTTCATCGCATCGCTGATGCTGAAGGGCGGGATGACGCAAGCGCTGTCGCCAGAGTGGATGCCGGCCTGCTCGATGTGTTCCATGATGGCGCCGACGACGGTCGTCTCGCCGTCGGAGATGACGTCGACGTCGAGCTCGGTGGCGTCCTCGAGGAAGCGGTCGACGAGGACGGGCCGGTCGGGTGAGGCGTCGACCGCCGAGCGCATGTACTCGCGCAGTTCGTCGTCGTCGTGGACGATCATCATGGCGCGGCCGCCGAGCACGAAGCTCGGGCGCACGAGCACGGGGTAGGTGATCCGTTGCGCGATCGCGACCGCCTCGTCTTCGGAGGTGGCGGTGCCGGCTTCGGCCTGTTTGAGGCCGAGCTTGTCGAGCAGCGCGGAGAAGAATTTGCGGTCTTCGGCGAGCTCGATGCTCTTCGGCGAGGTGCCGATGACGGGCACGCCGTTGTTTTCCAGGTCGGCGGCGAGGTTCAGCGGCGTCTGGCCGCCGAACTGGACGATGGTGCCCCAAGGCTTCTCGTTCTCGTAGATGTTGAGCACGTCCTCGAAGGTCAGCGGCTCGAAGTAGAGCTTGTCGCTGGTGTCGTAGTCGGTCGAGACCGTCTCCGGGTTCGAGTTCACCATGATGCTCTCGAAGCCGAGTTCCTTCATGGCGAAGGCGGCGTGCACGCAGCAATAATCGAACTCGATCCCCTGGCCGATGCGGTTCGGGCCACCCCCGAGGATCATGACCTTCCTCTTGTCGCTGGCCAGCGACTCGTTTTCGTCGCCGTAGGTCGAGTAGTAATAGGGGGTGAAGGCCTCGAACTCGGCGGCGCAGGTGTCGACCAGCCGGTAGGTCGGCACCACGCCCTCGGCCTTGCGCGCGGCGCGCACCTCGAGTTCGGACTGGCCGGTGAGGTGGGCGATCTGGCGGTCGGAGAAGCCGAGCTTCTTGGCCTTGCGGGTCGGGATGGAGCCGTCGGCCACCGCCTTCTCCTCGGCGAAGATCCCCTCGAGCTGGCGCAGGAACCAGGGGTCGATGGCGGTGAGCTCGAAAATGTCTTCCACCGAGAGCCCGAGGCGGAAGGCGGAGTGCAGGTAGAAGATCCGCTCGGCGTTGGGCACGGCGAGCTTCGCTTTGACCTTGTCGAGGTCGTCGGTGCCGGTGGCCCCCGGTTTGTCCTTGCCGTCGGAGCCGAAGCCGAAGCGTCCGGTCTCGAGCGAGCGCAGCGCCTTCTGCATCGAGTCCTTGAAGGTGCGCCCGATCGACATCGCTTCGCCGACCGCCTTCATCTGGGTGGTGAGGGTGTCGTCGGCGGTGGGGAACTTCTCGAAGGTGAAGCGCGGCAGCTTGGTGACGACGTAGTCGATGGTCGGCTCGAAGCTGGCTGGGGTCTCGCGGGTGATGTCGTTCGGCAGCTCGTCGAGGGTGTAGCCGACGGCCAGTTTGGCGGCGATCTTGGCGATGGGGAAGCCGGTGGCCTTCGACGCCAGGGCGGACGAGCGCGACACGCGCGGGTTCATCTCGATGACGATCATGCGCCCGGTGTCCGGACAGATGCTGAACTGGATGTTCGAGCCGCCGGTCTCGACGCCGATCTCGCGGATCACCGCGAAGGAGGCGTCGCGCATGATCTGGTACTCTTTGTCGGTGAGGGTCTGGGCGGGGGCGACGGTGATCGAGTCGCCGGTATGCACGCCCATCGGGTCGAGGTTCTCGATCGAGCAGATGACCACGCAGTTGTCCGCGCGATCGCGCATCACCTCCATCTCGTATTCCTTCCAACCGAGCAGCGACTCCTCGACCAGCACCTCGGTGACCGGCGACATGTCGAGCCCGCGGGCGACGATCTCCTCGAACTCCTCCTTGTTGTAGGCGATGCCGCCGCCGCTGCCGCCGAGCGTGTAGGCGGGGCGGATGATGAGCGGGAAGCGCTTGCCCACTTTCTCGGCGATCTCTTCACAGATCGCCTGCGCTTCGCCCATCGTGTGCGCGACGCCCGATTGGGGGAGGTCGAGCCCGATCTTGATCATCGCTTCTTTGAACAGCAGGCGGTCCTCGCCTTTCTCGATCGCCTCGGCGTTGGCACCGATCAGTTTGACGCCGTGTTCCTCGAGCACCCCCCGCCGGACGAGTTCCATCGAGGTGTTGAGGCCGGTCTGGCCACCGAGGGTCGGCAACAGTGCGCAGGGCTTCTCTTTGGCGATGATCTTCTCGACCACCTCGGGGGTGATCGGTTCGATGTAGGTCCGGTCGGCGAACTCCGGGTCGGTCATGATCGTCGCCGGGTTCGAGTTGACCAAGACGACGGTGTAGCCCTCCTCCTTGAGGGCTTTGCAGGCCTGGACGCCGGAGTAATCGAACTCGCAGCCCTGGCCGATGACGATGGGGCCGGAGCCGATGAGGAGGATTTTTTCGAGGCTGGTGTCTTTCGGCATGCGCGCGCTCTTGATGGCACGGGCGGGGAGGGGTGTAAAGGGGGATTGGGCTTCCTGAGGGGGGGCAACCCGTCCCGTAGAGGCCGTTTCTCCTAGTCTCCCGCCTGGGAGCCCGTCGGACTTGCCCGTTCCGGCGCCAGTCGTTCTCGAATTTGCCCAAATCTCCCCGCTGTCTTGTCGCCGATCCCTGCCGCCACCTGCTCGGCCGCAACGAATGACGGCGCCTCCCCTGCGGATCGCACTGGCGATGCGGCGGTGCGGAAAATTCCCCTTGGCAATTGCCGATTCCGGGATAGCTTCGCCTCCCCTCAGCCTCTTCGAGGGGAGACCGACTGAATTTACCATGGCCGTAGCGATTCGCCTCAGACGTGAAGGAAACAAAGACCGCCCGTTTTACCGCGTGGTGGTGACGGATTCTCGTGCCCGCAGAGAGGGACCTTACATCGAGCAGGTCGGAACCTATGACCCGATGGCAGCCAAGGACAATTCCAACCTCGACCTCGAGAAGGTGGAGTCGTGGCTCGGCAAGGGTGCGAAACCCTCGGAGACGGTGGCAAGCCTCATCCGCCGGGCCAGGAAGGCCGCGGCGAGTGCTGGGTAGAGGGGCGCGAGGCGCCTAACGCGATCCGGAATGGACACGGCCATCGCGCTCCAAGAGTTCTTGGAATTCGTGGTGGTCAAGCTGATCGACCAGCCGGAGCAGGCGAGTGTCCTGCACGACCTCGACGGTGACCAACATGTGTTCCGCGTCGTGTTGGCTCAGCCCGACGTCGGCAAGGTGATCGGCAAGCGGGGGGAGACCGTGGCGGCCTTGCGCAGCCTGATGGATGCTGCTTGCAGCAAGCATCGGGTGCGGGCAACGCTCGAAGTCGGAACCCGCGAGGAATTCGGCCTGGCACCGGTGGGCGAATAACCGTCTCCGCGGCCCGCCGACCGTAGGGTGAGCCGCCCTGACTTCGCTGATGCGGATGCGACTGGCTCCGGGGGGGAGCCTGGAGGGGCGCGGAAGCGGGACACCTCCTGCACCAACAGCGGTGGGACGTCGATGGCTCGTCGAGGATGCGGTGCAGTTCGAGATTGGCGGCGCCTCGGCTGCGCATGCGGTGCTCGATCCGGGCTAAATAGTCAGGAAAGGTTGATAAAAAGTCTTGGAACGTTGTGACCAAAGTGGGAGAGTGACCGTCTAAGGGCTTGGTAGCCAATCGGAAAGGAGCGGTTGCTCCGGAGCGGCTGCTGTCCACCCTCCAATTGAAGAGTATAACCAATAGAAACCATGGGATTAGTTAATGAGTTCAAAGAGTTCGCCACGAAAGGAAACGTCATGGATATGGCCGTGGGTGTCATCATCGGTGGCGCCTTCGGCAAGATCGTGACGTCGCTCGTCGACAATGTGTTGATGCCGATCGTCGGCCTGTTCACTGGCGGCGTCGATTTCTCCGGCCTGAGTGCGAAGTTTGGCGAGGGGGAAAACGCGGCCGAGTTGAAGTACGGCGCCTTCTTCCAGTCGGTGATCGACTTCCTGATCATCGCGTTCTGTATCTTCATCATGGTCAAGATGGTGAACCGGGCTCGCCTGGCCATCGAAGGTCCGGAGGAGGAAGAGGAGGCGAAGACTCCCGAGGACATCGAGCTGCTCCGCGAGATCCGCGACTCGCTCAAGAAGTAGGGCGATCCCACCGCAACCTGCGATCGATTCACGCTGCCCCGCTCCGGTCTCAATCCGGGGCGGGGCGGTTTGCGTACTGGCGAGGGGGATTGCCACGCGGCTTCCGGCGGGCCATAGTGGTGCCGATGAAGACCCTACCTGCTCTCTCCGCCCTCGCCGTTTTGGCTGGGGTTTCCGCTCTGGTCGCCGATACGAAGCCGGAGACTGAGACGAAGACCGCGCCTCTCAAGGCGCTGTTGATCACCGGCGGTTGCTGCCACGACTACGACAAGCAGAAGATCATCATCCCGGCGGGGATCTCCGAGCGCGCCAACGTCGAGTGGACGGTGATCCATGAGGGTGGGAAGTCCCGCGACCATCAAGTCAGCGTCTACTCCGAGGAGGGTTGGGCCGACGATTTCGATGTCGTCGTGCACAACGAATGTTTCGGCGCGGTGGAGGATGTCGCGTTCGTGGAGTCGATCGCCAAGGTCCATGCGGAGGGCAAGCCCGGCGTCACCCTCCATTGCAGCACGCACAGCTATCGGGCGGCCAAGACCGACGAGTGGCGGAAATGTCTCGGCGTATCGTCGTTCAACCACGGCAAGCATGCGCCGATCACGATGACGCCGATCGAGGCGGAACACCCGGTCGTGAAAGGGTTCCCTGAATCGTGGACGACACCCCAGGGGGAGCTCTATAACATCGAGAAGGTCTGGGAGGGCTGCACGCCGCTCATCATGGGCGAGGCGAGCGGGCGCGAGAATGTCTGTGTCTGGGTGAACGAGTACGGGGAGGGGAAAGTGTTCGGCACCACCGTCGGGCACCACAACGAGACGATGGCCGAAGACGTCTATCTCGATCTCGTCACCCGCGGGTTGCTGTGGGCGTGCGGGAAGTTGGACGATGAGGGGAAGCCCCTGCCGGGCTACGGGGCGGAGGATTAGCCCGGACCGATCACCAAGCTCCGGGCTGCCGCTTGCCCTCGTTGATGCTGAGGGTGTTGGCGTGGTGACCGGCTCGGGCAGGGTGTCTACCCAGCCGCTTCGCCGGTCCCTGCCGCCGCCTACTCAGCCTCAACGACTGGCGGCACCTCGCCTGCGGATGTGGTGATCGATCCGGGCTAGCCACTCCTAACCAGGGGGGGCAGGGGGGCAAGGATCGCGGGCAGGCTCCGGAGCGGTGCCGAAGCTCTGGGTTGCGGTTTGCCCTCGCTGCCGCTGAGGAATTTGGCGTAGGGATCGCTCCGGGCTGAGGCGCGCCCCTGCCGCTCCGGGCGCACGGGATCGGCAGAAGCCCCGCGGCCTCACTTCCGGCGTCCCGGGGAGGAGGAGGGGGTTTTGGACTGCCGTCGCTGAGCTTCCGCTGCGGCGCGTTGCCGCGCGGCTTCCGCCTCGGCGCGCTGCCGCATCTCGGCGGCCTTTCGGGCCTCTGATTCCGCCCGGGCTCGGCGCTGTCTGTCCGCCTCGGCGCGCCGCCGTTGTTCGTCGGCGCGTTGCTGGGCCATGCGCCGCTGCTCTTCGGCATGGGCGCGTCGCCGCGCTTCCTCTTGTTGGGACTTGCGCTGTTCTTCTGCCCGGCGCATGGCGAGCAATTGCGACTGGCGCTCCCGCTCCTCGGTGCGCCGGCGCTCCTCGACCCGCCGCCGTTCCTCCTCCGCCCGCCGCCGGTCTGCCGCATCCCGCTGCTGTTTCTCCTCTGCGGCTCGCCGCGTGGCGAGGAGCTGTCGCTGGCGGTTTTCCTCCGCTTCCGCTTGGCGGCGTCTGGTGTCTTCCTGCGCGCGCCGCTGATCTTCCTCGCGATGCATGGCGAGTGCTTTCGCTTGGCGCTCGGCGAGTTCGGCGTCCGCTGCCTCCTGTTGCGCGGCGAGCCGTCGAGCGTCGGCTGCGGCGGCGATTTGTGCTTGGCGGGCGCGTTCGCTGGCAGCCTCTCGTGCCCCTTTTTCCCGGGCGAGCCGGTCGCGTTCCCAAGCGGCGCGCTTCTCGGCAGCGACGATCTGCGCCTGCCGGAACGCATCCGCGCGCTCGGCTTCCTGTTCCCGTTCGAGGCGCTGCCGTTCGGCGAGTTCCCGGGAGGCCTGCTCGGCGCGGCGGGCAGCGAGCGCCGTGACCGCAGCGGCCTCCTTGCGTGCGCGGATGGCGTCGAGGGCGACCGCCTCCCGTTCGCGGGCGGAAATGAGCTTGGGCGTCGCGTCGGGTGCGGCGGGGCGCCTGCCCAGTGCGGAGGCGGGACGCGGCGCGTCGAAGGGGCGGGCAGGGCGCGGGGAGGCTTTGGCGGCTTCGTCCTCTTCATCGAGTTCGGCGAGCAGGTGACGCCGGACAGCGATCTCCCCGGCGGGGTCGCCTGCGAGCACGGACCATCCGGCACGGCGAGGTTGATCCCCAGCCCGGTGGCCGCGGGTGGCGGGGCTCGGCTTGGGGCGGGCGAAGGGTTTCACCAACGCGGCGACCGGAATGCCGGCGGCGCTGCGGGGCGACTTCGATGCGGTGGTGGGAGGGGAGGGGGCGTCGCTGGTCTGGATCCTCCGTTGTTCAAAGCGGCGCCCGACGTGAGGCGCGAGCCGATCGGGGTCGGGGCCGTAGTTGGCGATGCACAGGCGTGGGTGCTGGGCGCGCACCGGGCAGAGGCGGGTGACGTTGCGGCAGTGGAGCAGCAGTTCGGCGTTCTGCGCATGGGGGATCCGGTGTGGCGAGCAATCGCGGCGCCCGAAGTGCCTGACCGGCACAAAACAGTAGTGCCCGGGGCCGATGTCACAGCGCGCGTCGACCCAACTGCCGATGCCCACCCCGGCGTCCCAGCGGCACGACGGGGGGAGGGGGGCCCAGCCGATGTGCGTGTCGCAGGCGCGCCAGGAGACCCAAGCCGGTGCCCAGTCCGATCCGGGCACCCAGCACCAACCGGGATCTTCCAACTGCACCCACCGGCCGTAGTGGTAGGTCGCCCATCCCCACGGTTCGTCGGTCTCCCAATACCATCCGAGGTCGGTCCACTCCCAGCCACCATCGACGTACGGCGCCCAATCGCCTCCGGCCGCGACGTCCGGCTGCCAGACGGCGCCGTAGTCGGCGGTATCGAACCACGCGCCGTAGGGCTCGAGGGGGGCATCGAACTCGGGGATCGGGGCGAAGCCCGAGCCGGGGCTGTCGAAGGGAAGCGCGAGGGCCGCCGTGGTGGCGAGCGGTTCCCCTTCAGGCATCAGCTCGGGATGGGCATCACTCGGGGCGGCGTCCTCGCCCTCGGCCTCACCGAGTTCCCCGACCGCGATCTCGACGGCGGTGGCGCGCTCCTCGAGGTCGCTGATGCGTTGCCCGAGGATCGCCGCTCCGGCTTGAACCTGTTGTCGGATGCCGTCGGGATCGAGGGGGGCGGCGATGGCCGTGGCTGGGGTCGGGACGGTCGCTGTCGGGCCGGCCGGCTGGGGTTCCCCTCCGCTCGGCCCGGATCCGGGATGGCTGTTCAGTAGCGCCCAAACCAAAATCGCCCCCGCGAAGGGCGCCAAAACCGCGATCAACCAGTTCTTCATGAGCGCTTGGACGGGGGGCGGGCACCGCCTATTCGAGCGGGTTGGGGAAAAATTGCGCTGAGGGCGACGCGCCCCGCGCGGGAGCCTGCCTCACACCTGGCCCGGCGGGGGGGAGGTCGGGCGGTCGCTGCCGGCCCCGGCGTAGAAGTGCGCCATGCCGACCGCCAGCGCATCGGCGGCGTCGGGGCTGGGCGTCTCGTCGAGCTTCAGGAGCGCGCGGATCATGAAGGCGACCTGTTCCTTGGAGGCCGCGCCGCGGCCGACGACCGCCTGCTTCACGCGCTTCGGGGCGTACTCGTAGATGGGCAGACCGTGCGTCGCCGCGGCGATGATCGCGGCGCCGCGGGCGGCGCCCATCGTGATCGCCGTCTTGTAGCTCTGCACGTAGATGACCGACTCGACGGCACAGGCCTCGGGCTCATGGCGGCGGATGACCTCATCGAGGCCGCCCCGGATGTTCACCAGGCAACCCGACTGGAGCAGTTTCGGCGGGTTGCGGATGATGCCGTAGGTGCGGACGTGGAAGTCGTCGTCGCCACGGCGCTCGATGACCGCGAAGCCGGTCTTGCGCAGGGCGGGGTCGATGGCGAGGACACGCATGGGGCTAACCAAATACTGCTCGCACGGCCTGTTGGATCGGTTCAGGAGCGGGGAGCTGGTTTCGGCAGAACGTCCACGAGTTCACGGCGGAGATTTGACCATCGATCTTGATCACGGAGCCGCCCCACGCGCCGTCGGGGAGTTCGCCGACCTTACGCTTGACGAAATCGACGTGGGGGAGGTTCACATCGGCCGTCTGGTGGGTGACTTCGCCATTTTCGACGATGATGAGGAAGTATTCGCCTTCTCGTAGCTCGATCGGGGGAGGGGTCTGTTTGGGTCGATCTGCCATGTTTGCGGGGATGGCGGAGATTCGGATCCGATCTCCCAATCGGCAAGGGAGGGTTTGGTGAGGCGACTATGAGAAGCTCACTCGGGAAGCTCCCCCGCCCTTGCTGGGAGGGATGGGGAACGCGGGCAAAACGGGTGGTTTCGCGCCTCCGCGCTGCAAACTCCGCCTATGTTCTTCCGCCCTGCGGCAGGGAGCTCGCGGTCCCGCCCCTACCGCCGGCGCCGGCGGGATTTGCCCTTCTTGCGCCGGGAGAACACCTTGTTGAGCTTGTCCTGGGTGGGGGCGTCGTCGTCGAGCAGGGTGGTGTAATGGTAGTTGAAACCCTCGACCCGGCGGCGCTCGATCTTCTGGTCGATGAAGCGCTCGACGCGGTCGGCGTGCTCGAGCTCGTCGGCGGAGAGCAGGGTGAAGGCGTCGCCCTCGCGGTTGGCGCGCCCGGTGCGGCCGATGCGGTGCACGTAGTCCTCTGGGTTCTCCGGGACGCTGTAGTTGACGACGTGGGAGACGCCGCTGATGTCGAGGCCGCGGGCGGCGAGGTCGGTGGCGATGATGACGTCGAAGTCGCCGCTCTTGAACCCGGCCAGCGCCTTCTCGCGATCGCGCTGGCGGATGTCGGAGTGCATCACGGTGATGTTGTAGCTGTTGTCGCCCTGTTGTTTGAGCAGCGCGGCGAGCTGGTCGGCGTCGCGCTTTGTCCGGGTGAAGACCATGACGCTGTGGAAGTCGGTCTGCTTGAGCAGGGCGAGGAACAGCTCTTCGCGCTGGCCCAGCGCGACCGGGTAGAACGCGTGGCTGATGGTTTCGGCGACGCCCTGGCGGCGGCCGATCTCGACCTCGACCGGTTCGCGCAGCGCCCAGCGGGCGAGCGACTCGATGGCCGGCGGCATGGTGGCGGAGAAGAAAAGCGTCTGGCGCGACTTGGGTGTCTTGTCGATGATGCGGCGGACGTCGGGGAGGAAGCCCATGTCGAGCATGCGGTCGACCTCATCGAGGACGAGCACTTCGATGTCGTCCAGCTTGACGTTGCCCCGCGACATGAGGTCGAGCAGGCGCCCCGGGGTGGCGATGAGGATGTCGACGCCGGCTTTGAGACCGTCGAGTTGCTTGCCGTAACCGACGCCGCCGTGCACGAGCAGGGAGCGGATGTCGGTGCCGGTGGAGAGGGTGTCGAGGTTGTCGACGACCTGCGAGGCCAGTTCCCGGACGGGTTCCAGAATGAGGCAGCGCAGTTTCCCGTGCGAGCCGAGGCGGTGCAGGATAGGCAGCGCGAATGCGGCCGTTTTCCCGGTGCCGGTCTGCGAGGCGCCGACGACGTCTTTGCCGTCGATGATGAGCGGTATCGCCTGCGCCTGGACGGGCGTAGGGGTCTCGTAGCCGGCGTTGCGCAC
>JAUIGD010000208.1 GCA_030430255.1 Verrucomicrobiia bacterium
CTCGCCGTCAAGGTCGCCCAGATGTACGCCGTGCGCGGCGACCTGCTCGGGCCGGAGAAGGTGGAGAAGCTCGGATCGCTCTACGAGGGCGTGACGCCCATGCCGCCCGGCGCCTTCGCCGCAGCCTTCGAGCGCGAGGCGCCGGAGGCGCTGCGCCGGGAGCTGGAGCAGCTCGACGAGGAGCCGCTCGCGGTCGCCTCGCTCGGCCAGGTGCACCGGGCGCGGCTGCGCGACGGGCGCGAGGTGATCGTCAAGATCCTGCGCCGCGACCACGCCGCCCAATTCCGCCGCGACGCCCGCGCCGCGCGCCTCCTGGCGAAGCTCGCCGTGTTCTTCTACCGGCCGTTGCGGCGGCTCGCGGACCCGGTCGGCACCCTCGACACCATCGTGCGCACCACCGAGACCGAGATGGACCTCTCCGCCGAGGTGCGCGGCACGCGCCGCCTGCGCGAACTGCGCGACGAGGGGGCGGGGGAGCTCGAGCACCTGCACGACCTCGACTTCCCGGAGGTGATCGAGGACTTCACCCGGCCGGGGATCGCCGTCGCCCAATACGTCGATGCGCCCAGCGTCCGCGAGCTGCTCGAGGAAGACCGCTTCGGCTACGGTTCGCTGTTGAAGCTGTTCCGCATCCACGGCTACTTCCTGTTCGGCCGCGGCGAGTTCCACGGCGACTTCCACCCCGGCAATGTCTTCCACCGCGACGGCCGCTTCTGGTTCATCGACAACGCCAACGTCGAGTCGGTCGGCACCCGGTTCGCGCGCGGCCTGCTCGGCTTCATGGTGGCGCTCGGCGAGGGCCGCTTCGACGACGCGGCGGGGGCGCTCATCGGCACCGCCGAACAGCCGCCGGACGACGAGGCGGAGTTCCGGCGCGCGTTCGCGGATCTCTATGGGGACTTCGGCGGCCGGCCGATCGGCGAGCAAAGCCTCACCGACCAGATGATGCGCACCATCAAGCTCGCGGTGCGCTCGGGCATGGAGTTCCCGGGCGGCGCGTTCCCGGTCATCAAGAGCCTGATGTACCTCGACGGCATGGCGCTCCGATGCGCCCCCGAGAAGACGCTGCTCGACGACGTCGCGCGCTTCGCGGCCGACTTCGAGGCGTGAACCCGCGGGCGCGGGCGGCGGTGCGGCCCCGCATTGGGGATCGACATCCGCCGCGGGCGGGCGGATAATTCCCCTATGTCTTGCGGAAACATCGTTGCCCCGAACTCGCGCCGCGACTTCCTCCGCTCCGCGGGCGCCGGCTTCGGCGCCGTGGCGCTGTCGGCGCTCACGGGTGAGCGCCTGCTCGCCGCGTCCGACAACCCGGCGGCGGCGAAGATCCCGCACCGGCTCGGGGGGGCGAAGAACGTCATCTTCCTGTTCATGGAGGGCGGCCCCAGCCACCTCGACCTGTTCGACCCGAAACCGCTCCTCAACGAGCTGGCGGGGCAAAGGCTGCCCGATTCCTTCGAGCGGCCCGTCACGGCGATGGGCGAGGTGGAGTCGCCGCTGCTCGGGTGCAAGCGCGAGTGGAAGCAGCACGGCGAAGGCGGCCTGTGGATCTCCGACTGGCTGCCGCACCACGCGAAGATCGCCGACGAGCTGTGCGTGATCCGCTCCTGCGTCAGCGACGGCATCAACCACGCCGGCGGCGTCTGCCAGATGAACACCGGCTCGGTCTTCGGCGGGCGGCCGTCGCTCGGCGCCTGGGTCAACTACGGGCTCGGCACCGCCAACGGGAACTTGCCCGGCTTCGTCGTCATCAAGGACAGCAGCTCGATGGTGGTCAACGGCACGCGCGCCTGGGGTTCCGGCTTCATGCCCGCCGCCTACCAAGGCGTGCTGTTCGAGGGCGGGCGGCGCCCGATCGCCAACCTCGCGACCCCGAAGGGCACGCCGCCGGGCGGGCAGAGGCGCAAGATCGACTTCCTCAACGCGCTCAACGCCGGACACCGCGCGGGGCGCGAATCGAACACCGAGCTCGAGGCGCGCATCGAGAGCTACGAACTCGCCTTCCGCATGCAGGCCGGGGCGCCCGAGGCGGTCGATATCGACAGCGAGCCCGCCTCGATCCAGTCGCTCTACGGGCTCGATCAGGACCACACGCGCGTGTTCGGGCGCCAGTGCCTGATGGCGCGGCGGCTGGTCGAGCGGGGCGTGCGCTTCGTCCAGCTCTACCATGGCGCCGGGAGCAAATGGGACAGCCACGCCGGGATGGAGAAGAACCACGCCCGGCTGTGCGGCAACGTCGACCTGCCGATCGTCGGCCTGGTCACCGACCTCAAGCAGCGCGGGTTGCTCGACGAGACCCTCGTCGTCTGGGGCGGCGAGTTCGGCCGCACGCCGATGAGCGAGAAGGGCGACGGCCGCGACCACAACCCGACCGGCTTCACCATGTGGATGGCCGGCGGCGGGGTCCGAGGCGGGCAGACCGTCGGCTCCACCGACGAGCTCGGCCTGTTCGCGGTCGAAGACAAGCTGCACGTCCACGACCTGCACGCGACGATCCTGGGCCTGTTGGGGCTCGACCACACGGAGGTGGTCTACATGCACAAGGGCCGCCCCGAGCGGGTGGACCTGAACGAGGGGCGGGACCGTGCGGCGCGGTTGGGGGTGTCGTAGCGAAGGTGCAGCAGCGGAGTGTTGTCGGATGTTGATCGGGTCGGGACGGCGAGTTGCATGCGGGGCCCGCCCTGGCCGCGGTGGCCGATCCACGATTCGGCTCAGCGGCGGTCCGCTCGAATCCCTACCGATGAGATCCGTGCGCTGGCGGATGCCCCTCCAGGCGGTCGTCGCTTCCGCGGCCTTTGTCTCCGCATGGCTTCTCGGGTGTGGCGAACGAAGCGGCGCCGCCCCCCACGAACCGGAGCCCGTCCGCGAGCCGACGTGGATGCGCGCCGCGGCGCGGCTGAACCGTGAGGTGGCGGCGGCGGGGCGGGAGGTGGACCTCTGCCTCGTGGGGGATTCGCTGACGGCGGGGTGGCGCTTCGCGGGCGAGGCGGCGTTCGCCGTATCCTTCCACGGCTTGAAGACGCTCAACCTCGGCCTCTCGGGCGACCGGACGGAGCACATGCTCCACCGGCTCGGTAGGTGCGACTTGCGGCTGGCGGAGCCGCGGCTGTTCGTGCTTTTGGCGGGGACCAACAACCTGTCCAAGGATCCGCCGGACACCCCGGAGGCGGTCGCCCACGGGGTGGTGGCGGTGGCGCGTGCCCTGAAGGGGAAATCGCCGGCGAGCGCCGTTCTGATCGTGTCGATCCTGCCGAACGGCACCGATCCCGACTCGGCCCTGCGCCGTTCGGTGGTGGAGACGAACGCCCTGTTGGCGGAACGCGCCGCAGCGGCGGGTTTCCGCTTCCTCGATGTCCACGACCGCTTCCTCGATGGCGGCGGACGCTGGCGGCCTGGCTTGAGCACCGACGGAACGCACCTCAGCGGCCGCGGCTACGACGTGCTGGCGACGCCGATCTCGGGGGTCGTCGCGGAGCTGGGCATCTCCGGCGGCGGGCGCTGACCTGGCGCGGTCGCGATTTGAAATCCGCCGCGTCCCGCGCAGGTTGGGGTGATGTCCAGCGTCGCGATCCCCAATTACAAAATCGGCAACGAGAGCTTGATCCGCGTCCTGCCCAAGGCGGCGGCGCGGCTGCTGCGCCTGCTGGAGAAGCAGGGCAGGGCGGCGCACGGGGCGTTGCGGGTGGCGGTGGTCGGCGGCGGTTGCTCCGGGCTGCAATACAAGATGGACCTCGTCGATGGCCCGGCCGACCGCGACATCATGGTGACCTCGAACGAGGTGCGGGTGGTGATCGACCCGAAGAGCGCGCTGTTCGTGACCGGCTCCGAGCTCGACTGGAGCGACGACCTGCAGAGCGGTGGGTTCAAGGTGGCGAACCCGAACGCCGAGGTGACCTGCTCGTGTGGCGAGAGCTTCTCCGCGTGAGCCCGGCCGACCATTTCAGCGCCCTCGGGTTGCCGCGCCGGGCGGAGCTCGACCCCGAGGAGGTGCGGGCGGCGTTCCAGGAGCGCAGCCGCACGCTGCACCCCGACGCCGGCGGTGACCCGGAGGCCTTCGAGGCGGCCAACCGCGCCGCCGCGGTGCTGGCGGAGCCGGCCTCGCGGTTGCGGCACCTGGCGGAGCTGGAGTTCGGTGCGCCGCCGGATCCGGCCGGCGCGGTCGACGCGGCGACCATGGCCCTGTTCGAGCCGACCGCGTCGGTGCTCGCCGAGGCCGACGCGCTGATCGCCAGACGCGAGGCCGCGACCAGTGCGGTTGGCAGAGCATTGTTAGAGCGGGGGGCTGCGGAGCTGGCCGGTCCGCTGTTGGCCGCGGGCGGCGCCGTCCGCGGGCGGCGCGGGGAGGCGCTCGCCCGGCTGGCGGAGGTCGATGCCGCGCTCGCGTCCGGCGGGCGCGAGCGGGCGCGGGAGCTGATCGGTGAACTGGCGCGAGCGCTCGCGTTCCTCGGCAAATGGGAAGCGCAGATCGCAGCGCGTGTGGCGGCGCTGGCCGGTTGACCTCGGCGGCGCCCGCACCCGCCCGAGCCGGTCGCAACGCCAACGCCCTCAGCGTCAGCAGGGGCGAGCCGCAGCCCGGAGCTTGGTGATCGATCCGGTCGAGGTGAAGGTGGGGCATCGAGGGGGAGGCGTCTCCTCGCCCACCCGCTGCGCACCCGGCAGGCCATCCGGGAGGTACTGGTGGCCCGGCGCGCCGGTTTCAGCGCGGGATCCTTCCTTCGCTGCGCTCGTCAGGATGACACCGCATTTCCTCAGAAGGGCTGGTGGCCATTCCCACACACCGCGCTCGACACCGCGGGGCTGTCACCCTGAGCAACGCGAAGGGTCTCTCACCGCGGTGCGCGTCTCCGGAGCCCTCCGCTGTTCAATGACCCCAGCGCCCCCTGGGCTAGCCCGACGCCCCCTCCGCTTCCAGTGCCGCGAAGAAGCCCGCCGCTTCGAGGCGGCTGCGCAACTCGTCGAGGATGCCGGGGGGCGGCTGTTGCAGCGGCGGGCGGACGGCCCCGCAGTCGCGGCCGGCGAGCGCCATCGTCGCTTTGAGCCCCGGCATGCCGGCGGAGGTGAGGATGATGCGGATCCACTCCGCGGCTCGGGTCTGCCCGGCGCGCGCGGACTCCAGGTCGCCGGAGCGGAAGTCGTCGATGATCTTCAAATAGAGCGGCGCCAAGAAATTGTAGGTGGAGCCGACCGCGCCGTCGGCGCCCATCGCGAAGCCGGCGAGCATCATCTCGTCGCAGCCGAACAGCATCTGGTAGCGACCGCCGGCGAAGGCCTTGCACTCGGCGAAGGGCCCCAGGTCGGAGGCGCTGTACTTGATCCCGGCGAGGGTGGGGAGCTCGCGTTCGGCGCGGCGCAGGAGCTCGAGCATATCGAAGTCCGAGCCGCTGAGCCGCGGGATATGGTAGTAGTAGAGCGGCAGGTCGCCCGCCGCATCGGCGATCGCCGCGAGGTAATCGACCAGCGCGTGAAGGGAGGCGAGCTTGAAGTAGGAGGTCGGCAGCGCGGCGACGGCGTCGGCGCCGTGCTCGCGGGCGTGTCGGGCAAAGCGGAGCGCCGCGGGAAGGGCGTCGTGCCCCGCGTGGACGATGGACCGGACGCCGTGCGCCCTGCCGGCGGCGATGTAGGCTTCGGCGGCGGCCAGGCGTTCGCCTTCGGACAGCGAAGGGCCCTCCCCGGTGCTGCCGTTGATGAACATCCCGGAGACGCCGCTGGCGGCGAGGTGGGCGACGAGGTCGGGGATGCGGTGGGTGTCCAGCGCGCCGTCGGGGGCGAACGGGGTGAAGGGGGCGGCGATCAGCATGGGGAGACTTTCGCCGGTCGCCGCGCCGGTGTCGAGGGGAGGGGTGGAATCGGGGGCCGCGCGGGAGTATTTTCGCGTCATGGACGATTACGACCGCCGCGTGTTTTTGAAGCTGTCGCTGCCCGGGTTTCTCGGCCTGGGTTTGGCGTTGCCCGCCCTCGCCGCCCAGGCGCGCGAGGCGGCGGCGCTCGACGGCCGCAAGCGGGAGGGCGGGCCGATCGAATGGGACGCGTTCATCGAGTCGGTGGCAAACTACGCCGGACGGCGGGCTGCCGACGATTGGGCGGAGGAGAAGTTCGTCCGCCGCGTCGCGGCGATGGCGCGCCGGCTGAAGATCGACGACCCGCGTCTCGAGGAGGCGTTCGCGGGCTACGTGAACAAGAACCCGGACTGGCCGGAGTTCGAGGCCCTGCACCATGAGCAGGAATTTCAGGTGACGCTGATCGAGTTCGAACCCGGCGAGGCGATCGCCCACCACGACCACCCGCAGATCAACGGCGTCATCTGCTGCGCCTCCGGGGACGTCGGGATTCAGAATTTCGATTTCCTTCCCGCCACGGACGACCGGCCGATGTTGCTGAAGCAGGTCGGCGACCTGCGCTGCCGCGCCGGGGCGGTGAGCACCCTGACCAGCGAGGCGCGCAATATCCACGCGCTGAAGGCGAACGCGTTCACCCAGTTGATCGATGTGTTCTCGCCGCCTTACAACGGCGAGCGCAGCCGCGCGACGCGCTGGTTCGAACTCGGGGACGGGCCGTATCAGGGGATCCCGGGAGTGTACGAATGCGGCTTGCGGGCGGGCTAGCCCGATCGATCACCACCTCCGCAGGCGAGGTGCCGCCAGTCGTTGAGGCTGAGTAGGCGGCGGCAGGGATCGGCGCTGCGGCTGGGTGAACACCCTGCCCGAGCCGATCCCAACGCCAACACCCTCAGCATCAACGAGGGCAAGCCGCATCCCGGAGCTTGGTGAGCGATTTGGGCTAGCCCCCTACAGCCGGACCAGCTTCGCGCTGTGGATGTTCTCGTCGGCGAGCAGCTCGTCGCGGGTGGCGAGCTCCGGTTCCGCGTCGAGGTTGAGGACGGTAAGCGCGCGGCCGCCGAGGTGGTTCCGGCTCAGCGACATGCCGGCGATGTTCGCCCCGTGCGCGGCGAGCACCTTGCCGACGACGCCGACCACGCCGGGCACATCGGTGTTGATCACCAGCAACACGTTGCCGACCGGGTCGGCCTCGACGCGGTAGCCGTTGATCTCGACGATCCGCGAGGCGCCGCCGAAGAAGGTGCCGGAGACGGAGGCGGTATCGCCATCGCGGCCGGCCACCAGCTCGATCAGGTCGGTGAACTCCGCCGGGCCGGCCGGGCGGGTCTCGCCGACGGTGAGCCCGAGGCGCTCGGCGACGTTCGGCGCGTTGATGTGGTTGACCGATTCGTCGCCGCAGGCGGCGCTGAGGTACCCCTTCAGCGCGGCGCGGGTGACGAGCGCGGTGTCGGCTTCGGCGACTTTGCCCGAGTAGTTGATGGTGAGGAACTCGGCGCCCTTGGGGGCGAGCTGGGAGAGCATCTTCCCCATCGCCTCGGCCAGCTCCAGGTAGGGGCCCAGCAGGGCGGCGGTCTTGGCGTCGATGGACGGCGTGTTCACCGAGTTGACCACCGTGCCCTCGACCAGGTAGTTGCGCACGTTCTGGGCGATCTCGATGCCGACGTTCTCTTGCGCTTCGCCGGTGGAGGCGCCGAGGTGCGGGGTGAAGACGATCTGCTCCTGCAACTCGTAGAGCGGGTAGTCGGCCGGCGGGGGTTCGTCCTCGTAGACGTCCAGCGCCGCGCCCGCGACCTGCCCCGAGCGGATCGCGTCTGCGAGCGCCGCCTCGTCGACGAGCCCGCCCCGCGCGCAGTTGACGATGCGCACGCCCGGCTTGCACCTGGCGAGCCGGGTGGCGTCGAGGATGTGCCGGGTCTCGTCGTTGAGCGGCATGTGGAGCGTGATGAAGTCGGCTTGCTCGACGGCGGCGTCCGGCGTGTCGCAGAGCTCGATCTGCAGCGAGCGCGCCTTGCTGGGCGAGAGGTAGGGGTCGTAGGCGACCACCTTCATCCCGAAGGCGGTGGCGCGGCGGGCGAACTCGGTGCCGATGCGCCCCATGCCGAGGATCGCCAGCGTCTTGCGGTAGAGTTCGACCCCTTTGAACTTCTTCCGGTCCCAGCCGCCGGCGACCATGGTCCCGTGCGCTTGGGGGATGCGCCGTGCGAGCGAGGCCATGAGGCTGAAGGCGTGCTCGGCGGTGGAGATCGTGTTGCCGGACGGGGTGTTCATCACGATCACCCCGTTGGCGGTCGCGGCGTCGCGGTCGATGTTGTCGACGCCGACCCCGGCGCGGCCGACGATCTTCAAGTTCGTCGCGGCGGCGAAGACTTCGGCGCTGATCGTGGTCTGCGAGCGGACGATGATCGCGTGGTATTGAGCGGCGTCGGCGACCAGGTCTTCCGGGGAGATCCCGATGCGGACATCGACGTCCAATGCGGGATCTTCCTGGAGTTGGGCGATGCCGATTTCGGCGATCGGGTCGGCGACGAGAACCTTGAATTCGGGCATGGGGCGGGATCGATAGGCGGGTGGCTGGGGCTTGTCAAACCGCTGCCTGAGGGGATCGCGGGGCCGGGCGAAAATTGGCTATCTCATTGAAAAAGCGGGAGTTTTGCCTCCGCCTGCGGCACAGTCTTCGCTTGACGGATGCCCTCCGCTCGCCAAAGTGGCGGGCCCATGGCCAGCCGCAAGTCACCCGCTAAAAAATCAGGGTCTGCCAAATCCGCAAAATCCGCCCCTGCGGCGGCTAAGGCGCCCAAAAAGTCTGCTGTCGCGAAGAAAAAAGCGGCTTCCGGCTCGAAAAGTGGTGCTGCGAACGCTCCTGCAGCCAAAAAGAAGGCTGCTGTGAAGAAAAACGCGGCTTCGAAGTCGGTGGAGGCCAAGAAAACTCCGGCGAAAAAGGTGGCCGCGAAGAAAAAGCCTCGCGCCAAGAAGCAAAAATACCGTCCCCGTCAGTTCTCCTCGTTGGTGGTGGACGGCGATGACCGGGCGCCGAGCCGGGCGATGCTTCACGCGGTGGGGTTCCGCAAAGACGATTTCACCCGTTCGCAGGTCGGCATCGCCTCGACCTGGGCGAATGTGACCCCGTGCAACATGCACATCGACAAGCTCGCCCGCGAAGCGGAGAAAGGGGTCAACGCCTCGGGGGGCAAGGGGGTGATCTTCAACACGATCACCATTTCCGACGGGATCTCGATGGGGACGGAGGGGATGAAGTACTCGCTCGTCTCGCGGGAGGTGATCGCCGATTCGATCGAGACGGTGGTGGCCGCCCAGGGCTTCGACGGGGTCGTGATGATCGGCGGCTGCGATAAGAACATGCCCGGTTGCATGATCGCCGCGGCGCGGCTCGACCGCCCGGCGGTCTTCGTCTACGGCGGCACGATCATGCCCGGTGACCACCGCGGTGAGGACGTCGACATCGTCTCGGTGTTCGAGGCGGTCGGCAAGCGGGCGGCGGGCGAGATCAACGAGCTTCAGTTGGAGGCGATCGAGGAGTGCGCCATCCCCGGTGCGGGCGCCTGCGGCGGCATGTACACCGCCAACACCATGGCGAGCGCCATCGAGGCGATGGGCATGAGCCTGCCGAACTCGTCCGCCCAGGCGGCCATCCACTCCGACAAGATGCGCGACGCGATGGACGCGGGCGCGGCGGTGAACTTCATGCTGCAGAAGGGCATCCGGCCTTCGGACATCCTCTGCAAGGAATCGTTCGAGAACGCCATCACGGTGGTCATCGCGCTCGGCGGCTCGACGAATGCCGTGTTGCACCTGCTGGCGATCGCCGACGCCGCGGGGGTGAAACTGACGATCGACGACTTCACGCGCATCGGGAAAAAGGTGCCGGTGCTGGCCGACCTGCGCCCGAGCGGCAAGTACATGATGGCCGACCTCGTGCACATCGGCGGCACGGTGCCGCTGATGCGGACCCTCCTCAAGGAGGGCTTGCTGCACGGCGGCTGCCTCACGGTCACCGGCAAGACCCTCAAGCAAAACCTTTCCCGCCCTGAGCTCAAAGAGCTGAAGTACCCGGCGGGCCAGGAGATGATCCGGTCGACCAAAGACCCGATCAAGAAGAGCAGCCACCTGGTGATCCTGCGCGGCAATCTCGCGCCCGAGGGGGCGGTGGCGAAGATCACCGGCCACGAGGGCGAAGCGTTCAAGGGCACAGCGCGGGTGTTCGATTCGGAGGAGGCCGCCCAGAAGGCGATCCTCGCCGGCAAGGTTTCCGCAGGCGACGTGGTGGTGATCCGCTACGAGGGCCCGAAGGGGGGGCCGGGGATGCGCGAGATGCTCGGGCCGACGTCGGCGATCATGGGCCGCGGGCTCGGCAAGGAGGTGGCGCTCATCACCGACGGCCGCTTCAGCGGCGGCACGCACGGGTTCGTGGTCGGGCACATCACGCCGGAGGCGTTCGTCGGCGGCCCGCTGGCGGCGGTACAGGACGGCGACACGGTGAGCATCGACGCCAAAAAATCGGAGGTGAACCTGGAGGTCTCCAAGGCGGAGATCGACCGGCGCCTGAAGGCTTGGAAGCAGCCCGCCCCGCGTTACACCCGCGGTGTGCTGGCGAAGTATGCGCACTCGGTGACCTCGGCCTCGGAAGGCGCCGTCACCGACCGGGGGCTGTCTGAATAGCGGCGGCGGCCGTCGATCCCGCGGCGCGCGTGCCGGGCTCGACGTCGGGCTGGAGATCGCCGAGGCGGCGCACGGTGACCGACACCGCGAGCTCGCTGGCGGGGGCGCCGAAATAGGTGCCTGAGACCGGGGCGACGTCCTTGTAGTCGCGGCCGGTGGCGAGGACGATGTAGGTGTCGTCGACCACCTTGTTGTTGGTGGGGTCGAGGCCGACCCAGCCGGCGTCGCCCAGGAAGACCTCGACCCAGGCGTGGGATGCCTGCGATCCGCGCAGGTGGTGGTCGCGGGTGGCGTCGAAGAAGTAGCCGCTGACGTAGCGGCAAGGGATGTCGATCGAACGGCAGAGGGCGGCCATCGCGTGGGCGAAGTCTTGGCAGACGCCGGCGCGGTCGTCGAGGACCTGGTCGGCATGGGTGGCGACGTCGGTGGAGCCGGGGCGGTATTCGTAGCTGCGGAAGATGTGCTCCATCACCGCGTAGCTGGTCTGGAAGACGTCGGTGGAGTCCCCC
>JAUIGD010000209.1 GCA_030430255.1 Verrucomicrobiia bacterium
GCGGCTCGACCGGGGCGCGGCGCGCGCGAGCTGTGAGCGGGGCGGGTTCGCGATCTTCTCGGTGGTCGACGGCGCGCTGCGCTGCGGATCCGCCGAGTTCGGGGCCGGCGATTGCTTCCTCGCGCCGGTCGGGGGGCGCTGCGAGTTGGCCGCCGGCGCCGCCGGGGCGACGGTGTTGCGGACGACCTTGCCGCCGGGCGCATGAAGGGGCGCCTCCTACCGGCCTTGGTCGCGCTGCTGATCCGCGCCATCGGCGCCACGCTGCGCTGGCGCGCCGACGACCGTGCGGGGGTGCTCGACCTGCCGGCCGACCGCCCGCTCATCTGGGTGTTTTGGCACAACCGCGTGTTCGGGATGCCGCTGGTGTACCGGAAGTTCTTGAAGCGGCGGAAGGGCTCGGTGTTGACCAGCCCCAGCGGTGACGGGGAGATCATCGCTCGGGTGATGGCGAAGTTCGGCGTCGGATCGGTGCGGGGTTCGTCGAACAAGCGCCCGGCGGCGGCGCTGCGCGAGATGGTGGCGCTGTTGAAGGGGGGCGGCGACCTCGCGGTGACGCCCGACGGGCCGCGCGGACCCGTCTACGAACTCCAGGGCGGTCTGGTCAAAGTCGCGCAGCTCACCGGCGTGCCCGTCTTGCCGATCCGGCTGCGCTACTCGCGGGCGATCACCCTGAAGACCTGGGACCGATTTCAGATCCCGCTGCCCTTCGCGCGCGCTGAGGTCGTGTTCGAGGAACTCGTCGAGGTGCCGCGGGAGCTGGGGGACGAGGGCTTCGAGGCGGTGCGGGCGGGCCTGGAGGCGAAGTTGAAAGGTGAGGCTTGATCGCGCCCGCGGTCGCGATTTGACTGGCGCCCCATGCAGATCATCGATGGCAAAGCCGTGGCCGCGCGGGTGCTCGAAGAGTGCCGCGACGGCGTCGCCGAACTCGCCGCGAAGGGCGTCCAGCCCGGGCTTGCCGTGGTGCTGGTCGGCGAGGATCCCGCCTCGCGCGCCTACGTCGCCAGCAAGGAGAAGACCTGCCTCGATCTGGGCATGCACTCGGTGAAGCACGAACTGCCCGCGGCGACGACTCAGGAGCAGTTGCTGGCGGTGGTGCGGGAGCTGAACGCCGACCCGGCGGTGCACGGGATCCTTGTGCAGAGCCCGCCGCCGCCACAGATCGACGAGGCCGCCGTGGTGCGCGCGATCGATCCGGCCAAGGACGTCGATGGCTTCCATCCGGAGAACGTCGCCAAGCTGGCGTTGGAGGATCCGAGCGGCTTCGCGCCGTGCACGCCGCTCGGCTGCCAGCGGCTGCTCGGCGAGTATGGGATCGAGACGCGCGGTGCGCACGCCGTGGTGGTCGGGCGCAGCATGATCGTCGGCAAGCCGATGGCGCTGCTGCTGATGGCGAAAGGGCCGCTCGGCGACGCCACGGTGACGGTGGCGCATTCGCGCACCGCTGACCTCGCCGCCGTCTGCCGCAGCGCGGACATCTTGATCGCCGCCGTCGGGCGCCCGGGGTTCCTGGGTGACGAACACGTACGCGAAGGCGCGGTGGTGATCGACGTCGGCATCAACCGCGTCGAGGACCCGGCCAGGAAGCGCGGCTACCGGCTGGTCGGCGATGTCGACTACGCGGCGGTGGCCGAGCGCTGCCGGGCGATCACGCCGGTGCCCGGTGGGGTCGGTCCCATGACGATCGCGATGCTGATGAGCAACACCCTGCGGGCGTGTCGGCAGCAGATGGGGTGATGGAAACGGAGCGCGAGCATCTTGCTCGCATCGCCCGGGCGGGAGGCGGCATGGGTTTGCGTCGCGGTTCGGCCTGCCCGTGACGTAGGGTGGTGGCCGCGGGTGCCGTTCAGGACAGTCACGGCGGAGACGGAGCTCCGCCCTTCAAGGAGGGGAAGGCGAGACGCCTTCCCCGCGCTCGTCGCCTCACGCCTCTTCGCCGGCGGGTTCCGCTTCCCCTAACAACTCGCGGACCTCCTCGGATACGTAGAGCGACTCGAGCAGTTCGCCGGCCCAGGGGTGATCGGTGTCGAGGCGCCGGAGGAGGAGCACGGCGGCGGCCTGCACGGCGGGGACATCGCTCCAGGCGGTGTTGTTCAGGCAGCGCCAGCGGGCGGGGTTGGGGATCGGGGCGCCGCCGAGTTCGCGCGAGCAGACCTCGCAGAGGAACAGGCAACGGGCGAAATCCGGTTGGGCGGGGATGGGCGGGAGTTCGAACGACCCCAGCGGCACGCCCTGCGCTTCGCAGAGCTCGCAGCGCGAGCGGGCGCGCCGGGTGAGGTCCTTGCCGAAACTCGAGAGCGCGCGCTGCCGGTTCTGATGCTGTTCGAGGCCTTTTGCCATAACGGAGAAAAATAGCCCGATTGCTGGCCATTGGGGAGCGGAATTGTTATCCTGGACGGCATGAAACTCCCCCTTTCTGTATTGACGCTTCTGGCGTTCCTGCCGGCAGGTTTTGGAACTGCCGGTGCGGCGGATGACGAGCAGGCCGTCTTGCTCTCGGCGCGGCGGGTGGGCGAGGCCTTGGAGGCGCTCGGGCGCCCGCTGTCGGCGGAGGCCAAAGCGGCGCTCGATGGCGCACGCGACCGGGAGGCGGTCGCGGCCGTGCTGGACCCGCATTGCCTCGCCGAGGTGACGATCAACCCGGAGTCGCGGGTCAAGGCGGCGCCGGGCGCGGCGGCGCCGGACTTGGTCGAGGGCGGGTGGAGCGTGTTCCTGGTGCGGGTGAACAACGAGGCTGGGGTGACGGCGCCGCTGGGCGTGGGCAGCCCCCAGGCCGCGCCGATCGCCGGCTCGCCCGAGGCGCAGGTGGCCGACCGCTGGTTGGACCTGACGGTGTTCCGCAGCCGCCCGTTGGCACCGACGCTGGGCGGCGCGAGTTTGGAATACCGCATCGTGCAACTCTACTCGCGCGACGCCGGCAAGCGCGCGGCGGTGCTGCAGTTCGACGTCGGTCAGGGCAGCCAAGACCTCGGCTTCCGCAGCGACGTCTTGGTGCACTTCGATTGCCGGACGACGACGGAGCTGACGCTGCGGGTGCTCGATGAAGATGGGCAGCCGACGACCGCCGGCTTCGAGTTCCGCGACCGGTTCGGGCGCGTCTACCCGGCGCAGTCGAAACGCCTGCCACCCGACTTCCATTTCCACCCACAGATTTATCGCGCCTCCGGGGAGAAGGTGAAGCTGCCGGCCGGCGAGTACCGGGTGCGCTGCACGCGCGGCCCCGAGTACGTGGCCATCGAGCGCGCGCTCAAGGTGGGCGATGGCGCGCGCGAGGCGCTGTTCCGGCTGAAGCGGTGGATCGACCCGGCCGCGCGCGGTTGGTGGAGCGGCGACCACCACATCCACGCCGCGGGCTGCGCGCACTTCGAGAACCCGACCGAGGGCGTCCACGCGCCGGACATGATGCGCCACATCCTCGGCGAGGATCTCAAGGTCGGTGCGAACCTCACCTGGGGGCCGTGCTTCGACTACCAGAAGCAATTCTTCACCGGCGCCATCGACCCCGTCTCGGAGCCGCCCTACCTGTTGCGCTACGATGTCGAGGTGTCGGGCTTCGGGTCGCATCAGAGCGGCCACCTCTGCCTGCTGCGGCTGAAGGAGCAGATCTTCCCTGGCGGCGACTCCAAGCACCACTGGCCGACGCTTTGCCTGAACACGCTGCGGTGGGCGAAGAAGCAGGGTGCCGTCTGCGGGCCTGCGCACTCGGGCTGGGGATTGGCGGTGAACTCGACCGACCTCCCCAACTACGAGATCCCGCCCTACGACGGCATCGGCGCCAACGAATACATCGTCGATGTCACCCACCTCGTCGAAGGGCCGGGCGGCGAAGCCGTGCCCGCCGTGGACTTCATCTCGACGGTCGACACGCCGATGGTCTGGGAGTTGAACATTTGGTACCACACGCTCAACGCTGGCTACCGCACGCGGATCAGCGGCGAGACGGACTTCCCCTGCATCTACGGCGAGCGGGTCGGGCTCGGGCGCAGCTATGTCAAAGTGGACGGCGAACTGAACTATGACGCATGGTGCGAGGGGGTCCGCCTGGGGCGCAACTATGTCGGCGACGGGCGCAGCCACCTGATCGACTTCGCGGTCGGCGGGGTCGAGGTCGGGACCGGGGACAGCGAAGTTCGGCTCGGGAGCCCGGCCGAGGTGCGCGCCGTGGCGCAGGTGGCGGCCTATCTGAACGAGGAGCCGATCCCCGGAATCCGCGGGCGCGGACAGCATGAGAAACCCTATTGGCACATCGAGCGCGCGCGCCTGGGGGATTCGCGCAAGGTCGCCGTGGAGCTGCTCGTGAACGGCGTGCCCGCGGCGCGGCAGGAGATCGAGGCGGACGGGGAACTGCGCGAGGTCGCCTTCGACGTCGAGGTCGAGCGCAGTTCCTGGCTGGCGATGCGGGTGCTCGGGAGTTCGCACACGAACCCGGTCTGGGTGGTCGTCGATGACAAGCCGGTACGGGCGTCGCGGCGGAGCCTGCAGTGGTGTCTCGATTCGGTGGAGCGTTGCTGGGGACAGAAGCAGCGGTTCATCGCCGAGGCCGAGATGGGTGAAGCCGTCGCCGCCTACGACCACGCGCGAGCGGCCTACCGGAAGCGTCTCGCCGAGTGCGAGGTGGACTGAGCGCTGCAAAGGGGCAGCCGGGCCCGCGCGAGGCGTTCTGCGCAAGGGCGATCGGTCCGCGCCGGATCGAATCCCGCCAGTGCTGGGCGGTGGTTTGGTGATCGAGGTCGGAGCCGGAGGGAAAACGTCCCCGTTTTCCGCGGGATGGGCCTTGCGTGCGGCAAGCGGGGACGCTTGCCCTCCGGGGGTGGTTCTCGAGGTCGGAGCTGGAGGGAAAACGTCCTCGTTTTCCGTGGGAGGCGTTGCATGCGGCAAGCGGGGACGCTTGCCCTCCGGGGGTGCTGGTTGGTTTGGCCTAGGCGTTGGCATGGTGATCGGCTCGGGCAGGGTGTTCTCCCAGCCGCTTCACCGATGCCTGCCGCCGCCAGCTTGGAGCAGACCCCGTCAAACTGCAGAAATTTTCGTAAATTCTATTTTACAGAAATTATGGTTCTTTGTATATTTTCCCTTAACTGTTGCCAATGAGTGTCTCTGCACCATCTGAAATTGCGCCTCCAGCGTTGAGCGTCAGCGGGTTTCGCGCGCTCTTCGCCGATGTTCCGGTGGCGATGATGGCGATCGAAGGGGGGCGAATTGGCTGGATCAATGCCGAGGCGGAACGTTTGATCGGCGCCTCTGCGGAGGCGGTGGAAGGGACGGAGGTGGAGGCGGTGCTGCGGCCCTGCGATCCGGGGGATGGCGGCTCGCGATGGGGTGAACTGCAGTTTGGGACGGGGCGCCGTGTGTCCGTGCGGTATTCGGCGACGGGTGCGACGGGCGGCGGCGAATGGCTAGCCCTGTGGAAGGGGGACGAGGGAGCCGGAGCGGCCGCGCTGCCCTCGATGTCCGCGGCGCAGATGGCGCACACGTTCAACAACCAGCTGACCCGGATCCAAGGCTACGCTTCGCTGGCGATCTCAGACCTCGAGCGCGGCGTCGCCCAGCCGGACTATCTGCGCGGCATCAGCGAGGCGGCGGGCGAGAGTGAGTTGACGGCGCGATCGCTGCTCAACTCCGCCGGGTCGGTGGTGCCGGACGCCAGTCCGGTGGAGTTGAGCGCGCTGATCGACAGCGTCACCGGCGAGCTCCTCGCCGGGGCGGGCGAGATGGGCGTGGCGATCGAGCTGGCCGAGGATCTGCCGGAGGTCAGCGCGCCGGCAGCGCTCGTCCGCGATGGCTTGCTGAGCCTGCTGCGCAACGCGTCGGAGGCGGGCGTCCGCGAGGCGACGCTGTCGACCGGGCGCGGGGAGGCGTGGGGTGCCGAGGTGCGCATCGAGTTCGCCGAGGCGGGCGCCGACGATGGCGGGCGCGCGTTCCGGCCGAACGACAGCTGGACGGGCGGGATGGGGCTCGGGATCCCCGCCGTGCGGGCGGCGATGGAGAGTTTCGGCGGCGGCCTCGAGTTCATTGCTGCGGAGCGGGCTTGTCGCGTCGTGATGCAATTCCGGACCTTCGGCCGAGGCGGCACCGCTGCGGGACAGGGGCGAGAGACCACCGCCGCCGACGCTGCGGACCAGCCGATCATCACTATGGACCAGACCACGATCACCGCGGGGCCGCTGGCGCCGCTGCCTGTCGCCCCGAACCCTCCCGCCGCCCCGGCGCCAGCTCCCGCACCGCCGCCCGCCGCGGCGGAGCCTGCGCCCGCACCTGCGGCCGCGGGGGCGCCGGCCAAGGCGGCGCCGGGGAAGGAGACGATCCTCATCGTCGAGGATGAGGACATGGTGCGCGACCTCGTCAAGCGGAGCCTCAGCTACCTCGGCTACCAGGTCGTGGCTGCCAGCAACGGCGAGGAGGGCTTGGCGGTGTGCCGCGAGCGTTTCGCCGAACTCGACATGGTGTTCTCCGACATCGTCATGCCACGCATGAGCGGCCCGGAGATGGTGGCCAAGATGCAGGAGGAGCAACTCCATCTGCCGGTGCTCTACACCACCGGGTTCACCGACAACAAACGCCTGCTCGACAACGGCGAGATCCGCGAGGGCGTGAACCTGCTACCCAAGCCGTACACGACCAAAGTGCTTGCCACCCGGATCCGCGAGGTGCTCGATGGGGTGAAGGTGTAAGCGCGGCGCCAGCGGTCTTACAAGGGATCGCGGCGGGCGACGAGGAGGTGGTTGTTGAAGGGGGTCTTGCCCCAGAGCGGTGTGAGCGTGACTTCCAGACCGGCGCCCTCGAGGGTCTCGCGCAAGCTCCGCGCGGTCGGGTAGTGAGTGGGCGCCGACTTCATCCAGAAGGTGGCCTTCGCGATGAGGTCGCCGAGGACGGTGACTTTGAAGCGCCAGCCACGGTCTTTGATCCCGGTGCGGATGATCAACTTCCCGCCGGGGGCGAGCCGTTCGGCGGCGGCGGTGAGGAGCGCGCGTTGTTCGTCACCGGTGAAGAACTGCAAGATGTCGAGGATGGTGATGTCGCCGCGGTGGTCGGGTAGACCCTGCCGGGCATCGCCGTGGACGAAGCTCAAGCCGGCGTGGCCGGAGCGGCGGGCAGCCTCGTTCGCGGCGGCGATCTTCTTGGCATCGTAGTCGGTGCCGTGCACCGGCGGCCCGTGGCCCCGGGCCCGGAGGTAGAGGGCGAGGAGGCCGATGCCGCAGCCGAGGTCGAGCAGGGGCAGGGCGCTGCCGGCGAGGTGTTGATAGACCGCGCCGTAGAGCGGGTCGGTGCGCAGCTTGCCCTTCGCGTAGCCCTGGTGCCAGCGCGAGCGGAACAGGGCGGCGATGGGCTTCGGGGTGGGGGCGTCAACGCACATTGCAGGCGAGATCGATGTTCACTTCCCCAAACACGCCTAGAATCGTCGTGTTGTTTCGTTGCGAGACCGCATTCGTGTGCTGGTGCCCGTGAATGAAGAGACGGGGCTCGGCGCGATCGATGTAGTCTGTGAACGCCGAGAATCCTTGATGGGTATCGTTGTCTCGCTCGTGGTAACCTCCTGGTGAGTTGTGGGCGATGAAGACGTCGACCCTGGGGAAGGAGGACAATGCCGAGTGGACTTCGTATTGTTCGAAGAGATGGTGCCCCCTGGGTTTATACTTCCAGCTACCAGCGAACCCGCCGAAGAGGAGGCCGCCCACTTCGGCGACGGCAAGGTGGGCGTTCTGAATCGGTGTAGGAAACGGTGCGGCTGAGTCGTGATTCCCTTTGACGGCCAAAGTCGTCTTGCTGCCGTACAGGGAGGCTGCTCGTTCGATGGTTGACTCCCAAAGGTCGCCGAGAGCGAGCAGCACTTCGGCCTGGGTGTCGAGGTGGCCGACTAACGAGTCGTCATCTGCGATGGCGATCGCTCGCATCCGCTTTCCGCTACCGCAACGCCCGCCGCAGTTCGGGGTCGTCGAGGGCCCCATCGACGACGGCCTGGAGGGCGTCGGAGGTGACGTTGGCGACTTCGTCGGGGCGGCTCCAGTAGGTGACGTTGGGGGATGGGCGGCTGCGTTTGGCGGAGTAGACTTTGCTGAACTTGGGCCGTGAGCTGCCTTTGCGGTAGACGTTGACGCGGATGCGGCAGCCGGCGTCCTGGGAGGTGTATTGGTGGCACCAGAGCTCGAGCACCTCCGCCGAGACGACGTAGCGCGGGTTGCGGCGGGCGAGCATGCCGCGGACTTCGAGCCCGTTCGGCGATCGGTTTCTTGGCGTGCAGGACTTTGATCGGGATGCCGACCTCGTTGCGGATGGCGCCGATCTCGGTGCCGCGCACATCGCGGACGTCGCTGACCCGCCCCATGTCGACGATCTGCGGACCGCGCATGACCCGTTGGCCCTCGGCGGGTGGGCGGTAGGTCAAGGGCACGCGGTAGTCCGTGCAGGAGGTGGAGAGCGAGCAGGCGGCGGCAGCCGTGAGAGCGAGGAGGGGAAGAGGCGTTCTCATGGTATTTCGCAGTCCTTAACCTTCTTCGTGGCGGCTGTCACCGGCGTTTTTTGATCAAGCCGAGCCGCAGGAGGAGGA
Source organism: Verrucomicrobiia bacterium (assembly GCA_030430255.1). Lineage (GTDB taxonomy): Bacteria > Verrucomicrobiota > Verrucomicrobiia > Verrucomicrobiales > DEV007 > JAUIGD01. The sequence goes on from JAUIGD010000209.1 coordinate 8,540, forward strand.
GGTAGGGGAGCCGCCAGAGGAAGCCGAACATGAGGCGCACGTGCATGCCGGTGAGCAGGACGTTGTCGCGAACGTAGCGGAACTGGGAGACGCCGCCCTCCTCCTCCGTGAAGTAGCGGACCGGGCAGGGGAGATTTTTCATCGGCAGCCGGCGCCAGCAGAGGCGCACGGCGACCTCGGGGTCGAAGTCGAAGCGGCGGGCGAAGGGGTGCCATTCCATGACCGCGCGCAGGTCTTTGATCGGGTAGACGCGGAGGCCGAACAGCGAGTCCTTCACCCCGCCCCAGAGGGTTTCGAGGTTCGCCCAGAAGTTCGAAACCTTGCGGCCGTAGACTCGGGACTTCGGGGCTTCGGGGCCGAATTGGGGGACGCCGAGGACGAGGGCGGACGGTGCGGCCGCCGAGGCCTCCATGAAGCGTTTGATCTCGGTGGCCGGGTGCTGGCCGTCGGAGTCCATCGTGAGGATGTGGGTGAAGCCCATCTTCTCGGCGGCCTGGGCGCCGAAGAGGACGGCACCGCCCTTGCCGCGGTTGGGGCTGACCCGGAGGATGCGGAGGTCGGGTTGGTCGGCGGCGAACGCAGCCAACTGCGCCTCGCTGTCGTCGGTGCTGCCATCGATGACCACCCAAACCGGCGCCCATGCCGCCAGTGCGGCGCGCACGGTTTTGACGAGTCTGGGCCCGGTGTTGTAGCTGGGGATGAGGACGAGATGGGTGGTGGAAGGCTCGGGCATGGCTGAGACCGAGAGGGGGTTCGGGGTGGGAGGTGGCGGTCAGCGGGTGCGGCAGGTGGTGCGCGGGTCTTCCGGGAGGGCGTCTCGGAAGTGGGTCTCTAGCTGGTCGAGGAAGGCTTTGGTATCCTGCTCGGGAGCGACCTCGAAGGTGGCGCCGCGCTCGATGCGGTAGCGGTAGGGGAACTTGGGGGCTTTGAGGATGAACCAGCGTTTGCCGAGCGCGTGGGAGTTGGAGGTGATGTAGAGGGTGTGGATCGGCGCTCGGGCCCGTTTGGCGATGAGCGCGAAGCCGCCTTTGAAGCGGTTGATCGGCGGGTCGACGGTGCGTGTGCCCTCGGGGAAGACGAGCAACACCGCGCCGGATTCGAGTTCGGCCTGGGCCGCTTTGACCATGGCGGCGGGGCTGTCGTTGGGGATGTAGCGGCACAGCCGGGCGAAGCCGCCGTAGACCGGGTTGCGCATGACGGAGGCCTTGGCGATGCAGACCGCGTCGGGCAGGCGCGAGACGATGAAGACGACGTCGAAGAGGGTGATGTGGTTGGGGGCGACGACCGCGCCGCGCAGTTCGCGGAGGTCGTCGATGTCCTGCAGATCGATGGAGACGAGCCCCCAGCGGTGCAGCGCCCAGTGGAAAAAGCGGAACAGGCCGGACAGCATCCGGCGGCCGAGCCGCTTGCCGGTCTCGTCGGGGAGGACGAGCGAGAGGGCGAAGGCGATCGCGGAGAAGAACAGGCCGCCGAAGACGAACAGGCCGAGCGAGCACAGGTAGATCCAGTACTCGTAGGGGCGCCGCAGCGGCGCGGGGACGCGTCGCCAGGGGTGCGGTGTTGCGGGAGAGGGCGGGTCGGGCATCGGGCGGCGGGAGGGGAGGTGCCCGCGCGCCGCTATGGTTTCCCGGCGTTTGCTAAGCGGTCAAGGTTCGCTTGCATGGCGGAGATGTAATCGAGGTCGCCGCCGGGGGCGGTTTCGCACGGCGAGAAGGTGATGCTCTCCAGACCGAAGCGGTCGCGCAGGGCCGCGGCGATCTCGGGTGTGGGCTCGCCCTCCCAGAGGAGGAGTTTGACCGGTCGGGCGGCGAGTTTGGCCCCCAGCTCCTCGAGCGCCGCGTCGTCGGGCATCTCCTCCGGGTCGAAGTCGAGGTTGTCGATGTCCCAGCCGTAGCGGCGGGCGAGGTAGTTGTAGGCGGGGTGCGAGGCGAGCAGCGGGGGTGGCGAGAGGGATTCGAGGCGCGTGTGGAGGGCGTCGAGATCGGCGGCGAGGGCGTCGTGGTTGGCTTGGAAGGCGGCGGCGTGCGCGGGCCAGCGTTTCGCCATGGCGGCGCGGATCGCGTCGGCCTGGCGCTTCGCGATGACGGGGTCGAGCCAGGTGTGGCCGTCGATGCCCTCATGCGAGTGCTCGCCGTCGGGGCCGTGGCGATGGGTGGTGGCCTCCTCGTAGCGGATGAATCCGCCTTCGAGGTCAGACGCGGACTCGATGACGCGGGTCGAAGGCAGGCTGGCGGTGGCGGCCCACTTCTCGAACTCGCCGCCGTTGAGCACGATCAGTCCGGCGGCCTGGTATTGGGCGAGGGCTTCGCGCGGCGGCTGCCAGAAGATGGGGTCGGCGTCGTCCGGCAGCGGATGTTCCGGCGGGACGATTTCAGGCAATTCAGGGCGAATTCCGGTACAGTTGTCACAGACCTCGCAGGTGGTGCGCGCCGGGCTGCCGAAGTGCATGCTGATATAGCCGTGCCGGCAGGTCTCC
>JAUIGD010000640.1 GCA_030430255.1 Verrucomicrobiia bacterium
CGTCCACGTCGCGACCGCTGATCGGGCACTTGCCCTCGGCCGCCTCGGCGACCTTCGCAGCGTGCGCGAGGGGATCCTCGTCGAACTTGGCCTTGCACTTCTCGCAGCAGAACTTGACCGTCAGTTCGGTGACGTGCTCGGGATCGACGGCCTTGCCGCTGACCGGACACTCCGTGTTGACCGGATCTCCGGCGAATGCGGAACCGGCGGTGATGGCTGCGGCGACGAACGCCGAGAGGGTGGACTTGAGTAGTGTATTCATATCTGACGGAATTCTAGGATTAGATTGCCTCAACCGTCAACCGGAAGGATGCCCCGGGCCGGATCGATCACCGGCCTCAGGCAGCGGAACGCGCCCCCCCGCATTCCCCCGCCAAGCGCCCAGGGGTCCTCGAATCGCCGGATGCCACGAGCGCGCCCCCCGGGGCGGGATACGGCTCCCCTCGCCTATTCCAGCCCCGCCAGGATCGCTTCGCCCATCCCGGCCGTGTCGACCCGGTGGGTGCCCTCGGTGCCGGTGAAAATGTCCCCGGTCCGCGCGCCGCCGTCGATCGCCCCACGGACGGCGGCGTCGATCGCGTCCGCCGCCTCCGTGAGGCCGAACGAGTAGCGCAGCATCATGGCCGCGGAGAGGATCTGCGCGCAGGGGTTGGCGATCCCTTGGCCGGCGATATCCGGCGCCGAGCCGCCGCTCGGTTCGTACATCCCGAAGTAGAGCCCAGCCTCGTTTTGACCGCCGAGGCTGGCGGAGGCGAGCATGCCGAGCGAGCCGGCGATCATCGCCATCTCGTCGGACAAAATGTCGCCGAACAGGTTCGGGGCCAGCACGACATCGAACTCCCGCGGCCGCCGGATCAGCTGCATGGCCGCGTTGTCGACGTAGAGGTGGTCGAGCTTCACGTCGGGGTAGCCCTCCGCCACCCGCTCGACCACTTCCCGCCACAGCAGCCCGTTGCGCAACACGTTGGCCTTGTCGATCGAGGTCAGCCGCCCGCCGCGGCCGGCCGCCGCCTTGAACGCGACGTGGGCGATGCGCTCCACCTCCGACTCGCGGTAGACCATCGTGTCGATCGCGACCTTCTCGCCGTTCTCCTCGCGGATCTCCTTCGGCGAACCGAAGTAGATGCCGCCGGTCAGCTCGCGCACGCAGAGCACGTCGAACCCGCCTTCGACCAGGTCCGGGCGAACCGGTGAGGCCGCGGTGAGCGAGGGGAAGCAGACGCTCGGGCGGAGGTTGGCGAACAGGCCGAAGTGCTTCCGCAATGGCAGGAGCGCGCCCCGCTCGGGCTGGATGTCCGGGGGCAAGCTCTCCCACTTCGGGCCGCCGACCGACCCGAACAGGATGGCGTCGGCGGCCTCGCAGGCCTTCAGCGTCGCCTCCGGCAGCGGGCCGCCGGTGGCGTCGATCGCCGCGCCACCGACGAGTTGCTCATCGTAGGCGAAGGCGACCCCGAACTTGCCAGCGACCGCGTCGAGCACGCGGCGCGCTTGGGCCATGACTTCGGGGCCGATGCCGTCGCCGGCGAGGACTGCGATTTGGAAGGACTGTGCGCTCATCGGGCGGCGAGACTCCACCAAGCGACGCGGCTTTGCAACCCGCAGCGCACTCAGGTCGAGCGCAAAACCTCGAGCGGCGAGCGCCGGGTCACCCCGCGCCCGAGCAACCACCCTGCGAACAGCGTCATCGCGGCCAGCGCCGCGACCGCGACGGGGAAGGGCCACAGGAAGGCATCGAAGTCGAGCTCGAAGGCGAACGTCGCCAGCGCCCAGCTCCCGGCGAGGGCCAACAGCGCCCCAGCCAGTCCTGCGAACAGCCCCAGCGCGAGGTATTCGACCGCGAGGATGCGCCCGATCTGCCGCCGCGAGGCGCCGAGCGTCCGCAGCAACACCGCCTCCGCGGCCCGCTCGCGCTCGCCCGCCAAGATGACGCCGACCAAGATGATGAGCCCGGCGGCGACCGTGAACAGCGCCATGAACCGCACCGCCCAAGCCGCGCCATCGACGATCCCCCGCACCGTCTCGAACAGGGC
>JAUIGD010000210.1 GCA_030430255.1 Verrucomicrobiia bacterium
CCGTCGAAGCGCTGCCCGACCATCTTCTCGCTCGCCGTTCGCGCCGCCTCGAGCACCGCGATGTCCTCCTCAAACCGGTAGGCGTTGATGACCTCGGCCAAGGTCGCTTTGGAAGGATTGTCGGAGAGAATCATCAGGATCGCCTGCTTGGCCACGGGGTCGTCGGCGTGCAACAGACGCTGCGAGATCGCGATGCGTTCGGGTTCCAAAAGGTAGCGGATCTGTTCAAAGGTCGCTTCGGCGACGGTGGGGTCGGGGTCGGATGCGCCGGCGGCGAGGAGGCTGAGCCCCTCTTCTTGAGGCAGTTCGGCAAATCGGGCGATCGCCCCCCTGCGCACCTCAGGCGAAGGGTCGGAGAGCAAACGATAGAGCTCGGTCACGAGGGATTGCGTCGCGTCGTCGCTTGGCGTGGGATCCGCGGGGGGCGTCGGGGGCGTCGGTGCGCTTTCGGGCGGCCTGTTCTCGACGCCGGCCGCGACGGTGGGGGCATCGTCTGCTGATTTGGCATCCCCTTGATCCGCAGGCTGACTCGGAAGAGGCTCGGGAGCCACCGCGGGGAGATCCGCCTCAACGGTTCCGGATCCGGGCCCGTTTGGTGGCTCATCTGCTGCATCTTTGCAGCTCGGGAGAACGAAGCACAGGGCAACGGCGAGGCCGAGAATCGAAGTGGTGGCCGGGAGTGACCGATTTGTCATCGCGAGCATGGGGGTAGTTCGGTGGTTGGAAGTGAAGGAGTTAGCGAATTTGAGGCGATTTCTCACGAAAAATCGCATTTTTTCCCTTGTGGATAAAGACTATCCCTTGGTAGGTTACTTTATACCCATCGCAGGTGGGGATGTGATGCGCCAGTGATTTCAGCCGTACGGGAGGTTGGCTGGCGGATCCATCTTCGCTGCAAAAATTGCGGCTGTGGGGCGGGAGGCATCGTTCTTCTGCAACAGAACCTCTGGTGGGTTAGGAGACATGTTCAATATTCCCAAGTCGGGAACAGCGAGCCTACTTGAGCAGGTAGTCGAGGAGGGGCTTGTCGCTTCGCTGCGACAGGCGTGTGTGGCAGGTCGTCTCCAATTGTGGGTTCCGTCGCCCCCAATTCAGCCATCGGAGAGTGGGCGGGAGCTCTCCACACCCAAAACCCATTGAGAACCATGAGTAATCGAATCAAAAGATTCTGTGGGGCGCCCTTCGGGCGATCCCCCGTTTCCAGCGTCCTAGCGAGGACGCTCGCCGTATTCGCCCTGGTCTTCGCCGCCGCTGCGGGCGCTCAAGCCCAGGCGCTGAAGGTCGCGGTGATGCCGAGCAACACCCAGAACGCCGCCTACGGCACCGCTGCGCTCGGAGAGCCAGTCACCGTTTGGGGACGCACTTGGGGCGGCACCGGCCCCTACACCTATGTCCTGAGCTTCGGTGACGGAACGCCCGACGCCAGTGGCGCGGTGGCCGATCCCAACTTCATCGGCATGGACCACACCTACACCACCGCCGGCTTGAAAACGATGACCCTGACGGTCACCGACAGCCTCGGGGCGATCGCCTCGCGCTCGGCTGTCATCCGCGTCATCGTCGCGCCGTCTCACGACGCCCGCATCAACATGGCGATCGAGAAGGGCTTCATCTTCCTCTACCAGACGCAGTTGGTTTTCTCCGGAGACCAAGAGCGCCGCTTCTGGACCACGACCAACACCCACGGCGTCGGCTACACGGGCGCTGTCGTGCTGGCCTTCGAGGAGAACGGCCACCTGCCCTCCAACGACTACGAGGAGGACATCTACGCCCAGACCGTCCAGCGCGGCTTGAATTACCTCTACGACAACAGCTACGAGGCCACGACGAGCATCAGCGCCCACTCGGACGGCACCGCTGTCCGCGATCCCGATTCGGATGGCGACGGCCAGGGCTTCTACCACGTCAACCTCAGCTATGCGAACGGCCTCGCCAACCTGGCGGTGATTGCCTCGACGCGCAATATCGCCGACGCGCAGGCGACGATCATCAACTACGGGCCATACAATGGTCAGTCGGTTTACGACCTGATCATCGATTCCTTGGATCAGTGGGCCTACTGCCAAGGCGATGGCGGGATCCGAGGGGGCTGGCAATACAACATGTCGACGTCGAGCAGCGGTCTCGACGGCTCCGCCCAGCAGTGGCCTGCGCTCGTCTTCGCCGCGACCCGCGACGTCTGGGGCGTCTTGCCGCCCGCTTGGGTCTTGGACAACTCGGTGAACGGTTACCAGATTCTCCAGCACGCCAACGGCGCTTCCGGATACACCAACGTCAACTCGTGGCACAACATCGCCAAGACCGGTGGCATGCTCATCACCTACGCCAACTCCGGCAAGTTCTCGGCCGATGGCGATACCAGTCGCGCGATCGACTACATCGGCAGCGTCTGGCGCAACCACGCCGGCAACAGCACCTTCGGCACCAACGAAGGCTGGGCCGGACACTGGTATGAAATGTATGCAGCCAAAAAGGGTCTCCAGCTCCAAGGTCTGACGACCATCGACACCCCGGACGGTCCGCGTGACTGGAACGAGGACCTCTCGGCCTGGTTGCTCGGCAACGCCTCGCTGCTCGACCCCGACATCAACCCGAGCTTCCGCAACACGAACTACATGTTCGGCCAGATGCCGAACGGCGCTTGGCGTTCGGCCGCTTGGCCGAACGAGGGCGACCAGATGGCCACCGGTTCGGCGATCCTCATCCTCACCCGCTCGGTCACCGAACTCATCCCGGTGGCGATCATCGAGCCGACCGGCGACCAGGGCGCGAACGCGGCGTTCCAGATGGACGCGCGCAACTCGTACCACCAAGACCCCGGCCACTCGATCGTGAGCTACCAGTGGGACTTTGACGCCAGCGACGGGGTCGATTTCGACCACCCGGACGCCACCGGGCCGCTGCCGACCAACCCCGGCTACGCCGCCTTCGGTTCCTACACCGTCTCGCTGCGCGTCGTCGACGACGGGGCGCCTGCCGCCTACGGATTCGACACCGCCGTGGTCAATGTGGTCGACACCGACCTGCCGCCGGTCGCTGTCGCGATCCCCGACGACCGCCTGCCGGCCTACACGGGTAAGCTCGGCCAACCGATCCAGCTCGATGGCACCCAGTCCTTCGATCCCGACGGCGACCCGATCACCCTGTATGAGTGGGACACCGACGGCGATGGCCAGTTCGACGATGCGGTCGGGCCGACGCCCTCCGTCGTCTACAACGTCACGACCGTGGGCCAGATCGGCCTCAGGGTCACGGCCAACGGCAAGACCAGCACCAACGCCGGGGCCTTCCTCGACGTCTATGTCACCCCGGATGACATCGCCATCACCAACGCGACCGTGAGCGGCGTGGTGCCCGACACCTCGGCGGACATCTCGCTGGACTTCTCCAGCGCGGCGACCGCCACCCAGGCGTGGAACGGCCTCCAGGTGCGTTTCTACGACGGCGACCCGTTCACCGTCGGCACGCAGATCGGATCGATCTTCACCGTCGACCTGCCGGTCGGGGGCACGACTTCCCTCTTCGTCGACGACCTCCCGGTGGGGATGTTGACCGAGGTGTTCGCCCTCGTCGACGCCGCCGAAGTGGTGGCGGAGTGCGATGAGCGGAACAACCTGCGGCGCCTCACCATCGACCACGGTGGTGGCGGCGGCGACGTCACCCCGCCCGTGCTGCACGACGTGCCTGAAGACTTCGTCGTCGGCGGTCCGCACGACGGCTCGTCGGTCTCGGTCGCTTGGACCGACCCGACCGCCACCGATGAGACCTCACCGCTCTTCCCGCCGGTGACCTGCGTGCCGCCCTCGGGCTCGCTGTTCCCGCCCGGGGACACCGTGGTGACCTGCACCGCGGTGGACGACGCCGGCAACATCGGCACGGAGACCTTCACGGTGACCGTGCTGCCGGACAGCCTGCAGACCATCCTCGTGAAAGGGGACGATGCTCCCGGCACCGGGGGCGGGGTCTTCAGCGGCTTCAACTCGGCCTACCTCTCGCCGACCGGCCGCCTGCTCGTCGAGGGTGAGGTGAATGCCGATGTCGGCCTCTGGGAGGGTTCGCTCGCCTTGGGCTTCGACCTCGTCGCCCTCGCGAACGCGACCACGCCGCCTTCCGCGGGCGATGTCATCGTCGGCTTCGACCGCTGGCACCTGACCCGGAACGGCGACACCGCTTACCTCGCGCGCCTCGGCGCCGCGGTGCCGAACTCGATGGATGAAGGCATCTGGTCGGGTGACGCCGCCTCGGCGACCAACATCGCCCTCGAGGGCGGTCCCGCCACCGGCACGCCGTCGACGTTCCAGACCCTGCCCGTCCAAGGGCAGGTGATCCTCGACGGCGGGGAGGTGCTCCACCTCGGCAAGGTCGCCAAGAGCGGGGGCATCACGAACAATACCGACACCGGCCTATGGTCGAGCGTCACCGGCCTGCTGCTCCAAGAGGGCGACGACCTGCCCTCCGTGGGCGCTGGCGTGAAGGTGTCGGAGATCCGCCGTCAGCTCGGAGCCAACGACAATGGCGAGACCGCCTTTGTCGCGGCTCTGAGGGGGACCGGGATCAACGCCATCAACAACTACGGTCTGTTCACCTTCCCCGCCGGAGGCACCCCGGCGCTCGTCGCCCAGCGGGGCGATGCCGCGCCGCTCGGGGCCACCCCGGGCACCGGTGAGTTCGACCTGTTCAACGATGACCACTCGCTCAATGCGGTGGGTGAGATCATCTTCGGCGCCCGCCTGAAGAACGGCTCGGTCACCGCGGCCGACAACTACGGGATCTGGACCGACGCGAACGGGCCCGGCCTGCAGTTGCTCGCCCGCGAGGGCGAGGTCGCGTTCGGCTTCGGCGACCCGACGGTGGTCTACGATGCGTTCAGCGAGTTGTTCATCTGCGACGACGGCACCTGCTACTTCCAGGCCGACGTTCGCGGGGGCAGCCCGCCGCTCAGCTCGACCGAGGACACCGCGTTCTACGCGTGGACCCCCGGCGGCGGCCTGCAGGTCGTCGCGATGGAAGGTGGTCTCGCGGATGGCACCACCGGCGTCTACCGCAACCTGCTGACGACCATCGTCGACCCGGCGGCGGACGTCGCGGTCGCGGGCATCCTGCAGGTGGGCGTCGGCGGCGTCACCAACCTCGACGACACCGGCCTCTGGGCGCGTCGCGGGCCTGGTGCTGCGACGCTGATGCTGCGCGAAGCCAGCCCGTTCGTCATCGATGGCAGCTCGGAGATCGTCAAGCGCTCCGTCATCGCCGAGAGCCCCGACGGCGGCACCGGCGCCCGTTCGAGTGCGTTGGCCGACGGCAACATCGCCGTGGTCATCAACTTCGACAACGGCCACGAGCAGGGCGTCTTCGTCCTGCCCCTGCCGCAGGGGCCATAAGGGCTCCCGGCTCGGCCGGCTGGGGCTACGCCCTGTCGCCAGCACACCCCTCACAGGCGCCCCCGTCACGACGGGGGCGCCTTTTTTTTGAGGGTGGTTCCGCGGTCTCGCCCCGGATCTGCGTTCCAGGCCCAAACGATCGCCAACCCGGATCGACCACCAACACTCACAGGAGACAGGAGGGCGCATGCGGGCGCAGCGGAAGCGATCGGCGCCGATCCACCCTGCCCAAGCCGCCGGAGCCGAATCCATGGGCCTGCGATGCATCGGGAGCAGGCGCAGGACGTCCCCCCGCCTGATCGTCGCTGATCGCAGCGACACCGCGGGGCACGGCTCCTCCCACTCCGCCGCTGCGGCCGGGCGCCCGACCCGGGCTCCTCAGGCGCCGGCCGGTGCCCAGCCGTCGCGGTACTCGCGCGCCCACAGGGCATCCACCGCGTCGCCGCCGGTGTGCCGGCCGGTGTCGGGGGCGGTGCAGACCTCGGTCTTGAGCTTGTAGGCGATGTTGCCGAGGTGGCAGAGCATCGTGCTCTTCTGTGCGTCGCCGATCTCAGCGTTCAAGGCAGCATCCTCGCGGATCGATCCGACGAAGTTGGCGAAGTGGGGTTCGTCGCTGAACTGGGGCAGGTTTTCGGCGACGACCTTCCCCTCGGGGTCATGGATCCGGTATCCGGCGCCCTCGAAGCTCATGGTGCCGCCCTCGCCGTAGATGCTCACGAAGGGGTGGCGCTCGTGCTTGCGCGGCAGGCAGCTGCTGCCGTGCCAGCTGGCCCCGACGGCGCCGAAGTCGAACACCGCATCGCCGGTGTCAGGGGTCTCCTGGTCGTCGTCGAAGTGGTACCGTCCGCCGGTGTAGCTCGATCGCAACGGCGTGTCGACGCCGAGTGCCCAGCGGGCGATGTCGAGCGCGTGGACGCCGTTGTTCGCCAGCTCGCCGCCGCCGTAGTGCCAGTGCCAGTGCCAGTTGTAGTGGACGAGGTTGTCCTTGAAGGGGCGGTCGGGGCAGGGGCCCTGCCAGAGCGCCCAGTCGAGTTCCTCCGGCGGTGCGGCCGCCGCGCCCTTGCCGATCGAGCCGCGGCTGTTGTCATACCAGCAGCGCGCATAGCGGAGGGCGCCGAGCTCGCCGCCGCGCAGCTTCTCGATCCCCTCGCGGAAGGCAGGCAGGCTGCGGCGTTGGTTCCCCATCTGCACCTTGCGGTCGGTGCGGCGGGCGGCGGCGACCATGAGCTCGGCCTCCCGGGCATTGTGGCTGCCGGGTTTCTCGACGTAGACGTGCTTGCCGGCGTCGCAGGCGAGGATGGTGGCGGGCGCATGCCAGAAGTTCGGGGCCGCGATCGAGAGCACATCGACCTCGCGGTCATCGAGGATGCGGCGGAAGTCGCTCACCGCCACCGGTTCGGCGGTCGCGCCGCGGGAGACCGCATACTTCGCCCCCGCCGCGAGCCGTTGCCGATCGACGTCGCAGACGTAGGCGATCTCGACATCGGGTTGGGAGAGGAAGCCGGCGATGTGCGCCTTGCCGCGGCTCAACCCCATGACGCCGACACGGAGTTTGCGGCCGGCGGCGTTCGCGGCACGGGCGGTTCCCAGCTGGGAGCAGAGGGCGATGGCGCCGGTGCTGGCCAGCGCGGATTGTCGGAGGAATTGGCGTCGCGGTTGCATGCCGACATGAAACCCCGGATGGGCGCCGCGTGGCAAACCCGGAATGCGCTTGGCTTCGGCGAGGCGCCGCCGGTAGCGTAGCCGGTATGAATGTCGAACGCCCCCGTGCCGCCGCTGCCCAGCCCCGTTCCCGTCGCCGCTTCCTCAAAAGCGGCCTCGCCGCCGCTGCGGGATCGACCTTGCTCACGTCCACGCGCCCAGGCGCGCTGGCACGACCGGTCGGTGCCAACAACCGGCTCCGCATGGTGATCGCCGGCCTCAACGGGCGCGGCAAGAGCCACATCGGCGGATTCCTCGGGCAGAAGGACGTCGAGATCGCCTACGTGGTCGATCCGGACGAAAAGGTGCTGGCGCGGACGGTCGAGGACTTGAAGAAGAAGGGGCAGCACGCCAAGGGCGTGAAGGACGTCCGCGAGGCGCTGGAGGACGGCGAGGTCGACGCGTTGTCGGTCGCGACCCCGAACCACTGGCACTCGCTGATGACGGTGTGGGGCGCGCAGGCCGGCAAGCACGTCTACGTCGAGAAACCGATGAGCCACGATGTCTACGAAGGGCGGGTCGCGGTCGCCGCGCAGCAGAAATATGGGGTGGTCGTGCAGCACGGCGCCCAACGCCGCAGCGACGCCGGCATCGCGGGCCTGCACGAGGCGATCAAGGCCGGGAAGTGGGGCAGGTTGAAGATCGCCTACGGCTACTGCTGCAAACCACGCGGAAGCATCGGCTTCGACAAACCGGGGGCCCCGCCCGCGAACCTCGACTGGGATCTCTGGAAAGGCCCCGCCGTGATCGATCGATACCACGGGAACTACGTCCACTACGACTGGCACTGGTTCTGGGAGACCGGCAACGGCGATCTCAACAACCAGGGGACCCACCAGCTCGACGTCGCGCGTTGGGCGATCGACGACGACCAGACGCACCCGGTGCGGGCGATGGCGATCGGCGGCCGATTCCAATGGGGCGACCAGGGGCAGACGCCCAACACGATGTTCGGCCTGGCGGAATACCCGAACGGGCAACAGGTGTTCTTCAACGTCCGCAATGTGAACTACGATGGCTACCAGCGGCAGGTGGAGAACGAGTACTATTTCGAGGACGGGGGCCGCATCGTCCGCGGCAAGTATTTTGCGAAGGGCAGCGACAAGGGGGAGCCGGTCAAGGTCGACCGGGGCGAGGTGACGCCCGGCGGCAACTGGGGCAGCTTCATCGCCGCCTGCCGCGAGGGGAAGCCGGAGATGGCGAACGGCGACGCGCTCCAAGCGCACTACGGCTGCGTGTTGGGGCACCTGATGAACAACTCCTACCGGCTCGGCGAGGAGGTGCCGTTCAACAAGAAGGCCGGGCGCTTCGGCGACAACGCCGACGCCGTCGAGCACTTCGGGCGCCTGCACGAGATCATGGCAGGCGGGGTCGGTGTCGCCGAGGAGGGGAACCACTACACCGTGGGTCCCTGGCTGACCTTCGACCCGGCGACCGAACGCTGCGTCGGCGACCGCGCGGAGGCGGCGAACCGGTTGTTGCGCGACCCGAACAACGACGGCTTCAAAGTGCCGGACGTGGGCGAGGTGTAGCTCGGCTTCCCTGTTCGCAGAGGCTATCGGCGCGGGCCCGGCAGGGTTGAGCGACGCGGTCTCAGCCGGCGCGCGCCGGGGCCCCTCTCGCCTCAGCCCAGTTCGGATCGAGGCCCGTCGCGCCCGCGTTGAGCGATGACCGCGGAGAGTCCGCCGACGTAGCCGATGAGCCAGAACGACAACCCCGGAATCCCGATGATGCATAGCAACGGCAGTGCGGGGGGGACGATCAGCGCGGGGAGCAAGGTGGCGATGTAGACGGCGACGGGATAGCGGACGCTCTTGGCGAGGGGCCTCGCGCCGATCCCGAAGCGTTTGGCGCCAATCAGACCGATGAGAAATTCGCAGACCAGATGGATGGCGAAGAGGAGGAGCGCCCAGATCAAAGCGGAGGCACTCTACTGGCCGTCTTGAAACGATGCAATCTGGCTGATGGATGGTTGGGTGGAGCCGGAGGGCAAGCGTCCCCGCTCGCCGGGTGCGGCGGCCTGGAGGCGGGACGCCTCCGGCACGGACATCGGCGGGACGCCGATGCCACGTTGGGGCGCAGTCGTCCCGCTCCCTCGAGGAGGGGCAGGGATTGCCTCGGCGGCGGAGGAGTGCTGCGGGCGTCGCTCGACTTTCCAAAGTCGAGTCGGCGGGTGGCGCGGACTCGACATTGGAATGTCGAGCTACATGAGCTGGCGCAGCTGGTCGTAGGCACGGGCCTTGCGCGCGTCGTCGTCGCTGGAGGCGGCGAGTTCGTCGAAGCCGAACATCGTCTTCACGCGGTGGGTGAGGAGGGCGCGGTCGTAGGGGGCCTCGCCTGAGGTCCAGTAGGCGGCGTGGTGCGGGGTGAACTTCGAGACGGGCACCGGACCCAGCTCGTCGGCGAGGTCGGGGAGGTTCCGCCACAGGCGCAGGTGTCGGCGGTGGGCGGCGACCGCACGCGGCACGAGGTCGGCGCCGCCGAAGCGGGCGAGGTCGGCGACCGCGGCGGCGTGGTTGATGACGTGCACCAGGCCCCCATAGCCCTGCCGGTGGACGGCTGGGTCCTGGGCGATGAGCTCGTCGATGACGGCGGCCGCCATGCCCTCGAGGTCGCTGTACTCGGGCGTGCCGTCGTCGTCGTCGAGCTCGACCTCGTCCCCGCGGATGCGGCCCTTGCCCTTGCCGAAGTATCCGGTGCCGGGATGGGCGCCGTCGAAGAGGGCGATCAGCTTGCGGATGCCGTCGACCCGCGGGCCGGTGGCGAGTTCGGGGTGCTCGGTGAGAGCGCGGATCGCGATGGAGGCGAAGATGACGTTGTGCCCGGACTGGCGCGGGCGGTCGATGTTTCTGCCGAGCGCTTCGGGGAGGCTGGCGATGAGGGCGGGGTCGGCCTTGGCGCCGGGGAGGGGGGCGAAGAGTTCGCGATCGCTCAAAGGCGCAGTCCTGGACATCTTGCGGCCGAATACAGAGCCCCCCGCGATGATGCGTTCGAGGTCGCCCTCGATGCCGCGATAGACTTCGGGCTCGAGGTCGGGGCGCTGTTCGCCGACGAAGTAACCGGCGATGACGGCGGCGCCGAGGTGGCCCGCCATGGCGCTCATCCGGTGCGCGCGGGCCATGGCGTCGAGGCCGAGGGTGAGGTATTTAAAATCGACCATCGGTGGGGGGAGTATGGCGCAGGTGACCGGGGTGCTTCAAGGGTGAGGATGCGGAGGCGGAGGGGAGCGCGAGCGTCCCGCCCGATGCTCGCGCTCCGGCGAAGCGCGGAGGCGGGACGCCTCCGGCAACTAGGTACCAAAAAGAAGGCGCCCCGACGGTGTGTCGGGGCGCCTCTGGGGGACTGGGGGATGTGGGGTTCCGCTATTGGAGGGGGGCGGGTCGGGTGGGTTGGTTGACTAGTCGTCGCTGCTGCGCTCGAGGTCGCGGTCGCGGTCGCGACCGCCGCCACCGCCGCCGTCGCGGCGGCGCCGGCGACCGCCGCCGCGGCGCTCGCGCCGTTCGCGGCGATCGCCGTCATCGTCACCGCGCTCGCGGCGCTCCGAACGGGCTTTGGCCGCTTTCTCGCGGAGCTCGTCGTCGAGGTGTTGCTCGCCACGCTCTTCGAGAGCGGCGCGGCGGCTCATCTTGACGCGGCCTTTCTCGTCGATGCCGATGCACTTGGCGTAGATCACGTCGCCGACTTTGATGACATCCTCGACGCGGTCGACGCGGAAGTCGGTCAGCTCGGAGATGTGGATCATCCCGTCCTGGCCCGGGAGCACCTCCATGAAGGCGCCG
>JAUIGD010000211.1 GCA_030430255.1 Verrucomicrobiia bacterium
CCTTCGTCGGCGACTGGATCGCCGACGGGGTCGAGACCTTCTCCGTGAGCTTCCGCCACAACGCCCCAGTGCCGGTCAATCTCTTCGCCCGCTTCTCGACCCCGGCGAATTTCCCAGGGGGCACGGCGGTGAGTTTCATCCCCGTCGCCCCGGGCGCCTGGACGACGGTCGAGGTGGCGATCGATCCCGCGAACCCGGGGTTCGTGACCTTCGAGGGCAGCGATTTCGCCACGGTGTTCTCCAATGTCGGACACGTGCAGGTCGGTGTCGATGCGCCGGCAGGGTTCGAATCGGACACGGACCCGCTCATCTTCGATCTGGACATCGCCCGGGTCGTCGTGCCGGAACCGGCCGGCGCCGCCCTGCTCGGACTGGGCGGCGGCATGCTGGTTCTCCGCCGTCGCCGCGCCGCCTGAGGGAACTGCCCGAAGCCTGCTCCGCCATGAATCGTTCCCGCCGAGCCCTCGTCGCGCTAGCGCTCACCCCCGTCCTGGTAGGCGGGGCGCCCGCCGATTCGGCCTCTTTCGACGAGCCCTCCGTGGACCGGTGGATGTATGGGGCAAACGCCACCCCGGGGCGGCGCGGGCAGGCGTCGGTGTTCGCCGACCCCGGAGACTGGAGCCGGTTGGCCCAGGTGTTGGTCGGATTTGAGACCTCGGCATCGATCCCGACCGGCGAGGGAGCCGAACGCTACCGAGTGGATTCCGTGGCACTGGTGCTGATCACCTCCGGTGAGCCGAGCTTCATCTACGATGACACTGCGGATCCGGTGAGTTCCTATTTCGGTGCGGATGCCGACCCGGGGCGCCCCCTCGAACTGCACGGGGTCGGCTATCGCAACGACTACACGGCGGACGATTTCTCCGACGGGAACCCACCCCTGTTCGGCGAGGGGGGGCGCAACGCGTTCCCGCTATCTCAGGACGCCACGGGCGGGGAGGTGGACGTGAGTTCCAACGTGGCCGACGGCATCGAGGCCGCCCCTTGGGCGATCGGCGAAGTCGTTGGCGCGAACCCGGGCGACGAGATCGCGTTCGAGAGCGAGGTGCGCTTCGAACTCGACCTCGAAACGCCGCACGTGGCGGACTACGTGGCGGACTCGCTGAACCGAGGCCGGCTCCACCTGATGGTGAGCTCGCTGCAGGCGGCCACCGAGCAGGGCGGCACCTTCGTCAATTTCTACACGGTCGATAGCCAGGAGCACTTCTTCTTCGGCGGCTACGCGCCCCGGCTCGAGGTGCAGTTCACGATCGAAGACCCGCCCCCGGTGGAACTGCCGCCCCTCGCGGTCGAATCCACGGACATCGCCGATGGCGTCGTCAGCCTCGGCTGGCAGCAGCATGCGGGGGCGACCTACACCGTCTTCGGGAGCGTCGACGGGGAGGATTGGCAAGCCATGCGGACAGAGGAAGCCACGGCCGATGGCCCCGCTTCCTTCGCTGCCCCCGTCGCTGACGGCACCCGCCTTTTCAAAGTGCAACGCATCACCCATTGAGCCGGAACGGAGCCATGAGAGCAGAACCCAGCAGCAGAGCAGAGAAGAGGATGGATCGCCGGTGCTGGCGAGGGGCGTTCACCCTCGTCGAGTTGCTGGTCTCGCTGACGATCGTTTCGGCGCTCATGGCGGTCGGGTTCTCGCTCACGGGGGTGATGAAGCGCAAGGGGATGATGGCGCGCGAGATCGGTGCGGCGAGGAACCTGATGACCGCCGTCCACCTGTATGCTTCCGACCACAACGGCCAGATTTTGCCTGGCTACCAGTCCGATCGCGACGCGGTCAACGACGATGGCGAGCCGCTCTCGGCGCCGGCGAACGCGCGCTACCCGTGGCGGCTCTACCCCTACATCCAAGATGTGGAGAGCACGTTGGTGTTCAACGGCAACGAGGCGGTGCTCCAAGAGCAGAACAAGGACTACCTCGTCAGCGTCTCGCCGAACCTCGGGATGAACTCCACCTTCGTCGGCGGGCACTACGGCAGCGGCAGCCTGCTGCGCCCCTCGCCGCGAATCGAGGCGAAGGTCGGCCGGTTCTGCGCCCGCCACACCGCGGACTCGAAGGCGGGGGGCGTGATCGTGTTCCTCTCCGCACGCAGCAGCCCGGAGGAGGCGTGGCAGGGCAACGGCTACTTCGAGGTGCAGCCTCCGCAGGCGCTCGGTCCCATCTGGAGCGACGGGCCTTGGGAGGTCGATGCGGCGCCTTCCCAGCATGGCTTCGTGGACCTGCGGTGGGGAGGCAAGGCCGTCGCGGCCTTCCTCGACGGCTCCGTCCGCACCCTGAGCGAAGACGAACTGCGCGACATGCGGCTCTGGGCGCGCCTCGCGGCGATCCGCAACGACCCGAACTACACGGTCGCCGGGCAGTAGGCTCAATTCTTTCAACCCGAACAACATCGAAAACGCACCATCCTCCCACCATTCAACCATGAAGAAGTCTATCTGTCTCTTGTTCGCCGGCGGCGCCATGACCGCCGCCTTCGCAGAACCCTCGGGCTCCAAATTCGAAAAGGACCGCGAGGCCATCCTGGCGATGGCGGGGCGCTTCGAAGTCCAGTTCGAGTTCTATGAGACCGTCGCCCTCTCCCCGGGATACGAGCTCAAGAAGCCCTACGAGGAGGATGCCGCGGAGGTGGTCTTCGTCGTCAAGGATTCGCCGGAGCACATCGTGTTGCAGCACGTGCTGCTGGTCGAGTCCCACAACCGGGTCGTGAAGCACTGGAAACAGGAGTGGCGCTACCAGGACCGGGTGCTGTTGGAGTACGTCGGCGACAACACCTGGAGCCGGCGCGAACTGACCGCGAAAGAGACGCGCGGCACCTGGACGCAGATGGTCTATCAGGTGGACGACAGCCCCCGCTACGAGAGTTTCGGGGCGTGGGTCCACGAGGGCGGGGTCTCCAGCTGGGAGGGCAACCGCACCCAACGCCCGCGCCCGCGCCGCGAGATCACCAAGCGCGACGACTACGACACCTTCATCGCCGTCAATCGCCACACCATCACCCCGACGGGATGGGCGCACGAGCAGGACAACTACAAACAGGTCTCAGAGTCGGGCGTCGTGCTCTGCCGCGAAGCCGGTCTAAACCAGTACTTCCGCACCGAGGAGGTCGACTTCGCCGTCGTCGATGAATACTGGACGGCGCACTCCGCCTACTGGGCGGGCGTCAGCCGCTGCTGGGAGAGCCGGATCGGTGACACCCCCTCGCTGAGGCTCCGCGCGGAACGGGACGGCAAGCCCCTCTATAAAGGCCTGTTCGAGACGCCGACCACCGAAGGGCTCTCCCTCGACGAGAAGGTCGCCAAGGCGGAGTCGATCATCGATTCCTACATCCTGCGCGACGCTCAGGCCGCCGCGCCCCAGTAGCCTCCCCGAGCGAACTTTAGTCCATCACCTCAAGGCGGGGTGCCGTTGCGGCGGCATCCCGCCTGTTTCTTAAGGATGGAAAAAGTTTCGCTCGCCAACGAGGCGCCACAGTGCTAATGCGACTCAATCTCATTTGTTGTATTGCTGTACTGACTCACCGTCCTCCGTTGTCAGCCGACCACGAACCGAACTCGCCGCCATGGATCCCGCTTCTGAGAGGTGGGGGCTGTCAGGATTTGAGGTTGGAAGGCATGGGTGGAGGAAGGGATGGGGACTTTGCGGTCGGCGTGGTGGAGGCGCAGATCGCGCGGGAGGTGGTGGTGGAGACGGAGTTCGATCCGCAAGGACTGGTGGTGGTGGCGGTTCTTGAAGGGCGCGGAGAGGTGGCGCGAGGGGGCGCTTCGGCGCCGCTGGGGCGCGATTCGATGCTGATCTTTGCAGGACAGGGCGAGAGCCGGTGGTCGGTCGATCGGGGGGCGCTGAAGTTGGTCGAGTTTTGGTTTTCCGACGACTACCTCGGCTCCCTGCTGGATCCCGGGGACGCTGCCGCTCCCCCGAGCCTTCAGCGGTTCCTCGCCAGCGGGGTGGCGGTGTTGGAGTCGAGCCCGCTCGCCCGCGCCGCGCAGAATGTCGCGGACGCGATCGCCAAGCTCCCTTCCGCCGGTGCCACCTCCCAACTCTGGTTTCGGGCCAAGGCGATCGAGTTCCTGTCGGCTTGGGCCGTTCGCCCGGTCGCCGGTGGTGGGGGAGGGGTTTCGATCCAGTCGAGGATGGTGCGTGAGCGGCTCTCCGCTGCCAAAGCGTTCCTCGATCGGCATTTGGCGGAGCCGCTCGATCTCGACGCGGTGGCGAGGGTGAGCGGGTGCAGCCGGTCCTACCTGTCGCGGCTGTTCTCCGCGGAGGAGGGGATGACGCTGAGCCGGTATCTGCGGATGCGCCGGATCCAGCGCGCCTCGGAACTCATGGCCGCCGGACGGGCGAACGTCGGCGAAGCGGCGCTCGAGGTGGGTTACCAGAGCATGAGCCACTTCGCCAGGGCCTTTCGAGATGAGCAAGGGATCAGCCCGAGCGAGTTCTTAGCGCGGCTTTAGCCCGGATCGATCACCACATCCGCAGGCGAGGCGCCGCCATTCGCTGATGCTGAGTAGGCGGCGGCAGGGATCGGCGAAGCGGCTGGGTAGACACCCTGCCCGAGCCGTTCCCAACGGCAACACCCTCAGCATCAACGAGGGCAAGCCGCAGCCCGGAGCTTGGTGATCGATCCGGGCTAGGGTCGTTGAACAGCGGGGGGCTCCGGAGACGTGGACCGTGGTGAGGGGCCCTTCGCGTTGCTCAGGGTGACAGTCCCGGGGAGTTGAGGGCGGACAGGCCCTTAGTCCCGAAAGGTCGGAGGGAAGGTTTCCACGGTGGGGGGCGCGTCGGGGGAGGGCGATGGGACGAGGCGGGCGGAGGCATCGTCGATCAGGAGGCGCGGTCGGAGATGGAATGCCCGAACGGTATCGCCGAGGGCATAGGCGGCCGGCGCAGAGAGCCGGACGACGAACGCGGTGGCCCGCGCCTCGATCGCCGACTCGATGGCGGCTTGGACATCGATCAGCACGGTTCCGTAGGTCTGGGCCGGGGCAGGCCAGGCGGCGAGCGGGGTGCCCTCAGGCCCAGACAGTTCGTGTGTCGTGGGCTGCGTCGCCCCCCGGATGGGCACGAGCCTGAGCCGCGCGTCCGCCGGGACGGACGACAGCGAGCCGATCGCGAACGCGAGTTCACCTGCGGGGGTGCCTGGGGATGGCGAGAGTTCGGTCCGGCTGGCTGGAGAGGGGGCGAGATCAGAAGTCCCGTCGGCCGTTGCGGGCAGGGCGAACGGCAGCGCCAGCCGGTTGAACTCGGAAGCCGACGCCCCGCGCCCCAAGGCGTGTCCGAGCCGAAAAAGGTAGGCGTTGGCGAGGGCGAGTTTCGCCTCGGTTTGGCGGTGCTGGAGAGGGGCGGTGGCGCCGGCGAGGATGGCTTGCAGGCGCGAGAGTTCGGGGTCGGCGCTAAACGGCGGCAGGGGGGCGCTCCGTTCGGCTTCGAACCGCTCCCGCTCGGCCCTCACTTCGGAGGTGTCGCGCCGGCGCCAACGCCCGCGGCGTTCGATCTGGCGCAGCCGCGTGAGGTACTCGCGGGCGAGCGTTTCGCGGAGCTCGGTGTCCTCCGCTTCGATTGCGGCGACGGCGGCGTCGAATCGGGCTCGCAGCGACTCGGCGGTCGCCGCAGCGTCGGCGCGGGCGGTGACCACGGTCGCGGCGGCGAGGGCGAGCGAGGCGGTGGTTCGAAGCGCGGTCACGAGGGCGACAGGGTGTCGCTCAACCGGCCGCCAAGTCAATGCTGGAAGTGGCGCAGGCGGCGGGCTAGCCTCCCCGGATGCGCTCGCAGTTGGCCAATTCTCCGCCGCGATTTTGGGTGACAGCAGTCTTCGCGGCATGGGCCGCGCAGATCGCTCCAGCGGAGTTGGAAACCGTCGGACGTTGGAGCTTCGATGGGGGCGATGGGGCTCTCCGGACCGGGTCGGGCAGGCCGCTCCCCGCCGCGCCGGGGCCGCGCCGTCCAGAATTCCCCGATTTCGGCGCAACCAACTCAGGCCTCCAGTTCGACGGCGGCTCGCGGCTGATGATCGCCGACGAAGGAGGCGGCCTGCAGTTCTCCCAAGGGCAAAGTCTGACCGTCGAGGCTTGGGTCAGCGTCGAGGAGATGGGCGAGGGGGCGAACCGCTACATCATCGGCAAGGGGCGGACCGGTGCGGAGGGTTTCGGCAAGGAGAACCAAAACTGGGCCCTGCGGCTGCGCGGCGAGTCCGGGGAGGCGCGGTTGTCGTTCCTGTTCGCAACGCCTCCCGAAGCGGGCGGCGATGTCTGGCACCGCTGGACGTCCGCCGCGGGGATACGGCCCCGCGACGGCTGGCATCACGTGGCGGTCAGCTATCGGTTTGGCGAACCGGCTTCGTTGCGCGCTTGGATCGACGGCGCCCCGACGGGGGGTAGCTGGGACATGGGGGGCGCGACCGACAAGGCGCCGGTCGTCGATGGCGATGCCGTCTGGATCGGCTCGGCGCTCGGCGGTGCACCGGGCAACAGCTTCATCGGCGCGCTGGACGAGATCGCCGTCCACCGCGGATTGACGGGAGACGAGGACATGGCGGCGCGCTTCCGCCGCGAGGGACCGCCGCGGGTGATCGCGGCCGAGCGCCCACCCGAGTTGGGGGAGATCGAGTCCGGGGTCGTCCAGCTGTGGGCGCATGAGGGGGCGGTGTCCCACGACCGATGGCCTCGCGGGGCGCCCGGTGAGGCGGTGGCGCTGCTGCGCTTGCCGGACTTCTATCTGCACCGCCTGCCCCATCGCTACGACGACTGGGGGATCCGCGAAAGTTGGGCGGCGCCGGTGCATCTGCGGATGGCGGCAGAGGTGCCGCTTCCCGCCGGGCGCCACGAGCTGCTGCTCCGCACGCGCGGCCTCAGCCGGGTGTGGATCGACGGGGTCCAGGCCGTGGAGACGAAACCCCACGGCGGGTCGAGCGACGGCCACGGGCCGGTGTTGCCGCTGCCCGAACCGCCGGCGCCGGGGATGTCGAGGGTCCGCTACGGCGACCGAGAGCACCGGGCGCCGCTCGAGTTGGGCGAGGCGCGATCCGTCCGCGTCGTGCTGGAGTCGTTGGTCGGGGGGAAGAAACTGCGCGCCGACCCCGGTGAGATGCTGCTCGCGATCCGGCTCGAACACGAGGTCGGCTTCCGGTTGTTAGCACCCTCGGCGCCGGGCGGGGCGGCGATCGACCCGAGCTCGATGGAGGCCAGGAGGGCGCGTTCGGAAGCGGCCCTGAGGGCGGCGGATGCCCGGGCGCGGCGGGAGGCGGCCGCGTCGATGGACGCATTCTGGGACGACCGCCACCGGCGCGGGCGGGCCGCCGCCGAAGAGCACCGCATCGCGCACGCGGGTGTCGATGGCTTTCTCGCCGGGAAGCTGGATGCTGCCCGCGCCGCGGCGACGGGTGGCGACGCGGCGGGGGCGGCGGCGTTTCACGGGGCGGTGCTGCCGGTGCTGAGCCGACATTGTCTCCGGTGTCATGGCGAGAAGGAGAAAGGGGGGCTGCGGCTCGACAGCCGCGCGGGGGCGCTGGAGGTGATCGACCTCGCGGATCCGGCGGCGAGCGAGTTCCTCCTCCGGCTAGCGACCGACGACCCCGACGAACGGATGCCCCCGAGCGGGGCGCGCCTCTCTGCCGAGGAGCTCGCCACGTTGGAAGAGTGGGTCGGGAGCGGGGCGGCCTGGCCGCCGGCACCGCTGCCGGCGATGGCCGAGGGCGAGCCGGTCCGCTTGGACGATGCGGCCTTCGCGCGCAGGGCGTTCCTCGACACCGTCGGCGTCCCGCCGTCCGAACCGGAGCTGCGGGCGTTCCTGGAAAGCGACTCGGCGGACAAGCGGTCGGAACTCATCGACCGCCTGCTCGCCGACCCCCGCCTCGCCGACGGCTGGCTGCCTTTCTGGCAAGACCTGCTGGCCGAGAACCCGAACATCTTGAAGCCGAGCCTGAACAACAGCGGGCCGTTCCGCTGGTTTCTCCACGAGGCCCTGCGCGACGGCAAGCCGCTCGACCGCATCGTGACGGAGTTGATCCTGCTGCGCGGCAGCGAGCGCGAGGGCGGTAGCGCGGGCTTCGGCTTCGCGGCCGACAACGATTCCCCCTTTGCCGAGAAAGGCCACGTGATCGCTTCGGCCTTCCTCGGCGTCGAGATGCAATGCGCACGGTGTCACGATGCCCCCTACCACGAGAGCACCCAGCGCGACCTCTACGCGCTGGCGGCGATGTTGGCGCGCGAGCCGCTCTCGGTGCCCGAGTCGAGCACGGTGCCGGCTGCGGTCTTCGCCGGGAGGGAGGGGCGCCCACCGCTCATCGCGGTGACCTTGCCACCGGGGGAGCCGGTGGCCCCGCAGTGGCCTTTCGGCGACCTCGTGGACGCTGACAGCGCGACGCGCTGGGCGACGGACCCGGGCGACCCACGGGCGCGGCTCGCCGCCTTGGTGACCTCACCAGAGAACCGGAGATTTGCGGAGGTCTCCGTCAACCACATCTGGAGGCGGCTGATCGGCACCGGGATCGTCGAGCCCGCCCACGACTGGGAGAGCGGCCGCCCGAGCCACCCTGAGCTGCTCGCTTGGTTGGCCGACGAGTTGATCGCGAGCGGTTACGACACCCGGCATGTGATTCGGTTGGTGATGACCTCCGACCTCTACTCGCGGGCGGGAGGGGGCCGCAACCGGGAGGCGTCGCCCGAAGCGAGGCTCTTCGTCGCCCCGGATCGCCGCCGGATGTCGGCAGAGCAAGTGGTCGACTCGCTCTACGCCGCCTCCGGGCGGACGATGGAGGTCGAGGAGCTCACCTTCGACCCCGACGGACGCCGTCCGGCCACGACCATGATCTCGCTCGGGAAACCGCTAAGGGCGTGGGAGTTCGCCAGCCTGTCCAACGAGCGCGACCGGCCGAGTCTGGCGCTGCCTCGCGCGCAGGCGGTGAGCGATGTGTTGCAGGCGTTCGGCTGGAGCCCGTCGCGCGCGGCTCCGGTGCATCGGCGCGAGCAGGCTCCCGATGTGCTCCAGCCGGGCGTGCTTGCGAACAGCACCTTGAGCAGTTGGGTGAGCCAGGCAGCCGACGGTTCGGATCTGGCAGATCTGGCGGTGCACGCCCAGTCGCCTGAGGCTCTGGTAGAATCGCTCTACCTCCGGTTTCTAGGGCGCCGTCCGGAACCCGGGGAGCGGTCGACCGCCGTCAATGTGTTGGCGGACGGATTCGGCGAACGGTTGGTACCGGACGCGGAGATCGTCCGGCCGATCCCACCGGATCCGCTGCGGCGCGTCTCGTGGACGAACCACCTGAACAAAGAGGCGAATGCCATCAAGCTGGTCGCGGAGCAGCGCGCACGGGCGGGAGACCCAGGCGACCCGCGTCTCCGGGTGGGGTGGCGCGAGCGCTACGAGGACTTGATCTGGGCGCTGATCAACAGCCCCGAGTTTGTGTGGCTACCATAGGCCGCCTTCGACTGCTGGAGAGTGCTGCGGCAGGGCGCGAGGAACCCTTCCGGGCTCCGGGCGGATTCTGCTTGCGAAAGCGTGTCCCACCAGCGCTCAACTCCGCGCCACCTTCTGTCGTGGCATCGGCGTCCCGCCGATGTCCGTGCCGGAGGCGTCCCGCCTCCGCGCCTCCCGGTCCCTCCAAGAGCCTGTCGGACTCACCGGTTCCGGCGCGAATCGTTTTCCAATTTGCCCAATTCGCCCCGCTGTCTCGTCGCTGATCTCGATCAACTCCTCACCATCGTTCCGATCTGGATCGAAACTCAAAAACGTTCGGGCCCGAGAGTCTCAAGTCCGACAGCCTCCGAACCCGAATTGATCACCAAGCTCCGGGCTGCGGCTCGCCCTCGTTGAGGCTGAGGGCGTTGGCGTGGTGATCGGCTCGGGCAGGGGTGTTCGCCCTGCCGCGGCGCCGATCCCTAGCGCCGCCGACTCAGCATCACCGAGTGGCGGCGCCTCGCCAGCGGTTGTGGTGATCGATCCGCGCCCAGGTGGGGCATCGACGGGGAGGCGTCTCATTGCCCACCCCTCGCACCCGGCAGGCCATGCGGTGCGGTGACTTGGCGCGCCAGTTTCAGCGCGGGACTCTTCCGTCGCTGTGCGCGTCAGGAAGACATAGCACTCCCTTGGAAGGGCTGACGGCCATTCCCACCCACCGCCCTCGAGGGCAAGGGTTAGCGCTTGGAGAACTGGAAGCGCTTCCGTGCTCCCGGTTGACCAGCCTTCTTGCGCTCCTTCTTGCGGGAGTCGCGGGTCAGAAGACCGTGCTCACGGAGGGTGGCGCGCAACTCCTCGTTGTTCTTCAGGAGCGCGCGGGCGATGGCGAGACGCACGGCGCCGACTTGACCCGTCACCCCGCCGCCATTCGTCGTGACGGTGAGATCCCAATCATTGGGCTGCTGGGTGACTTGCAGCGGCTCGAGCAGGTTGTTCTGCAGGGCGACCGTTGGGAAAAACTCCTCCATCGGCTTGTGATTGACCGTGATCGTGCCGGATCCGGGACGCATGTGAACCCGGGCGACTGCGGTCTTCCGGCGGCCGGTGGCGGTGATGCTTTCTGCGGTGCTCATCGAAAAAAATGGGGGAGAGGCCTAGCTGAGGGCGAAGACTTGGGGCGACTGGGCAGTGTGGGGGTGCTCTGCACCGGCGTAGACTTTCAGTTTGCGGAGGATCTGCCGTCCAAGGCGGTTGCGAGGCACCATGCCTTTCACCGCGAATTCGATCAAGCGCTCCGGCGCACGCTCGCGCAGGGTGCGGGGCGTGTCCTGGTGGTGACCACCGACATACCCCGAGTAGCGGTGGTAGATCTTCTGCTCCTCCTTGCGCCCCGAAAGCTTCACCTTCTCAGCGTTGATGACGACGACGAAGTCACCGGTATCGA
>JAUIGD010000212.1 GCA_030430255.1 Verrucomicrobiia bacterium
GGTCGGTCCTCCTCCGTCGCCGGCGAAAACATCGCCGTCGTCATCACCTACGACAACGGCTCCTCCCAAGGCATCTTCGTCCGAGGCCTCCCGTAGGGCTTGCCGTTGGTTCCACCCAGCGAAACTCGATCACCATTGCGGGGGGGGATGTGTCCCCCCCAGCTTTCGTGTATCCCCTCGGCGATATCACCACTCACCAGCCGGACGCGAACGCAGAAACATCACGCTAGTCCCGTAGCCCATCCATCCGTCGATGCGGACGGCGACAGGCTGACCGTCAGCGCGGCGCGTCGAGCGCTTCCCCGTCGCCCAGATCCCGCCCCCAAAGCATCCGCAGCAGGGCGGCGCGTTCCTCTTCGGTCACTTCGCGAAAGCTCTCGAACGGCACGTGCGCGTTCACCTGAGAGCGGTCGATGCGGATTCCCCAGAGCGGCTTTACCGATTGGGGCAGCGCCGCGTAGCGAAGGTCGCCGACCACGTCTACGAAGGTGGGATGGTGAGCCAGAAACCCATCTGAGAAGTGATCGAATCGCCCGATGTCTCGTGCGAGCCGGCTGTCCCTCGGGAGCCCCGCACGGAGCTCTTCCATCGCGAGCATCGGGACAGCGCTGCCCTCGTAGATCTTCTTCCCGCCGAACACCCCGGTGCGGATCGCATCCACGTAAAAATGCCCGTCGTATTCGTAGATGCTGCGCCAGAGCAACAGGTTCCCGATCGACGGCTTGACGGTCGACCGAACGACCGGCGCGTGCCCCCGGCTCTCCGCGAGTTCCGCCTGCAAGTTCGAAGTCCGCTCGCGCTGGATGTAGCCGAACGCGAGGTAGCCGCATGCGGATACGAGCCCGAACCGCAACCATGAAGGACGCGCTCTCACCAAGCCGATCCCGATCAGGGCGAGGAGCGTGATGGTGAAGATCGGGTCGACGATCGAGATGATGTTCCACGCCACGCGCGTGTCTGAAAAAGGCCATAGGAGCCGCGTGCCGTAACTGGTGCAGGCGTCGAGTAGCCCCGCCGTGGCATAGCCTGCGAGCGAGAACAGATACAGCCGATGGAAAGGCAGCAGCCAATGTCTGCGGGTGACCAGCCAGAAGAACCCCGCGCAGACCAACGCCCCCACCGGGATGAAGATCAGCGAATGGGTGAAGTGCCGGTGGTACTCGATGTTCAGCAGTGGGTCGGACGCAGAGGCGATGAAGATGTCCGCATCGGCCAACATCCCGGCCGCCCAGCCGACCAGCACCCCCTTGCGGACGTCCGTGCGATCGACGCAGGTCGCCGCCGCGACGGCGCCCAGCGCTCCTTGGCTAATCGGATCCATGGCGGTTCATGCAGAGACACCTGGAGGAAGGTGCGGCCCAGCTTGTCGACCAAGGGCGAACAGAGCCGCTCGCCCATCGGAGGACTCGGCGGCGCCCATCCGCCCGCCCGCCGAAGCGATCGCCCCCGGTGCGGCCCCGGGGGGCGAGGCGCGCGTTGACCTCGGCCGGAGATCGGCAGGGGGAAACCCGCCCGCGCCCTCAGGGGGATCCGCCGGCGACTGCCTCCCACTCACCCCTGTGGCAGCTCCGGCTCGATCATCCCGTAGTCGCCATCTTTGCGCCGGTAGAGGACGCTGAGTTTGTCGGTCTTGGCGTTCCGGAACACGACGAACGGCTTCTCGCTGAGCTCCATCTCCACCATGGCCTCGTCCTGGTAGAGCGGGCGGATGCGGTAGTTCTCCTTATGCACGATCACCGGCTCCACGTCCTCCTCAGAGGCCTCCTCGGTCTCGGACTCCGGAACTTCGCCATCCAAGAACGCACCCGGGAAGACGGCCTCCGAAAGGTGGTGGATCGCGTCGTTCTTGCGAGGGCGGTGCTTGCGCAAGAGCCGCGTCTTGTACTTGCGCATGCGGCGGGCGATCTTGCCGATGGTCTCGTCGATCGACGCGTACATGTCGTGGGTCTCGCTGTGCGCCTCGATGGTGATATGGTTGGCGCAGAACAAGATGATCTCCGCGATGTGCCGGTTGTGGTGCGGCTGCACGTCGAGGATGACCTTCGCCTCGATGATCTTGGGGTAGTCGAGGTGGAGACCTTCGACCTTCTTCTCCGCGTATTCCCGCATCGCGTCGGTGATATCGACGTGGCGACCGGTGACGGTGATCAAGACATTGACGTTCTGAGTCTGCATGCCGGCATTCTAGCCAAAGGCGGGCCACCCTGCAATCCGAACCCGGCGGCAAAATCGCGCGACCGCGCGACGACCGCTTCGAAACCACGACCGACATTGTAATCGCCGCGGGCTTCGAGATACGGCATTTTCCCGCCAACGAAGGCACCATGAGACGAATCCTCACCACCATCGCCACCGCCTCCGCGGGCGCCGCGGGAGCGCTCTGGTTCGCGTTGATCCGGCTCGCCCCGGCGGGGATCGCCTCGCTCAGCGAATTCGCCGCCACCGGCCTCTACACCCTGGCTCTGGTCGCCATCCTCTGCGGCGGCGTCGCGCTCGCCGCGGCCGACCGCTCGCCCATCCAGTTTTTCGGCGGCCTCGCCACCGTGGTCGCCTTCCTCGGCCTCGCCGCCCTCCACACCTCCTACACGCGCTCCCGACGCGGCGATCCCCGCCCTCCGCCGCCGAGCCTCGCGGTCGAGAAAGGCGCCGCGATGCCGCTCGGCGATCTCTGCCCTTGAGAGACCGGTAGCCCACGGAGGGAGAGCACCGGTCACGCCCTAACATCCCTCGAAATTTAAAAACTTTTAGCCGCGGCGTCGAAGCTCGGGTATCGTAGACGACGCCATGCTGCCGCTGCGCCTGTTTTCAAAGCCCGGTCAGAAATCGTTCGCCCTCGCCGCCTCGATCGCCGCTCTCGGGAGTCTCTCGCCCGCGACCGCACAGGAACCCTCCGCGGAGCTGGCGGCCGAAATGGGAGCGGGGTTCCGCGTGGTCGAGAGCGACCACTGGCGCATCGTAAGCGATGCCTCGCCGCGGAGCATCGCCGAAACCGCGGCGGTTCTGGAGCGCGCGCACGATCAGTTCTATCGCGAGTGGCGACCGCTAGGGGCGGCGGCGCTGAGGGGCAAGCTGACTTGTGTGCAATTCGCCACCGCCGAGGGATTGGCGGGCTATCGCGAAAAGTTGGGCATCGCCTCCGCCCCCGACGGCCGGGGCTTCTACTCGTTGGAATCACGCCGCATCGTCCTCTGCGACGAAGATCGTGAACCGGCCGAGATGGTGCGCGTCACCGCCCGTCGCCCCGGCGCCACCCGCAAGCACAGCCGCACGGCGCACGAGGCCGCCCATCAGCTCGCCTTCGCCAGCGGCATCCAAAGGGAAGGTCGCCCCTACCCCGCCTGGTTCGCGGAGGGGATGGCCGGTAACTATGAACCCGCCACCGTGACCGGTGCCTTCGGCCTGAGCGCCAGCGCGCGCCCGGATCGCCTCCGCGCGCTTGCGGTGCTGAGGGCGAACGACGACCTCGTCCCGCTGGCGGAGTTCGTGGCGCTCCCGCACGGCGCCGAGATCGCCGGGGGCGCCCAGGTCCTCTACCCCCAAGCCGCTGCCCTGTTCCGCTTCCTCTTCTCCGAGCGGCGGAAGGAGTTCGCCGACTACCTCGCGGAGCTCGACAAGTTGCGCCTCGCCACGGCCAAGCCGGACCACTTCCACAGAGCCTTCACGGCCGCCTTCGGCGCCATCGAAGATCTCGAGCCAGAGTGGCAAGCGTATCTCGACTCCCTCCAAGCCGAGTCGGCCAACCCGCGAAGCAAGCGCCGGAGAGGTCTTTTCTGAAGTGGCCGGATTCGCGGCGAAGCGGCTGGGTGCCCCCTGCCCGAGCTGGTCCCGACGCCGACGCCCTCGGCGTCAACGATCGGCGGCGCCTCGCCTGCGGATGTGGTGATCGATCCGGGCTAGCGCCGCCGCCGCAACGCCAGCGCCGCGCCCAGCGCGCACAACGCGGCACTCGACGGCTCCGGCACCGGCGTCAACGAGGTGCTCCCTCCCTGCGGGGGAATCGGCGCTGCCCCAGCGGGGGAACTCCCCACCGGTGTGCCGCCGCCCGACATCGACACCGCCAACGACGCCATCATCACCACCAGCGTCACCACCGCGGCAACAGCGCCGGAAGCGCGCACGACCCTGCGCCAGCGGCGCCGGGAGAGCAGTCCCCGCCGCCGCCGCGCCAGCTCCCTCAGCAGCCCATCCCCCTCACGGATGAGCGCCAGTTCCGCCTCCGGCGGCAAGGCTCCACCCTCCGGCAGCTGCCCCTCGACCTCGCGCAGTTGATCGAGGCTCCCGATCAAACGCTCGCCCCCGCGCGCCAAGGCCTCTTTCGCGGCGGATGATAGCCCTTCCGATCGCCCATCCCTCATCGCGCGACCTCCTTCTGCAGCTTCGCCACGAACCTCGCCTCCGCGTTGCGCACGCCTTTCTCAGAGCGCCCCGGCTGCGCCGCACATAGCGATGGGAAATCGGGCCGGTCGGGGAACTGGGCCAGGTACACTTCCGCCACCGCCTTCTCCGCCCCGCCCAAGCGCAACGCCGCGATCGCCTCCCGCAGCTGTTCGAGGTCGCCCCGCCGCTCGAAGTCCGGGTAGAGGATGTTGGCCTCGCCCCCCGCTTCCGCCAGCGCCGACGCCACGGCCCGCTGCCGCGCCACCCCGCGCCAACTCTGGTGGA
Source organism: Verrucomicrobiia bacterium (assembly GCA_030430255.1). Taxonomy (GTDB): domain Bacteria; phylum Verrucomicrobiota; class Verrucomicrobiia; order Verrucomicrobiales; family DEV007; genus JAUIGD01. The sequence goes on from JAUIGD010000212.1 coordinate 4,663, forward strand.
TCTTGTTGCGCAAGATCTGCTTCACGTAGGGCAGCAATCTGAGCTCCGCCCCGGGCTCGCCATCGGCCACCGCGCGGAAGGTCGGGTGCGGCCTCCGCCCGTACTCGAGCAGCTCCGCCAGCGACTCCACCACCAGCGAGGCCAGCTCCTCATACTCACCCGCCGTCGGCTCACCTCCACCCTCGCGCGCCACCGCGATCGCCACCGCCATCAGCACCTCCCCATACTCGCGGTAGAAGAACTCCACCACGTCGAGCCGCCCCAACGGGTCCCGCACCAACAACCGCACCAGCTCGACATCATCGAGGCTCCGGAAGCGGGCTTGGGGGAACGATCGGGACATGCTGTCGGGCGGGGGCGTCGGGCAGGGCTGGCCGGATAGAACCACAGATGTCATCGGCAGTCGAACGTACCCGAACAATCGCTCAGTCCGGACTGTAGCTCTTCTCCCGGACGCGCCCGCCGGACATCGACAAGAAGATCCCCTCGCAATTCGGTTCCGCGGAATCCTCCGGGTCCATGAAAAACCAGAGCTGGCGGGCGGAATCCTCCGCGACGGTCGGCCGCATGCGATCCCCGCCCCGGGGGTAGAGCGTGTCGCGCAACCCGAACACCTGCTCCCGCGACATACCGGCCTCGATCCCGCGATAGAAGCTCCGGTAGGCTCGGAACCGGGCATCGATGACCCAAACGTTGAGCGCCGCGAAGACATTGGCGGACGCGAGCACCACCGCAGCGCTCGGCAGCACCACCGACCACCGGCGCCAACCCCGCGACCGGAACCCGGCCAGCAAGACCCCGAAAGCGATCCCCCCGATCGCGTAGCACCCCCAACTCAAGCCTGCGCTGAGCGACGTGTCGAACCCATCACCCCACTCGACGGCGAGCGCCCCCAAGCCGAGCAGCGCCACGTAGCTGATCAAACGCGGTACCCACCGGGGCTTCCGTCCCTCTCGTTCAATGCTCACGCCCCCCGGATGGCATTGGCTCGGGATTTGTCCCGGACCGACCGAAGAAAAATTGAACTTTCTCGGGCAAAGTAAATCTAAGGCGACATCTGCAAACTGGAAGAACCGATTTTGCAAACGCCCGACCGACCCGCCATCCCTCCCCCGGACCGCCAGCTCGCCGCCCTCTGCCGCGGTGACGCCGCCCCGTTGGAGAACTGGTTCGGCGCGGCTTCGCGCCGGGGGCTGCTGCTCTGCCTGCTGGCGATCGCCAGCTGCGCAGGCCTCTACGGCTATACGCTCGGCCTGTGGAGAGCTCCGCAGATGGCCCTCTACGTCGCGATCAAACTACCGCTGCTCATCGTCGCCTTGCTGCTGATCAACTCCCTCATCAACGGCATGTTCGGCGGCCTGCTCGGGGCCGGCGTCGGCTTCCGCAACAGCCTCGTGCTCGGCGCCTCCGCCTTCGCCGCCACCTCGCTGATCCTCGGAGCAATGGCCCCGATCACCTTCTTCATGGTGGCCAACGCCCCGCCGCCGGACTCCCCGGGAGCACCCCGCTGGCACGTCACCTACCTGGACATCAATACGGCGCTCATCGCCTATGCCGGCTGCGTCGGGAACTTCAAAGCCTACCGGTTGCTGCGCGCCCTCGCCCCGGACGGTGCCGCCGCCACGCGCACCTACCTCGCCTGGTTGGCCATCAACCTCTTCGTCGGCGCCCAGCTCTCCTACATCCTGCGCCCGTTCTTCGGAAACCCGAAAAAACCCGTCGAATTCCTCAGGCCCGACGCCTTCAACGGCAGTTTTTACGAAGTCCTGATCGACTCGCTCACCCACGCCTTCGGCCTCTGAATCTCCCCCTCCATCCCAAATCCAACCCGACATCACCACCCCGATGAACGAAGACGACCGACCAGAGCTCACCTCCGCCAACCCGTCCGGACCTGCGCCCGGGGCACCGACGCCCCCCGCCTCTCCGCCGCCGCCGAAGCTGCCGGAGACGCTGTCCTTGACCGCGACCTTCGACGCCCTCCTCAAGCACCCGGCCGCGCTCGTCGAGCGCATGCTCGGAGGCGGCGACACCAGCCGCATCGTCCGCAACCTCCTGGTCACCGCCGCCGCCTGCCTCGCCATCTTCGGGTTCGTGCTCGGCACCCACCAGGGCGAGACGCAGTTCTGGGCCGCCCCGCTGAAGGTCACCGGAGGCGCCTTCGCCGCCTGCCTCATCTGCCTGCCCAGCCTCTACATCTTCAGCTGCCTCACCGGGATCGATATCCGCCTCCCCGCCGTCGCCGGGCTCATGAGCTCGGTGCTCTGCCTCATCGCCCTGCTCCTGCTCGGCTTCACCCCGGTCGTTTGGATCTTCGCCCAATCGACGCAGTCCATCCCCTTCCTCGGGTTCCTCGCCCTCGCCTTCTGGGCGGTCGCGACCCTGTTCGGCCTCGGCCTGCTCACCCGCACCGCCACTCGCTTTGGCGTGCAAAGCAAACCTCACCTGTTCGTCTGGTTCGGGATCTTCGTGCTCGTCACCCTGCAGATGACCACCGCCCTGCGCCCCATCATCGGCAAGGCCGACACCCTGCTGCCCGACGAACGGAAGTTTTTCCTCGAGCACTGGAGCGAGGAGCTCGGGGTGGCGACCGCGGCGCGCCCCACGACACGGAGCAGCCGGCAGCCGGCGCCGCCGACCGCCGAACCGGACCGCACGCGCTTCCCCTAGCCCCATCGCCGAGGCCCGCGCTACCCGCGGCTGCTGGAAGGGGCGACGGCGGGGCGGCGCCGCACCGACCACACCTGCGGATCGGTGCGCCCCGGGCCAGGTCCACCCCTCCCGCGTGCGACCTCCCCCCCGCTCAGTGCATCTCCACCGCGCAGCTGCCGAGCCCACCGCGGTAGTAGTGGAAGCGCACCCGCGGGTGGTCTGCTAACAAACTCATGGGGACAGCCGCATCGGCGACCCGCTTGGAGATCATCAGCGCGGTGAGGCGCTGCCCGAAAGGGTTGTCGTGAGTCCCCGCCTGCCAGATCGACACCCGCTCGGCCTTCCAGGTCTCGACCGGCCCGACGGTGACCGCCCTAGCCGGCACCAGGGTGATGTTCCCCCCACCTGAGGTGCGCGCGTTCTGCGCCAAGGTGATCGGGTGCAACTCCACCGCCCGCGTGCCCAGCGCGCGGTATTCCTCGGGGGTCGGCGGCGCGTCGGCGTAGCGCCCGGAGCGGCGCGGCGGGTCGTTGAACGCCCAGTGCTTGATGTCGCCCTGCCCACCCTGCATCACGGCGCAGCGCACCCCTTCCCAACTCGCGACATAGGCCGACGGGTCCGCCGCAGGAAAGTGCAGGTTCGACTCCGGCATCGCCAAGCCCCGGTCGATGCGGTCGAAACAGAGCTCGCGGTCAGCGCGCTCGAACGAGAGCGGGTGCGAGGTCGGCACCACCTCCCCGCCGGCGCCCAACCACTCGTCCATGCCCCAGAAGTGGGCGTCCCCGAGCTGCAACCCCAGGGCGTTCACCAGCCGCGCCACCAGCGGCAGCTGCTCGGTCGGTCCGATCGGCCCGCAGATCCCGACCGGGTTGTCCGCCGTCGCCGCCCGCCACGCCTCGATGTACTCCAGGGCCTCAGCGAGGTAGAACTCCTCCAGCGTGTCGTACATGACCACCTCGAACCCGGGCCGCGAAAGCTGCTCGAGGTCGCGGGGCGTCAACGCCGCCGCGTCGCGGATCAGGTCGTCTTCGAGGGTCGTGTAGTCCCACCAATCGGGGGCGATGGAGCTGAGCTTGCGTGCCATCCCCCCATCCCAGCCGGACCCGGCGGCCCTTTCAAGCCTCGACACCGTCGCGACACCGTTTCGGATATCCGAATTGTATTAGCCTCCGAACTTCCTTGCGGCTAGGGTGCGGCGATGGTCTCCCCCCGCGCCGCACTTTGCTGGGCGATGCTCATGGCATCGCTCGCGGCCGGTGTTGCCCAAGCGCCTCCCGCCCCCGGAGAGGCGAGAGCCGCCGACGACGCGGCCGCCCTGCCGCCGCGGCCCAATGACGGCATCCTCGACGAGGCCCGCTTGCTGAGCGCCGCGCAACGCACCGCCATGGCCGCGGAGGTCCAGCGGCTCGGGCGGGAGTCGGACGTGGAGCTGTTCGTCGCCGCCTACACCCTCCTCAATGAAGGTGTCCAGGATCGCGCCCGGCGCCTCCGCCGCGAATGGGCCAGTGGCGACCGCTGCATCGTCGCCCTGTATCGGCGCGGGGAGAAGAACCTGACCTTTTCTGTCAGCGATGAGCTCACGTCCATCGTGCCGACCGCCCAGCTGCACGAGGTCTACCAGAAGGCCGCCGCAGCGGCGGCGGGGCGCGAGGAACCCCGCGAGCAGCTCGTGCTCGCCATCCAGACCTTCGCCGACGAGTTCACCGCGGTGCTGAAACGGCGCGAGGCCGACGCCAACCCCTTCGGCCTGTCGAAGCTGGCGGTCGTCGGCGGCGTCTTCGCCGTCGCCCTGCTGATCCTCGGAGCCGGATATTGGACGAACGAACGCCTCACCCGGAAGAAGGCCGAACGCGACGCCCGGTCGCTCTTCCCCGAAGTGGTCGTCGGCACCCGCCTGGGCGCGCCGTTCGGCGGCGGGACGGTCGCCGAGATCGAGTTCAGACCCGCTCCCGGTCAGGCGCCTCCTCCGGCGGCCGCCCCATCCGCGGCCGCCCCGTCCCATCCCGCGCCTCGCGCCTAGTTTCGCGGACGCTGGCGATCCACCCCCAGGTGAGATAGCTCAAGGCGAAGCTGACGAGGCCGACGAGCACCGCCGTCACCACGACGCCCATGGCGATCGACCGGACCGACTCGAGGGAGATCTTCAACCCTTGGTCGTAGACTTCGAGCTGGGGGAGCAAGCGCCGGCCGAGGTCGCGCTGGAAGGTGATGATCGAATACCAGGTCGCCGGGTTGGAGACCCACACCGCCGCCGCCGCCACCGGGATGTTGCCCCGGCACAGCATCGCCAGAAAGGTCGCCAACAGCATCTGCACCGGGATCGGCGGCAGCATCGCCACCGCCAGGCCCAAGGCCAACCCCAGCGCGAAGGTGCGCTGGCTCGGCTTCCACAGTTCCCGCGGGAACACCCGGTGCGCCAACCAATAGCGGACGCCCCGGCGGCGGGGCCGGTAGCGCGGGCGCCGCAGCGACCGGTAGGTGTTGCGGACGAACTTTCTCCAGCGGGCCTTCATCGCGTGGCGTCGGGTCGGGGCGCCAGCGCTAAAGATTGCAGCGGCTGCCGTTCTCGGCAACTTCCCGCGTGTCCATCCTCCAAGCCATCGTCCTCGGCATCGTCCAGGGGCTCACCGAATTCCTCCCCGTCTCCTCGTCGGGCCACCTCGCCCTCGCCCAGGCCCTGATGCGCGACGAGTCGGTCGGCAAGATCGACATCACCTTCGACCTCGCCCTGCACGTCGCCACGCTGCTCGCGGTGCTGATCTACTTCCGGCGCAAGCTCTTCAGATTGAGCGCCGCCGTCTTCGACAAGACGAAGACCGCAGAGAGGAAGCTCATCTTCTACCTGTTCTTGGCCACCTTGCCCATCGTCGCTGCCGGCTTCACGCTGAAGGATCCGCTCGAGAACGTCAAACACCACCCGGTCGCGGTCTCCGCCCTGCTCTGTGTTACCGGCCTGATCCTCTTCCTTCCCGGCTGGCTGAAGTCGCGCGCCGAGAACGATCACTCCGTGCGTTCTTCCTTGGTCATGGGCGTCGCTCAGGCCTTCGCCCTGCTGCCCGGCATCTCGCGCTCCGGCTCTACCATCACGGCCGGGCTGGCCGTGTTCTCGCTCGAGGCACCGGTGAGCGACCGTGCGGAGCCCGAGGAGGTGCTCCGCGCCACGACGGTCTGGTCGTCCGGTCTCGACGGAGCCTCCGTCACGCTCGACGCCGGTCGTGTCGACCGGTTCCGCCGCGGCGACGTTGACACCGTGCTGTCCATGCTGCCGGTCGCCCACGAGCACCATCCATCTTGGGTCTGGGTCGAGCGAGCCGACTCGGGCGCCCCGTACCTCGAGATGGTCGGTCGCGCCGCCGAGTTGTCGGCCGAGGCCGGCGTCGTCCGGTGGCACCTCTCGCTGACCCACAGCGATCTGGTCGCGGTGGCTTACGTCGTCGCCGAATGACCCGCCCCACCGATGAGAGTTCGCGCGACCTGTGCGCGCCGACTCTCATCGCTGGCTCGATTGGAGCGGC
>JAUIGD010000213.1 GCA_030430255.1 Verrucomicrobiia bacterium
GTGGCTTCATGCTGCAGCCTACCGTTGGCGGTCGCGGATGGCGAGCAGGTCTTTCATGACGCCGGCGAGCCCTCCGCTCCAGGCGGCGGTGCCGAAGGCGTCGTGGAGGGTGCGGTAGAGGGAGTAGAGTTCGCGGTAGACCGCGGCGTTCTCGGGGATCGGCCGGTAGATGGTATCGCGGATCTTCGCGCAGTTCGCCTGGGCGTCCTCGAGGGCGATCCTGCCGCTCGCGGCCGCGCCGAAGAGGGCCGCACCGAGGGCGCAGGTCTGGTCGCTGGCCGCGACCTTGAGGGGGCGACCGAGGATGTCGGCATAGATCTGCATCAAGGTGGCGTTCTTGACGGCGAGGCCGCCGGTGTTCACGACCTCATCGATCTTCACGCCGAACTCCTCCATGCGTTCGATGATGCGCAGCGCCCCGAAGGCGGTGGCCTCGATGTAGGCGCGATAGATCTCGTGCGCCTCGGTGTGGAGCGACTGCCCCAGCAGGAGGCCCGTCAGGCGGACGTCGACGAGCACGGTGCGGTTGCCGTTGTTCCAGTCGAGCGCCAACAGCCCGGATGCCCCCGGCTTCGTCCCCGCCATCGCCTCCTCCATGTGGGCGAACTTCTCCTCCGGCGATGCGCCGTAGCTGTCGGGGACGAGGTGGTGGACGAACCAGAGGAAGATGTCGCCGACCGCGCTCTGCCCGGCCTCGATGCCGTAGTGGCCGGGCAGTACCGAGCCGTCGACGATGCCGCAGACGCCGGGGATATCGGCGAGGTCCTGGCCCCGCGGCGCCACCGTGATGTCGCAGGTGCTGGTGCCGAGAATCTTGGTGAGCGTGCCCTCCTTGACCCCGCAGGCGACCGCGCCCATGTGGCAGTCGAAGGCGCCGACGGCGATCGCCGTGCCCTCGCTGAGCCCGGTCTTGGCCGCCCATTCGGCGCAGAGTTCACCGGCCTTGGTGTCGGCGGTGTGGGCGTTTCCGTAGAGCCGGTCGCGGAGATCGGCGAGCGCGGGGTCGAGGGCCGAGAGGAACTCCTTGTCCGGCAGGCCGCCCCACGCGTCGCAGAACATCGCCTTGTGGCCAGCCGCGCAGATGCCGCGTTTCAGCGTCGCCGGGTTGGTGTCGCCCGCGAGCACGGCGGGGATGTAGTCGCAGTGCTCGACGAAGCTGTGCGCGGCGGCGAAGACCTCGGGCGCGGTGCGCTTCAGGTGCAGGAGCTTCGACCACCACCACTCCGAAGAGTAGATGCCGCCGCATTTGGCGAGGTATCGCGGGCGCAATTCGCGCGCTTTCGCGGTGATCTCGGCTGCCTCGGCGTGGGCGGTGTGGTCTTTCCAAAGCCAGACCTGGGCTGCGGGCTCGTCGCGGAACTCCGGCTTGAGGCCGAGCGGCGTCCCCTGGTCGTCGACCGGGATGGGCGTGCTGCCGGTGGTGTCGACCCCGATGCCGACCACGTCGGCGGGGTCGAAGCCGGGGAGGTTCGCCCGGGCCTCGACGAGCGCGCCTTTGAGGATCGCCTCCAGGCCGTCGAGGTAGTCTTGCGGGTTCTGGCGGGCGACGTTCGGGTCGGAGGGGTCGGTGAGGATGCCGAGTTCTCCGGAAGGGTAGTCGAATACGGTGCTGCCGAGTTCGGTGCCGTCGGCGAGATCGACAAGCAGCGAGCGGCAGGAGTTGGTTCCGAAATCGAGGCCGATGGCGTATTGGGGCATCCCGGATCAAAGGCGATGCCCGGCCGGCGCGCAAGCGGGATGGGGGTGGCGCCTACGGCGGCGCGGGCGGAGGGCGGCCGCGCTATTACTTCTCGTTGAGAATGGCTTTGTGCTCCTCTTCGGAGAAGACTTTGTGATCCCCTCTGGGGGCAATCGTCCAGTAGAGGATCATGCCGAGAATGTTCAGGGTGCAGAGGACGATCGTCCAGACGATGCGGTCGGTGTCGGGGAGGCCGGTGCGCCGCCGATGGGAGACGAGGGGCGTCAACCAAACCGCGAACGCCGCGACACAGGCGAGGACGAGCGACGGATCCATGCATACGACCGAGGCGCGAACGCGCAAATCAGTTGCCGTAGATGCCTTGGATGATGTTGAACATTGGCAGCCCAAGGGCGGTGTTGGCGATCATGACGATCAATCCAAGTGCCGCGAGGGCCCCGAATACCATGACGATCCCGCGCGATCGTGGGAGGAGCCGGGAACCGACCAGCCCCGTGACAAGGCAGGCCAGGGGCACGCCGAAAGCTAGGAGGGGATGGTTCGCGAAGTAGAGAAATGCCTTGGTGAGGTCTGGCAGCTTCTCCACCGAGCCCAACAAGTCCCTGAAAACGCTCTTGAACTTCGGGGCGGCGAGGATCCTTCGCATGGCGACCCCCCAGAAGACGAGGAGCGAGACCACAGCGAAGAGGCGCAGCGCGAACTCGAGCCCGCGAACGCGCGCCTCGAGGGCGGCCACCTGAGCGGTGGGGGCTTCGGCCATGGCCGCGTCTGGATCGCCCGCGTGCGGCGAGGTTCCCATCTCGGTCAGCGGTGGGACGCCACTGGGATGGACATCGGCGGGACGCCAATGCCACGGAGCCGATGCCACGCTGCCTACAGCCCGACGAGCGGGTGCAGGTTCGCCTTGCACCACTCGCCGTTCTGCAGAGTGACGCCGTCGGGATCATCGACCGCGATGTGGGCCTCGTCCTCGCAGATGATCCAACCGTCGTAGCCGCGCTGGACGAGGAACTCCGTGTACTTGTGAAAATCGAGTTTCCCGCTGCCCATCTGCGACCAAGGCTCGGGGCCGTTGCCGGAGAAGTCCTTGTAGTGGATGTGGTTGATCAGGTGCTGCCACTTGGAGAGGGTCTCGATCACATCCATGCCGCCGCGGGCGATGTGGCCGACGTCGGGGGTCCAGCCGGTGACGGAGGGGTCGAGGCTGGAGAGGACGACATCGTAGTCCTCCTGGGTGCGGACGATGGAGTCGGGCGGGCTGTTCGGGTGGTAGGAGCAGACGATGCCCTGGTCTGCGGCACGCTTGGAGACCGCGTTGACGTTTCTCGCGACATTCAAGCGCCGGCGCTGGAGATCCTTGGCTCGGCCGCTGGGGAGGGTGACGGTGCCCAGCATGGCGCCGGGGAACTGCTTGAGCAGATCGATGGTGAAGTCCGCAGCTTCGCGCTCGTTCGGCGCCTCCTCTTCGCCGTCCCAAGAGCAGACGAGCGCCAGGCCGGCGAGTTCGACATTGTGTTCCTGGAGCGTGTCCTTCAGTTTCGCGGCGTCGCAGAAGTCGCCAAGCCAGTACTTGCTGCAGCCGAGGGCGCTCTCGGAGATCTCCAGGACCATGGGCTCGATGCCGGTGAAGCCGGCCTGGCCCGCGACCTTGATCATGTGGTCGAGCTTGTTGTCATAGCCCTTGCCGGTGTCCTGCATGAACCAGGTATAAACTTCGGAGCCGAATCGAATTGCCATGTGTCTCTAAGGTGAAGGTTTGAGGGTGGGAAGATGGAAACGTGAGAGGGGAGGTTGCGCGCGCTAGTGCGCTTTGAGCCAGTCGCGGACGCGGGGGTTGAAGTCGTCGAGCTTCTCCCAGTGGAAGGCATGGCCGGCGCCGTCGTAGAGGTGGAGTTCGGAGTCGGGGAGCGCCGCGTGCGTCTCTTCGGCCATCCAGGCGGGGGTGAAGATGTCGTCCTTGCCGCCGATGACGAGGCATGGGCACTTGATGTCGCCGAGCTGCGAATAGACGTCGTGGTCGATGCAGGCGGCGGCCTGTGCCTCCATGGCGTGGAGGGGCTGTGGGGCTTCTCCGCGGCTGGCCTCCGAGCGCCCGTCGAGGATCGACTGGTAGGCGTCGTCGTTGTCCCAGAACGGCTTCGTGAAGATGAGGAGCTGGATGTAATTCATGAACTCCTCTGGGCGCAACCGCGCCTTGCAGTGCTTCATGTGTTCAAACACCGAAGTCGCGTAGCGGTCGCAGCGGGACCAGGTACACATTAAGACAGCCGACTGCACCTTGTCCGGGTGGCGGAGGGCCAGCTGCTGGGCGATGATCGAACCCATGGAGCAGCCGACGACGCGGGCGCGTTCGATCCCGAGGCCGTCGAGCAGGCCGGCGTAGTCGTCCGCCATCATCGCGGAGGAGTAAGGGCCGACCGGCTTGTCGGTAGCGCCGACACCACGGTTGTCGCCGAGGATGCAGCGGAAGCTCTTTTCCCACTCTTCGGCATGTGCCTCCCAAACGGCGCCGGGGGCGGTGATCCCCATGATCAGGAGCAGGGGGTCGCCCGAGCCGCGCTCCTCGTATTGCATCTGGATTCCGTTGGTTTCGATCAGGGGCATCAGGCTAGCAGTTTGGGGGTGAATCGGTTGCGCGCCGTCCATCGGAAGACGGCGAGGGCGAGTGTAAGAGGGGCCGGGGAACTCGCCAAGAGTTTTTCTTTGTCCCGCACGCGATTGCGCGCCGATGGTGGTCTCCATGCAGAGCGACGAAACCTTTCAGACGCATTGGAACCAATTTTTCCGCGAGGACGGCCGCACGGTGATCGTGCCCATCGACCACGGCACAGCGATCCCCGTGCCGGGGCTGGAGTCGCCGGCGGCGCTGGTGCGCGACCTCAACCGTTTCGCGGACGGCTACGTCGTCAACCTCGGCATCGGCCGCGCCTGTGGCGACGCGCTCGAGGGCAAGGGGGTCTGTTTCCGCACCGATGTCTACAAGCCCGCTTACGGGGACAACCCCGATGCGGGGAGCTACCGCGTGTTCACCGCAGACGACGGCATCGATATCGGCGCCAACGCGGTGATGAACATGCTCTACACCCACCATGCCCAAGAGGAGCGGATCCTCCGCGAGTGCGCGAGTTTGATCAGCGAGTGCATGGACTTGGCGCTGCCGGTGATCCTCGAGACCCTGCCTTTCGGGATCGGGAGGCCGGACGATTACACGGTCGAGAACATCGGCTTCGCGGTGCGCTGCGCCGCGGAGTTGGGGGCCGACGTCGTGAAGACCGCCTTCCCGACCGGGGCGGGCGCCGATGCCTTCGCAGCGATCATCGACGCTTGCCCGGTGCCGGTGGTCGTCCTCGGCGGTGCGGCGATGGGTGACGACGCGGCCCTCTTCGACATGGTGCGTGCCGCGGTCGACGCCGGCGCGGCCGGGGTCGCCGTCGGCCGCAACGTCTGGCAGCACGCGGAGCCGGCCAAGGTCGCCCGCAGCTTGGCGGCGATCGTCCATGAGGACGCCAGCGCCGAGGCGGCGCTCAAGCGGATGGCGGACGCGATCTGAGCGCGCCGCGGCAAAGCCCCTCACACCCTGCCCGAGCCGTTCCCAACGGCAACACCCTCAGCATCAACGAGGGCAAGCCGTAGCCCGGAGCTTGGTGATCGATCCGGGCTAGATCAGCGACGAGACAGTGTCGATGAGGGCAAGCCGCAGCCGGAGCCCGGTGATGGATCCCAGCCTACTCAGGGGCGTCGGTCACCCGGTAGAGCGTGGCGGTGGCGTTCCGGTTGGCGGTGAGGACGCGGCTGCCGTCCGGTGAGAACTCGAGGTCGCGGGGAGAAGCCGGATCGGTGAAGCTTTGGAGCACCGCGCTCTCGCCCGTCGCGGGGTCGCAGCGGCCGAACACAACTCGGGGGCTGTGGTTGTAGCCGACGATGGCCGCCCAGCGGGTGGCGTCAGGGGAGAATGCGAAGGCGGAGAGGTCGCCTTCGAGCGTCGGCCCCGGCACGAACTTGCCGCCGATGGAGCGGGCGAGGTGCCGGGCGACGATCTGCAGCCCCATGCGCGCCTCGAGGGATTCGCCGTGGCGATCCTCGATATGGGGCAAGATCCCCGCGCCCATGCCGATGAGGTCGCGGCGCGCCTTGGTGCGTTCCGCGAAACTCTCGCTGCCGAGTTTGGAGATGGCGACCTCGAGAGCGGCGAGTTGTTCCCCGTCCAAGTCCGCGGACTCGGGCTCGAACCAAAATTGGCAGTGTTCGTCTTTGACTAACGCCATCGCCCGCCCGTCGGCGGAGAGCGCGGCGAAGTCGGGTTCGCCCAGGTCGTGCCCCAGCGCGAGGGGGGCGCCGACTTTGCCCCCCGTCAGCGTCCAGAGCGACACCGGAGCCGCCTGGTCGGCGACGGCGGCGATCCTCCGCCCATCGGCGGAAGCCGAGACCCGCTCGGCGGTCTGGCCCGGCTCGAGGGGCAACTCGCCGATGCGCTTGTCCGCGACCCACTCGTGGATTCCGCCGGACTCGACGACAAAGTAGCGGTCGGCGGCACCGATGGCGAGCTGCTCAAATTCACCCGCGCCGAAGTTGAGCAGCAGGCGCCCGCCGTCGATGGCCAAGCGCGAGATCGAGCCGCTGTCGGGGTGGGCCGCGACCAAGGCCGTGCCATCGGGGCTGAGCCGCAGGGAATCCGCCCGGTGGCCGAGCTTCCAAGGACCGCCGGCGAGGGCCTCGCCACTGTCGGCGGCGTAGGGGTAGATCCAGCCGTCGGCAGCAGCCAGAAAGGCGAGCCGCCCGTCCGCAGACAGCGCCGCCCCGCCCGTGTAACCCTGGGCGATCCGCCGGTCTTCGGCCGGGTAGGTCTGCACCCCATCGGCAGCGCGATAGCGGAAAATCGCCCCGCGCCCGGAGGAGAACACCTCACTCCCATCAGCGCTGTAAGCCACCGCGCGGTGGGTGCCGAGCTCCGTCCCCGTGCGCCACCGTTCGGTGCCGTCATCCGCCTTCAGGCAGATGAGCTCTTCCGCGCTGCAGAGGGCCACGCTCTCGCCGTCGGGCGCCCATGCGGCGATGTAGGTGGTCGCGCCGAACGCGACCGTCCAAGCCTCCGCCAGATCGGCCGACCCGAGGCAGTGCAGCTCCGACCCGACGCTGGCGAGAAGGGAGTCACCGTCCGGGGAAGGGGACAAGGTGTAGACGTCCTTGTCGGCCACGAGCTGGCGCTCGGTGAGCAGTTCTCCGGATCGGTAATCCCATACATAGACGATGTCATCGATCGCGGCGGCGAGGCGGTGACCGGGGATCGAGGCGACGCTGTAGACATCATCGGTCCCCTGCACTTCGAGCTTTCGGACCAGGCTGCCATCGACCCAATCGCGAATCAGCACCACCCCGTCCGCGTGGGCGCTGGCGAGGAAGGTCGTGTCCGGGATCACCGCCAAGCGGTAGGCGCTCTGGTCGTCCTCCCACTTCACCGGATCGGAAGCGGGGTCGTCGAGATCCCAGAGGCGGACGTCGCCCCCGGCGCTCGCGATCCGCCCGTCGGGGAGGGGGACCGCGTGCCATGCGTAATTCCCATCGTGTCCGAACCGCGCGATCTCGACCCCGCCGTCGAGATCCCAAAGGCGGGCCGAGCCATCTTCCCCTGCGGCGAGGAGGCGGTTCCCGGGCAGCGCCTGGAGGTGGGAGAGGTCGTCGGCGTGCTTGAGCGAGGGATCCCCGATCAACCGCTCCCGCTCCAATCGGTCCCCGGCGACAACCTGGGCGGGAAGACCCATGGCGATCGCGGCGCCGAGGACTTGGACGGAGGGGTGGCACACGCGCATCGCCGAGCTTAGAACGGAATCGCGGATCCGGCAACGGCCGCGGGGGGCGCACGGTTTTGGGCGTGGACAAAGCGCCGCCGGAGCGGTATGTCTCACTCCATGAGAATCAACGCCAAGGGAATTGGGAACCGCCTCCGCAACGGGGCGCTCGTCACACTCGCCTTCACCGGTTTGGGCTACGCAGCCGAGATGCGCACATGGACGAACCTCAAAGGGCAAACCATCCAGGCGGAACTGCTCAGCGTCGATGGGGATCGGGTCCGGCTCCGGATGGAGGGCGGACGCGACGTGACCATCGAGCGTGACACCCTCAGTGCTGGAGATCAGCAATACCTCGCCGAATACGGGGGAGGGGGCGAAGTCGTGATTGACGATTCGGCGCGGGTGGACATGCCGGAGAAGAAGATGCGCTTCGACTCGAAGACCCTCATCCGCCGCGATGACAAGTTCTTCCTGCCGGAGGGTTTCTCGCTCGAGTTCGACATCGTCGAGTCGGAACACTTCTTGGTGATGTCCAGCGGCCGGGTGCGCGGCAAAGACATCGCCGAACTGGCCGAGCGGATGTGGGCCGGGATGAACTTCCAGCACCCCGGCTTCGCCGACAAGTGGGGTGACGAGAAGCGGGCCATCTTCCTCTGTGGCGAGGACGAGGACTACGAGATCCTCGGCCGCTACCAGATCCACGTGCTGCAATCGGAGGCTGCGGAGGCGCCTGGCGAGATGGCTCAACAGCTACAGATCCGCGCTCAGAACACCGCCGCCACCTGGCCGCAGACCTCCGGCGCCGGCTTGCGGCTCGATGCCGAGACCGCCGACAAGTACAAGGTCGCGTCCGGCGCCCGCGCCTTCAAAGCGAGCAACAAGCGGACCTTCAAGTCGGGCGTCTGGAACCCGTTCCCGACGCACTGCATCGCCGGCGATGTCCTCGGGCAGATGATGGGCGGCGCCGGGTTCCAGTCCGACGCGCGCGAGGCCGGGGGCACCGGCGGCGACGGCGGCTTCGCTCTCCGCATCGGCCACGCCTACTTCAAGGAGATCCAGCTCACCGGCGAGACGGTCACCCAGATGATCGACGCCAACACCTACGAGTCCGACGAGATCGTGAAGGCCGGCGGCTTCGACGACGGCACCAAGTGGGCGCGCACGCTGCGCGACCTGGTGAAGAAGGACAAGGTCGAGGCCGACATCGAGGCGCTATACCGCGTCAGCGATGCCTCCGGCCTCACCCCCGAGCTGACCGTGCTCGCCTATGGCTGGGCGGCCTACATGCAAAGCACGCCATCGCGGCTCGACAAGTTCTCCGATTTCCTCAACCGCATCGACACCGGGCGCACGATCCCGGTGCCGCAGGAGATGGCCAAAATCTTCGGCTTCGAAACGGTCGAAGAGTTCGAAGCGGACTGGAAAGAATACCTGACGAGCACCTCGTTCAAGTAAGGGGGGCACGCGTTGGTCTCGCTTGCGGTTTCGGCGGCGCTCCCCTGGTTGGAACAGCCCGGTGCCAGCGGCACGCCTGAAGACGTCATCTCCGGGGTGAGGTAGTGCAACGGCTCCCGTCCGCCGTGTGGCTGGATTGGGTTCGTCCGTGAAGGGAGCGAAGGATCGCGACGGCTGGGGAGGGGAGCGATGCCCTGCTACCTTACTAGGGAGGGGAACGATGCCCTGCTAACCTACTCGTCTCGCTTGGGGGGAGCTTCGCTGTCGAGGAGGGTCTTGAAGATTTGCCGCGCGACGGGCGCGGCGTCGCGGTTGCCCGCCTTTTCTGCTCCGCCTTCGATGGCGACGACCACCACATAGCGAGGTTCGCGGGCGGGGGCGAAGCCGGCGAACCAAGCTACCCGCCGATCCCATCCGATCTCCGCCGTTGCCGTCTTGCCGGCCACTTTGACAGTGTCGAGCTTCGCACCGGAGGCCGTGCCGCGCCGGCCGTTCACGCAGTCGACCAAGGCGCCGCGCAAACGCTCGTAGGATGCGGCGTGAAACCCCGTTTCCGCCGGCTCAGCCGGATCCTCGGCGGCGCCCTCGGTGCCCTCGATACGCATCTCGAACTCGGGGATGCGCCCGTCGTTGGCGATGGTCGTGTAGGCTCGGGCGATCTGGAGGGGCGTCGCTGAAATGCGGCCCTGCCCGATGGCGTGGGAGGGCAACTCAGACGCGAGCTCCAGCTCGGCGGGGATGTGGCCGACGGCCTCGTGCCGCCAGCCGAGGACTTTCCGCCCGAGCCCATGCGCCGCGGCGGCCTGCGCGATCGCCGCCCAGCCCGCCTCCTCACCAGCTTGGTAGAAAACGGTGTTTGATGTCTGGGTGATCGCGGCCTCGATCAGCATCGGTGGGCGCTCCTTGCGAACCCAGTCGTGAAACCGGTGCCCGCCGACTTCGATGGAGGCGGGTGAGGGGATCCGCTTGTCGGCCAGCCCCGCCCGGTAGGCGGCGAGCGCGACGACCGGTTTGAACAAACTGCCAGGGGGATAGGACAGGGTGGAGCCCCGCGCCACGAGCGGGCGCTGGGGATCGTCACGCAACCCCGTGAACTCCTCTCGGGTGATCCCCCGCGCGAAAACGGCCGGGTCGAAGCTGGGCCGCGAAACCACCGCCAAAACCTCACCTTCCTGAGCCCCGATGACGATGGCCGTCCCGGCCTCGTCTCCACCCAGCGCCTCCCAAGCCGCGAGTTGGAGGCGGGCGTCGATGGTCAGAACGACGTCGCGGCCACCGGCGAGTTCCGCATCGAAAGCCAACTCGGCGCCGATGACTCCGGCGGCCGGATCCCCGTGGTCCGGCCTCACGTAGCCCGTCACCGCGGCTCCGGCTTCGCCGAGGGGGTAACGGCGGGCGGCATCGGATCCGGTGGCGAGCGCCTGCCCGGAGCGGTCGAGCAGAGCCCCGCGTTCGGCGCTGCTGGCGGGCAGCACGATGAGAATGAGGGTTCCAACCCCGACGAGAAGACGAGACGGGTGCATGGCGATCTAAAACGGGGTCAAACCGCGAAGTCTTTCAATCGCGCGCAAGGTCGTCGCGATCGATGTGACCCATTCAGCCCCGGCTGAGCGCCGCTGCCCCCCGCAGCTTGGTCGGCAGAGCGATGCACCACCTCAACCAAGCACCATTCGGCCTGGTCCGGATCGATCACCGAGCTCCGGGCTGCGGCTTGCGCTCGTTGATGCTGAGGGTGTTGCCGTTGGGAACGGCTCGGGCAGGGTGTCTACCCAGCCGCTTCGCCGATCCCTGCCGCCGCCTACTCAGCATCAACGATCGGCGGCGCCTCGCCTGCGGAGGTGGTGATCGATCCGGGCTAGG
>JAUIGD010000214.1 GCA_030430255.1 Verrucomicrobiia bacterium
ACCATCGGCTCCGAGATCGATGCCGAACCCGACGGCCAGCCGACCGTGCCCGCCGACGGCGACGATCTCGCGGGCGCCGACGACGAAGCGTTGGCCGGCCCGCCGCCAGCGACCGTCGGCGCGCCCTACTCGTTGGAAGTGCCTGTCACCAACGACACGCCGCAGCCGGCCACCCTCTACGCCTTCGCCGACTGGGACGGGGACGGCGCGTTCACCGGCCCCGGCGAGGTCGCCACCGCCCCGGTCGCCCCGCACACCGCGCCCACGGTTTCGGTCCAGTTCCCGGCCGGGCCCGCTGCGGGCATGGAGTCGGTCGGCCACACCGGCCTCCGGCTCCGCCTCGCCCCGCAGTTCGCCGGCGCCATCGAAGCGACCGACCCCCCCCCGCCGGACCCCGCCCCGGCGCCGTCGTTCGAGTTCAACTTCCGCGCCGACTACGGCTCCGACGCCGGCGGGCAAGCGCTCACCAACGCGATCAACGAGCTCCAGCAAAACCTCGCCCGCGAGGTGTTCGACGCTTACGGCACGTTCCTCGGGGGAACCTTCGTCGAGACGCCGGACGCGGGCATCACGGTCGCCGTGGGCGACCTCTTCGCCGCCGACAACACGCTCGCCAGCGGCGCCGGCAGCCCCTTCGGCGCGACCGGCCCGGACCTCGTCGTCCTCGACTCGGCAGAATCGTGGACCGATGAGCAGGGCGCCGACTTCCAGGTGGAGTTGAGCCGCCAGCTCGCCGCCCTGCTCGCGCTCGCCCCGATCTTCCCCGGCGAGGTCGAGGACTACCTGCTGCCGGTGCAAAGCGCGCCCGCACCCGAGCTGGACTGGGGCGACCTGCCGGAAGACCTCCCCGGGATCGGCGGCGCCTTCGGCGGCTACCAGACGACCGCCGCTAACGACGGCCCGCGCCACCTCGTCACCCCCGACCTCGCCCTCGGGATCGCACAGGACGCGGAACCCGATGGCCAGCCCACCGCCGACGCCGACGGCGACGACACCGCGGGCCACCCCGACGAGGACGGCACCGCCCTCTTCAATCCCCAACCCCTCGGCGGCATCACCAACTTCGACATCGGCGTCATCAACCACACCGGCGCCGACGCCAGCCTGTTCCTCTTCGCCGACTTCGACTTCGACGGGCGCTTCCAAAGCGCGGGCGAAGTGCGCAAGATCGGCCCGATCGGCCAGGGCGCCCAAGCGGTCGCCTCGGCCATGCCGATCCCCGCCACCGCCCACACCGCCGACCGCGTCGGCCTGCGCCTGCGCCTGGTCCCCGACCCCGACGGCAACGCCGACCTCGACGCCTACGACCCCCCCGGTTCCCCGCCGCTGCCCGGCGAGGTCGAAGACTACTTGATGCAGATCGAGGGCGCCCCCCCCGCGGACTCGCTGACCGTGTCCATCCAACCCGCCGCCATCAGCGAAAACGGCGGCAGCGCGACCGGCACGGCCACCCGCAACTCGACCACAGGCGACCTCCTCGTCACCCTCCAAAGCAGCGATACGACGGAGGCCATCGTCCCTGCGGACGTCACCATCCCCGACGGACAAGCCTCGCAAACCTTCACCGTCACCGCCGTCGATGACGCCATCCTCGACGGCACCCAGACCGTCACGGTTACCGCCTCGGCCGCCGCACACCCCGACGCCACCGCCATGGTCGACGTGCTCGACGACGAAGGCGAACCCGCAGCGGGCCTGCAGGGCCTCGCCTGGGACGACGCCGACGGGAACGGGCTCCTCGACCCGGCAGAGTCCGGCCTCGCCGGAGTGGGGCTCACATTGTTCGAAGACCAAGGCGGGAGCTTCGTGCAGGTCGCCACCACCGCGACCGATCCCGCCGGCAACTACGGGTTCACCCCGCTCCCGCCGGGCACCTACCGAGTCGAGGCCACCCCGCCCGCAGGCACCGCCCAAACCTACCCCGCCGTGCCCGGCCACGATGTCGCCTTGGCTCCGGGCAACCAGGTCACCGGCCTCGACTTCGGCTTCGCCCCGGCGGGCGGGGGCGACCTCGACTTCGGCGACCTGCCCGACGAGCTCAGCAACCCCGGCGGCCTCGCCTACCGCACCCTCCTCGCCGACGACGGCCCGCGCCACACCTTCGACGAGAACCTCGCCATCGGCGGCCCGGCGGACCTCGAAGCGGACGGCCAACCGACGCCGCTCGCCGACGGCGACGACTCGGCCCTGACCGGTTCCGACGACGAGGACGGCGTGGTGATCCCCGCCGCCACCCACGCCGGCGCCCACACCGCGTTCGAGGTCACCGTCCACAACAACAAATCGCCCGACGCCGAACTCAGCGTCTTCTTCGACTACGATGGCGATGGCCTCTTCACCGGAGCCGAGATCCACCGCACCTCCGTCCCGCTCGGCGGCCCGGTGATCCACGTCCCGTTCTTCGTCCCGTCGAACGCCCACACCGCCGGCCCGGTCGGCCTGCGCCTGCGCCTGAGCACCGACACCGGCCTCGCCGACACCGGCCCCGCGAGGGATGGCGAGGTCGAGGACTACATGGTGCGGATCGAACCCCTGCTCGACTTCGGCGATCTCCCCGACTCGCGGCCAGGCTCCGTTCCGGGGCACTTCTCAGACTCGTCGATCCCCGACTACCGCACCCGCCTCGCGGACGACGGCCCCCGCCACCGTATCCTCATGGGACCCGACCCCTACGACCCGGGACAAACCGTGCCGCTGCTCAGCATCAGCGACGACGACTTCGCCCCTGATGCCGCCGACCTCGACATCGATGCCGAGCCCGACGGCCAGCCCGATGCCGACGCGCTGGGGGACGACTCCGGCATCGGCACCGACGACGAGGGGCCGTTCGAGTTCACCCAGCCGAGCCTCTCCTTCCCCGGGCCCTTGACCTTCGTCACCTCGCTCGCGACCACCAACCGATCCGGCTCCGACGCCTACCTCGCGGCGTTCATCGACGTCAATGGCGACGGCGACTTCGACGACGCGGGCGAACGCCTGCCCGATCAGATTGTCCCCGATGGCTCGGTCGATCACGTGGTCTACCCCCAGTTCGACGTCCCGTTCGGATACTGGGCCGAAGGCGCGCACCGCTTCGCCCTCCGCTTCCGCCTCAGCCTCACCCCCGATCTTCCCGCCGACGGCGTCCTGCCCGAGGGCGTGATCCCGTGGGGCGAAATCGAAGACCACATCGTCAGCTTCGAAGTCCAAACCGCGACCGGCATCTCCGACTTTGGCGATTTGCCCGCACCCTACAGAACATCGCTCGGCGATGGCGGCCCCAGTCACCTCCGCGAGTTCACACCGACCTTGAAACTGGGGGCCGAGAACGACTACGACCACAACACCGCCCAACCGCACCCGCACGCGCTGGGCGACGATTTGCACTCGCCGATCCCGGGCGTCGACGACGAGGACGGCGTCCAGCTCCCCCCCGCCATCGCCCCCGGCTCATCGGCCGCGTTCGGCGTCGAAGCCACCAACGGCACCGCGGACGAAGCCTTCCTCCACGGTTTCATCGACTGGAACCGCGACGGCGACTTCGACGACGCCGGCGAGCGCGCCCCGGCGCAGCCCGTCGCCGCCAGCTCGTCCACCAGCTACCTCGTCACCTTCGACGTGCCACCCGGCACCCCCGCGGGCTACGACATCGCCGCCCGCTTCCGCATCAGCCCCCTCCCCGCGCTCGGCCCCGACGGGCCCGGCGGCCTGGGCGAGGTCGAGGACTACTTGGTCCGCGTCACCGACACACCGATGGACTTCGGCGACCTCCCCGAGAACCGCCCGCGCGGCTACCGCACCAGCCTCGCGGACGCCGGCCCCAGCCACCTCGTCGGCGCCGACCTCTACCTCGGCGAGATCGCGCCCGACGCCGAACCCGACGGTTCGCCGACCCCCCAGGCCGATGGCGACGTCAGCGGCTTCACCGACGATGAGGACGGCTTCACCATGCCGCCCACCGGCTTCAAGATCGGCGACACGGTCGCCTTCCCCGTCCGTGCCACCAACCACGGCGCGGCAGAGGCCGAACTGACCGCCTTCGTCGATTGGAACGGCGATGGCGACTTCGCGGACCCCGGCGAGGCGCTGCCGCCAACGCCCGTTCCGGCTGCGTCGGGAGTATCCAACTTTTTGCTAAGTTCCACCGTGCCCACCGCCGCCGCCGCCGCCGCAGGCACCGAGGTCGGCCTCCGCTTCCGCCTCAGCACCGCCGCCAGCCTCGGCGCGCTCGGCGCCGCCCCCGATGGCGAGGTCGAGGACTACCTCCTGCCGGTTCCGCACGACGTCGGCCCGGAACTGACCTTCCGCCCCGCCGACCACGAGATCGTCGAGAGCGGTGCCCCGACCGACCTGATCGCCGAACTCCCCTACGCCCTGCCGCACGACGTGACGGTCGACTTCCTCCCGCTCGCGGGGCCGGGCTTCGCCCAAGACGGGGTCGACTACACGCTCTCGGGCCTGCAGATCACCATCCCGGCCGGCGCCACGGGCGGTTCGATCACCCTCACTCCGATCGACGACCCCCAGCCGGAAGACTGGGTCGAGCCCGCCGGCATCTCCGCGTTGAACGCGACCGGCGCCCGACTCCCCACCACCGGCCCGCCCGAGATCGCGGTCGGCATCATCGACGACGACAACCCCGTCGCCCAGGCGCTCCGCGACGTCCACGGCTTCAGCGGCCCCGACCTCTCGCCCTTCGCCGACACCGACGGCGACGGCGCCCCGAACGTCGCCGAGATCGCGGTCGCCGGCGGCCACCCCGGCTTCGCGGGCGGTGAGCTTCAGGTGTTCGTCGGAGAGCTGACCGACCCCGCCACCAACGAAGACCACCTTCACCTCTTCTACCAGCGCATCACCGGGGGCTCCCACATCGATGGCGCTTACCAGGCCGCCGGCATCCGCTACCTCCCGGCCGGCACCGCCGACCTGCTCGACTGGTCCGCCCCCGTCGAAGACGCGGTGCTGCCCCCCGGTCTGCCCGACGCGATGCCCGGCTACGAATGGGCCAGCTTCCGCTTCGTCGACCCGCAGAGCGTCGCGCCGCGCACCTTCCTGCGCCTCGATTTCGCACCCGCCATTCCCTAACGATCCAATAAACTACGGCCAAACCATGACCCTCGACGCTCTCGTCCGCTCCGCGGCCCTCAAAAAAGTACCTGGCACTAAACCTGATGCCCGGCACCACGTGATGCCGTCACCACCGTGAAGCCCAACGGACACTTGGCAAACGGGGACGTTTGCCCTCCCGCTCCGCACCGCCCCGGAGAGAACACGTGTCCCCGTGAGCCGCTGCCGCACCCCAAAGAAAGTACCTGTCACTATCGAGATGAGTACCTGCCAGCACCCGCATGCGCAGCCGACGGCGAGGGTGCACTGCGCTACTCCGGGTTGACGCGGGCCAGGGCTCGCCTTTTCACCCCGTTCCGGCGATGCTCCGGCCAATGCGCTTCACATCCCGACTCCGCCGCCTGCTGCTCGCGTTCTCCCTGGCGACCGCCGCCGCAGCGTCGGCCGCCCTCGCGGTACCGGCCGCCGAGCCGATGGCGATCAGTGTCTATTTCCCCGATTACCGCGTCCGCGCGGGGGCGGAGCTGGCCCTGCACGGGACGACCCACCTCGTGCTGTTCTCGTCGAAACCCACCGAGGAGGGCGGCGTCGATTTCGCGCGCATCACCCCGGGCCTGCTGGAGGTCGGGCGCCAAGCGCGCGCCGCAGGGGTCAAAGTCACCGTCTGCGTCGGCGGCTGGGGGCGGGGCAAATTGTTCGCCAACGCGGTCTCGACGCCGGAACGGCGGGCGCGCTTCGCCGACACCTTGGCGACGTTTTGTGCGCAGCACGATCTCGACGGCGTGGACGTCGATTGGGAGTTCCCGCGCGGCGAGCGCGAGCACGCGGACTTCGAACGCTTCCTCGCCGAGCTGTCCGGCAGACTGCGCCCGGCGGGGCGGCTGTTGACCGTGGCGCTGGGCTACACGCGCCCGCTCTCGGAGGCCAGCTACGCGCACATCGATCAGGTCAACCTGATGTGCTACCACCCGTGGAACCCGCCGAAGGGGACGCAGCGCGAGTGGCTGGAGGGCGCGGTGGAGCGCATGCTCGCCTCCGGGCTGCCGCCGGAGAAGCTGCTGCTGGGCGTCGGTTTCTACGCCAAGGAGATGGGCGGCAAGCGCCGCGCGATCTCCTACAAGAACCTCGTCGGCGAGGGCGCGCGGACCCTGCCGGAGTCGGAGGCCGGCTTCTCCGGCGTCGGCCGCGCCGCCTGCGACCTGCGCCTGGACCTCGTGCGCGAGCACGGGCTCGGCGGCGTCATGGTCTGGGACTACGGCCACGACTCCCCGGACCCCGAGCACTCGCTGCTGAAGTACCTGTCCGACCGCGCGCGCCCGGAGGCCGAACCCGGCGCCCCGGACCACGGCTACCGTGGCGTGTGGTACATGAACCAGCCCTCCGGCGACGAGTACCGCTACAAGTACAGCGGCGGCATGGCGACCTACTGCGCGAAGCACAACCCCTTCGCCGTCTACCGCCCGGAGGTCGACAAGACCTTCTTCTGCTACGGCGGCGCCAAGCGCGGCGACGACCGCGCGCTGCTGCACATGGTGTCCTACTTCGACCACGCCACCGGCACCGTCCCGCGCCCGTTCGTGCTGCTGGACAAAAAGACCACCGACGCGCACGACAACCCCGTCCTCTCGGTCGATGACAAGGGCCACCTCTGGGTGTTCTCGACCTCGCACGGCACCGCGCGCCCGTCCTTCATCCACCGCAGCACGCGCCCGTACGACATCGGCAGCTTCGAGCGCGTCGAGGTCACCTTCGCCGAGGGCGGCGAGCGCAAGCCCTGGGACAACTTCTCCTACATGCAGGCCTGGCACCTCGGCCCCGGGCGCGGCTTCGCCTGCTTCTTCACCCGCTACGGCCAGCCGGCCAAGCGCTCGATCTGCTTCATGGCCAGCCCCGACGGCGTCCGCTGGGGCGAGGTCCGCACGCTGGCGGCGATCGAGGAGGGGCACTACCAGATCAGCGCCGCCGGGCGCGAGCGGGTCGGCTCGACCTTCAACTTCCACCCCGCCGGCAAGGGCCTGAACTGGCGCACGAACCTGTACTACATCGAGTCGTCCGACGGCGGCGAGA
This sequence comes from Verrucomicrobiia bacterium, assembly GCA_030430255.1. Taxonomy (GTDB): domain Bacteria; phylum Verrucomicrobiota; class Verrucomicrobiia; order Verrucomicrobiales; family DEV007; genus JAUIGD01. The sequence goes on from JAUIGD010000214.1 coordinate 7,114, forward strand.
CCTGGACGACCGCCGCCGGCGAGGCGGTCGAGCTTCCCCTCACAAAGCCACAATCACCGGCGCTCATCCACGACTACGGAGCGGAAGGTCTGAACGTGTACGTGAAGGACATCGCCTTCGACGCCGACGACCGCCCGGTGATCCTCTACCTCACCAGCAAGGGCTACCAGGCCGGCCCCGACAACGGTCCGCGCCAATGGCGCACCGCGCGCTGGACCGGCGAGCAATGGGAGATCCGCGACGCGATGCGGTCCGACAGCAACTACGACATGGGCTCGCTCTGGATCGAACCCTCCGGCGGCTGGCGCGTCATCGCCCCCACCGACACCGGCCCGCAGCCCTTCAACCCCGGCGGCGAGGTCGCGGATTGGCGCAGCGCCGACCGCGGGGCGAGCTGGGACAAGGGCGGCGCGCTCACCGCCGGCAGCGCCATGAACCACGGCTACGTGCGCCGCCCGGTCGGTGCGCACCGCGACTTCTACGCGCTCTGGGCCGACGGCCACGGGCGGCAGCCCTCGCCCTCGTCGCTCTACTTTGCCGACGCCAACGGCAGGGTCTTCCGCCTGCCGCGCCACATGGAGGGCGAGGCGGCGGAACCCGAACCCGTGCAGCCCTGAACCCGACCACCGATGCCCGCCGCCCTGCCCACCGCCACCGCCGTCGGCACGCTCGCGCTCACCGCGCTCGCCCTGTTCACCGGGCCGAGCCCCGATGACACCTACCCGCCGCGCGCCGCCTCGCCCTACCGCCTGCCTTGGCCGGCGGGCGTCGAGCGCTTCTGCATCCAGGGCAACCGCGGCGTGGTCAGCCACCACGGCCCGGGCCGCTTCGCCTGGGACTTCACCATGCCGGTCGGGTCGCCGGTTTGTGCCGCCCGCGCCGGCACCGTGACGCGCGTCGTCGAGCACCACGACGGCAACGGCAACCGCGCGCCGAACAACCTCGTCGCGATCGACCACGGCGACGGCACCACCGCCTACTACCTGCACATGCGCAAAGGAGGTGCGCTGGTCGAGGTCGGGCAAAAGGTCGCCCGCGGCGAGAGGATCGCCGAGAGCGGCAACGTCGGCCGCAGCATGACCCCGCACCTGCACTTCCACGTCCGCGGCGCCGCCGGCACCATCCCGATCACCTTCGCCGAGGTCGGCGAACGCGGCATCCCCCGCGCCGGCCGCAGCTACCGCGCGGGGGGGTGAGGGTTGGCGGCCTCAACCCCGCCGCAGCCGCAGCGTCCAGTCGCCCAACACGCTCCAAAAATAGGCGCGCTTGCGGTCGATGTCGCCCCCGAGGGGACGCGTGATCTCGCGCCGAGACTCGGCTTCGTAGTATGCCGCCCAGGCGGCGCCGAAGGTCTCGCCGCCCGCCAGCGCCTGGGCGAAGCCGCGCGGCTCGTCGTAGTACACCTTCGCCCGGCCGACGAGCGCCAGCCCGTTGCCGAACAACAGCAGCGACTCGGCGCCCTGCATGCGCCCGTAGCTCGGGTGGTGGTAGGGCAGCGACTTCGCGCCCGGCGGCGAGATCGCCTCGCAGCCGGTGTGGTGGTAGAAGGCCGGCCCCGGCGCGACCTTGCCGTTCTCCCACAGCGAGCGCATGAGGTACCAGTTGAGCATCCCGCGCCCGCAGGCCGCGGCGAGCGAGGGGCGCAGCTCGTCGCCGGAGGCGGTCCACGACCAAGCGGGCCCGCCGAGCGCGGCGTCGAGCGACGCCGTGCCGGCGCGGCGGAACTGGCTGCCGTAGGGGAAGCTGTGCGCGCGCACGGTGCGCAGGACCGCGGGGTAGGCGATCCACTCAGCGAACGATGTGAGGGTCGGTCGCCCGTGGATGTCCGCGAGCGCGGGTTCGCCCGACTCCCAGTCCGCGGCGGCGGCGCGCATCACGCGATAGCCGGAGCGCAGGTCGCAGGCGATGGACGACGGGCGCCAGGCGATCTCCTCCGCGCCGGTACGGTAGCGGTGGTTGCGCTCGAAGTATTCGGCGAGCAGGCGCCGCTCCAACAGCGGATCGGGTTCCCAGACCCGCGACCAGGACGGCACCTCGTCCCGCGAGGCGAACTTCACCGCCCGCGGCCGGCCGTCGGCGTCGAGCAACCCCGCGCCGTCCGTGCCGACGATGTCCGCCCGCGGGCGCAGCGCCACCCCGCGCGCGTCGAGCCGCGACACCAGGATGTCCGGCCGCGCCAGGTGGTTCGGGCGCGACCGGTCGGACTCGGCGCACTCGCGGTCGCCGACCGAGTTGTCGATGCGCACCGAGCGCGCGGCGGCGTCGACCTCGGCGTCGCCGTCGGCGATGTGGAAGAAGTCCTCGTGCGTCGCGGCGCCGACTTGCAGGTCGACGCACTCGCCGCCCTCGGTCGGCACCGCGCCGTCGAACACCGCCAGCACCGAGGGCACCGCCGTTTTCGGCCCGACGTAGAGGTCCTCCCAGCGGCCGTCGAGATCGGCCAAGACGATGTCCGCCCGCTGCGCGATCGTCTCGGGCTGGCGGCGCAGATAGCGCACCTTTTTGTACGTCTGCTGCTCGGCTTTGCCCTTGTGCAGGGTGAGGTCGCCGCTCTTCCGCCAGTTGATCGTGCGCACGAGGTAGGCGTCGGGGAACCGCCCGGTCAGCACCGCGCCCTCCAGCGGCGCCGCGCGATGGAGCGCGCGCAAAAACTCGCGCAGCGCGAGCAGGTAGCGACCGTCCTGATGGCCCTCGGCGGGCGCGAGCTCGACCGCGGCCACCTCGGCGCGGAAGCCCTCGGCCGCGAGGTCCTCCGCCCACTGCCGCACCGCCGCGGCGAGGTCCGGCGCACCCTCCAGCGGCGAAAGCAGCCGCTTCTCCACCAACATCACCACCCGCCGCTCGCCCGCGCCCGCGGTGTGCAGCACCTCGGCCTCCGCCAACTCGGCCTGGCCGTCGCCGTCTTGGTCGAAGCCGGTGAACTCCTCGCAAAGATCCTCCAGCCGATCCGCGCGGGCGATGGTGGGGGACAAAGCGAACGCCATCGCGGCGATGGCGGGCACGGTTCTGAGAAAGGTTCCGCTCGCGTGCATGGCGCGACCTTGGCGCGCTGCCACCGCGTTTGCAAGGCGACCCAATCCCCTCGAGCGACGTGGTGGGGGAATCTCGCCCGCCTTTCCCGCTGGAGGGCGGACCTCCGTGTCCGCCGATGCTGTTCGGGTGCGGGCGCGGCGCGGGGACGCCGGGAGGTTTTCGATTTGCCCTTAGCCCGAATGGCGCATGGTTAAAGAAAGGCATCGACGGGTGGCAGCGTCCCGGTGCCCGCTCGCTTGGAGCCGTCAAGGCATCGGGGGCGTCCCCGGGGCTCGACCCGCGGGTTTCATGGCGGGATCCTTCCTGCGCTGCGCTTGTCAGGATGACACCGCAATTCCTTGAGAGGTCTGGTGGCCATCCCCTCACACCGCGGAGCTGTCACCCTGAGCAACGCGAAGGGCCTCTCACCGCGATCCGCGTCTCCGGAGCCATTCGTGTTGAACGATCCCACCGCCTCCCCGGTTGGGAACTCGACTCCGAGGGGCTGTCCCGCGCACGGCTTAAACGGCGGCACCCACGAGGATCTCCCGGAGCGAGCATCGGTTCCGTCCTCGGCTCAAACCGCCGAGAACCCGGCTTCACCAAGCGCCATTCCCCTTAGCCTCCCTTAGCCTGGATCGATCACCCCATCCGCAGGCGAGTGCCGCCATTCGTT
>JAUIGD010000641.1 GCA_030430255.1 Verrucomicrobiia bacterium
ATCTCGATTTCGTCTAGCACCTGCATCTCCCGGACGTCCAGCGGGAACGTCCTGCCGATCTCGGAGGCGACCAGCGCGTGGCGTTCCCTGACGAACCCCATCGAGTGGCAGGTACCCCCAGCCTTGTCCGGGAAATCGGAACTGCCCCGCAGCCTAACCTCGGGGTATCGGTGATCGTCAGGCGGTTGCCGTGGGAGATGGCCAATAGCTCTCGGTCGGGGTGAAGGGAGAGTGAACGGATCTCGCACCAGTGGCCGCTGATCTCCCTGATGCCGCCGTCCCGACCAACGGCACTGATCTCGCGATGGGGGAGGCGACGGCCAGCGCGCCGCAGCCCGACGACAGGTAGAGTGCCCGGTGGTAGAGGTCGATGCTCTGGGTCGGGGTGACCGTCATTGGTGGGATGGTGATCTGTCGGGCGCCGTCTGTCACTTGGCATCGTGTCGCCCTGCGCCAAGGTGGGGTGTCGATGCTCGATCACGCTCAAAAACAAGCCTTGCAGGAGGTCGTCTACAGGGCGGTGATCCATGCCCGGTTTCTCGCCCGGGGCGCCCAGAACCGCCTTAGGCTTCGTCTGCGGCGCCGGTGGTCGGAACGGGTGGCCGACCTGATGGACGCCGTCCACAACATTCCCAGCCACCTCCACGACCCGGGGAGCGCGGATCTCGACTTCCTGCTGCGCTGTCTCGACCAGTACGATTCGAAATGGTTGGGGGATGCCGACTGGCTTCGATTGAAGGAGATCTACGATGCGGCTCTCTCGCTACCATCGTCGGGGCCGGGTGCGGGGCGCAGCCAAAGCGATCGGTAGCCGGCGCCAACCTGAGCGCGGGACGAGCGGGTAGGGCTCCGCGCGATAGGAATTTTTGGCTTCCGGATCGGGGCTTCTGGGTCGAGGGTACAACTCGAATCGGTTCAAGTTGGTGCGGTGCGACCAAGGCACCGATAGCATCAGTGCCGCTTTACGCATCGTGGTCGTGTCGCTGGCGTGGTCTAGGAATCTAGCGACGGTCGCGATGTCGGCTCATTCGTCGAGGAGGCTGCTCCCGACCGAGGAGCCGACAAACTGCTGCCGCCACTTCACCTCGTCCGAATAGCTCAGCGTTTACTACACAGCTGCTCGCGTCCCCGAGATTCGAGGACGCGCTCTGGTTCCCTCACTCGGCACATAGCCCCCAAAATACCCGTTGGTGTCGTAAGAGTTTCCGCTGCCTTTGGATCGGGATCTAGGCGCCGTTTTTCGGCATCGTGTGGTAGCTCAGAGGATGGCGTTTGGCTCTCCGGCATGGAAATTCATTGGGTGGCTCAGTCGGGTCGGGCATCCCATCGAGGGACTTCTTTTGCCCCTGAGTCGATACCCGCTACCTCGACGTGGCTCTGACCATGGTCATGATCGCCTTCCTCACCTCATCTGGTAGTTCTCCCCAAGCCTGCGTCAGTTCTTGCCAGTCTGCGACAGCTTCATGGGAACGCAGATGGGAACACACCCCATTTAACTCGTTGGTGATCAGTGGTCGAGCCGTTGGTTCAAATCCAACATCGCGCACCATCCCCCCAGCTCGGGGGGGGCTTGGAGGGTTCTTGGAGGGGTCTGAGAGGACGGCGGAGAGCGGGTTCCCGGGCGGCGCGAGGGGTCCGGAGGCTGGCGCCGATCGCGTTCGCCAGCGCTATCTGATGGGGCACCCGCGCGCGGGCGCCTCGCTGCGGCGTGAAGTCTGGAGGTCGATTCGGGTACGAACCTGACGGGGGGCGGCGACGTCGGGCTCGCCGGCCCGAGTCGCAGGGATGCGGCGGTGCGAGCGGGGTCGCCGGCGATGCGGCGGCGGTGAGCGGCTGCCTGCGTGGCCGACGAGGTGCGAGGGGGCGACCGAGCGCGGCGGTTTTTGAGCCCCCCCGCGTCACACATCCGCGGTTCCGGCATATCCACATCGGCACAAAGCAAAACCAAAACCCGACAAGACCATGAACATCAAATCCATCCTCGCCCTGCTCACCACCTCCTTCGCCCTCTGCTT
>JAUIGD010000215.1 GCA_030430255.1 Verrucomicrobiia bacterium
GCTTGAGAACAGGCATCCCACCGAAGTGATGCCCATCTACGCCGTCAGCTTTGACGCTTTCCTCAACAGCTCGAGCACGGAGTTCATGGGGATTCTGTTTGAGGTCGGAGGGGTCGTCCTTGAGGTCGATGATTCGGTCGAAGTCGAGCCGGGATGGAACCGGATCACTTTCGATTTGCGGGGGCCGCTCACGCCGGAGAGGTCGCTCATCGAAGTCGCGCCTGCCACCGACTGGGCCGTGCTGTTGGCGTCCGGTTCGGGTGGGGATTCACTCTATTTTGACAATGTTGAGATTATAGGGGGTACCGTGATTCCCGAGCCGGAGGGTGCCATCTTGATCACGATCGGAGCGGCTCTCCGATTGTTCGGTCGGAGGAGGCGCTCCCACTGACTTGCCGCCGGGCAAGACTTGTCCGTCATGCACCATCAGGTTCTCATCATCTCGGCGGCGACAATCGCTGTCGTCAACGCCGGCGCAGTGCAGCCGGTCATCCCCGACCGCGACGGCTTCGAGCGCGTGGCGGTGCCCTACTTTGACCGCTACTGCCTGGACTGCCACAGCGATGCCAAAGCGAAGGGGGAGCTGAACTTGGAGTCGGGGCTGGCGAATGACTTCTCGGACCCCGCCGCTTCTGCGGTCTGGGGGGAGGTGCTGGATGTGGTGCACTCGCACGAGATGCCGCCGGAGGACGAGCCGCAGCCGCCCGCGGAGGAGGCCGCCCGGTTCGCCGACTGGGTGGCGGCCGAGCTGGCGCGCGCCGAGGTGGCGCGGCGCGAGAACCAAGTCGTGCTGCGGCGGCTGAACCGCGCGGAGTATGCGAACACGGTGCGCGACCTGTTGGGCTTGGAATTTGATCCGGACACCTTCCCGGCCGACCCGCCGGCGGGCGGCTTCGACAACGTCGGCAGCGCCCTGACGATGTCGCCGCTGCACATGGAGCTGTACTACGATGCGGCGCGGGCGCTCGTCGACCGGGCGATCACCCGCCCCGACGTCGAGCGACCGGCGGCGATGCGATGGCGGTTCGAGTTCGAGGAAGACCTCGAGGGGGGCGACCGGACCTGGTTGCAGCGCGATGGGCAGCGGGTTCTGCTCAACAGCGGCAACAATGACAAGGAGGGCGGGTTCGTGGTACTGAGGACAGAGGGCTGGGACAAGGGGGCGGGTTTCCGCGAGTTCCGGCTGCCGCACGAGGGCGACTACGCGATCCGAGTCCGCGCGGCGGCACGGGTGCCCGATCGCGAAGAGGTGGTCGAGGGCGTGCGGGCGATCCGCGTGGCCCACGACGGCGAGGAGGCGAAGAAGAAGGGGCGCGACTACGACCCGGCCTCGGTCGAAGAGCACCTGGCGCACTTCCGCGAGGAATCGATGTACGATTACGGCCCGCCGCGGATGCAGGTCGAAGTGACACGCGGCGGGCAGCCGGCGCTCGCCGGCGAGTTCGACGTCGATGCCCCCGTCGGGGCTCCGCGCGTGTACGAGGTGCGCGCCCGTTTCGACACGGCGAAGGCGGGGATCAAACTCATGAACCGCTACGCGGTGCCGCGCGTGCTGGAAAACTTCTGGTTCCAGGGGCGCGACGAGTTCCCGCGCCCCGAACTGCTGCTCGACTGGATCGAGATCGAGGGGCCGCTGCATGCCGAGTGGCCACCGGCGCCGCACCGGAAGCTGTTCGCCGGCGTGCTCCGAGAGGGGAGCGAACCAGGGCGTGAGGAGGCGGAGGCGCTGCTGGCCAGGTTCATGCGTGAGGCCTGGCGGCGCCCGGTGACCGAGGCAGAGCTGGTTCGCAAACTGCGTCTCTACGACGCTGAGATCGAGGGTGGGGCCGACTTCTATGAAGCGGTGAAGGCGCCGCTGGTGGCGGCGATGACCTCGCCCGCCTTCCTCTTCCTCGCCGAGCCGGTCGCGGTCGGGGAGGCGCTCGACGCCCACCAGGTGGCGGCGCGGCTGGCGTACTTCCTCTGGTCGTCGATGCCCGATGCGGAGCTGCGGGCGCTCGCGGAGGACGGCGGGTTGCTCGGTGCGGCGGCGCTGCGCGAGCAGGTCGACCGGATGCTCGCCGACCCGCGATCGGAGGCATTTTGTGATCACTTTGCCGGGCAGTGGCTGGAGCTGCGCAAGATCGGCGCCAACCCGCCGGCACCGGACTTGTTCCCGCGCTATGACCGGCATCTGGAGGTGTCGATGGCGGAGGAGTCGGTGGCGTTTTTCCGCACGGTGCTGTCCGAGGACCTGAGCGTGATGAACTTCATCCGCAGCGATTTCGTCACCGTCAACGAGCGCATGGCACGCTACTACGGGATCGATGGGGTGCGCGGCGATGCGATGCGCAAGGTGCCGGTCGGGGAAGGCGCGCGTCGGGGTGGGGTGGTGACCCAGGCTTCGGTGCTCTGCGTGACCTCGAACGGGACGCGGACCTCGCCGGTAGTGCGTGGCACTTGGATCCTGAAGAACCTGCTCGGTACCGACCCCGGGTTGCCGGTGGCGAACGCCGGCGAGATCGCGCCCAAGGTGCCCGGGATCGACAAGGCGACGGTCCGCCAGCGGCTGGAGATCCATCGCGAACTCACCCAGTGCGCACGTTGCCACAACAAGATCGACCCGCTGGGGTTCGCGCTCGAGAATTACGACGCGGCGGGCGCCTGGCGAGACAGGGAGGGCTTCGGCTACAAGGGGCGGGTGGGGGATCGCGACCCGGAGATCGACGCTTCGGCGACGATGCCCGACGGGACGGAGTTCGCAGGGGTGGCGGGCTTGCAGGAGCAACTGCTGGCGAAGGAGGAGCTGTTCCTGCGCTGCCTAGCGGAGAAGCTGTTCACCTACGGGCTCGGGCGCGAGCCGGGCTACGCCGACCGGGCAACGGTGGAGGCGGCGGCCGAGGCGTGCCGCGAGGGCGGCTACACGCTGCGGGCGATGATCCGGTTCCTGGTGACCAGCGAGGCGTTTCTGACGAAGTGAGGCCGGGCTGTGGGGGGAGTCCCGTTCCCGGATGATTGCGGCGAGGTCTCCCGTTCAGGCTAGGGAAGCAAGGTAGACCCAGAAAGCAGCGAAGGCCGCGAGGAGGACTGCGTTGAGGAGGAAGAGCGCAATAGGAAGCCCGCGTCGCTGCGACGCCAGCGCCCCGCGCAGCCCGGCCATTGCAAAGAGGAAGAGTACGGCGCCGGCGAAGCCGACCCCGAGGGGGGAGCGCAAGCCGACGGAGATGTTGGGCGGTGGCGAGAAAAGGAAGGCGACGCCCGGCACGAGGAAGATGATTTCGGCGATGAGGATGCTGCGGGCGAAGAAGGCGAGGGTGGCATTCCTCGGATCGCTTCGCAGCGGGTAGAGCCAGTGCTTTGGAAAGCGCATTCCGGTGGCCTTTGCGCAGATGCTTGGCGACTGAACGTCAACACGACGTCGCCAGCGCTTCGAGGTCGGCTCGGAGGAGCTTTGCTTCCTCTTCGTCGGCGACCTGTTCGAGCTGGGCTCGGGCAGCGGCGAGCGAGCGTTCGGCGGAGGTCGGGTCGCCGGCGAGTTGGGCGGCGCGGGCGGCGGCCTCGTGGGCGTAGCCTTGGTAGAACGGCGGGAGGGATTCCGCCTCGGAGAGGGCGAGGCACTCCTCAGCGATCTTGGCGGCGGCGGCGGCGCGGCCGAGGCTGGCGTAAACGCGGGAGAGGAGCCAGAGGCCGACGGAGAGGTTGGTCGGCCCGCAGTCGTCGCGGCGGAGCCAGTGGTAGAGCGAGGCGTGCGCGGTCTCGCGCATGAGGCGGTCGTCCGCGGCGGTGCGGTCGGGTTTGTCGAGGAGCGCCCAAGTGTCGTTGAAGCACTTGGCGGCGAAGTGGCGGTGGAGGGCGGGTTCGTCCATTTTCGGGACAAACACTACTCACTCTGCCTCTAGGCGGTAAAGCCTGAGCGGGCCGGCGGCGGGGTCGGTGAAGTTGTAGGTGGAGCCCTCGCCGGAGCTGGGGATGCTGTCGTCAACCTCCTCCCACTCCTCGAGGTCGTCGGAGCCGTAGAGGATGTAGGTTTGGCCAGGCAGGCCATCGAAGGTCAGAGTGAGTTCCCCCGCGGCCGGACCGACGGCAATGTCGGTGATGGCGAACGGTTTGCGGGAGGCGGGCGTAGCGGCGACCTCGAGCACGTTGAGGTAGATGAAGTGATTGCCGTTGGTGTTCGCGGGGCCGGGGGCAAGGGCGACCGAGATCTCGTTGTTCGCGTCCGCGAGAAGCCCGCCGGCGGAGGCGGTGCGATCGGAGTCGTTGTTGGCCGGGTCGAATAGCAAGACGGTGTCACCGGCGGCGTCGGTGATCGTGTACTGGGTCTCCCGGTTGTCGCCAACCCCGAGCCGGGCGGCGTAGAAGGTCAGCGAGTATTCGGAGGCGGGGTCGAGCCCGGTGAGCTTGAAGGCGGGCAGGATGTCGGTGAGAGAGCCCCACTCCTCCACGTTTCCATAGAGGGAGTCCCCGGTTGCACCTGCCGGATAGAGGGCGCTGGCGGCGTCGCCGTTGGTGTTCGTGCCGTTGAAGCGGGCGATCATCTGGAGGCCGAGGCCGCCAACGTTTCCGAAAGTGTCCACGACCCCGGCGAGCGCGCCAAGGTCGTCCTGGCCGATGGCGTCGGGGATGTGGTTCCATGCGTTGATCGGGTCGGTCGGGGCGCCTCCGCCGAAGTCGAAGAGGTAGATCGTCGTGCCTGCGACGGGTGCGGAGCCTGAGATCTGAGCGGGTTCAGCGGCGTTGCCGGCGCGGTCGGTGACGCCGGGGAGGCCGACGGTGAACTCGCCGGCGACGGCCGAGGCGAGAGTCAAGGTGACGGCGTCACCTGCGGGATCGACGGACACGGAGACCACGGCGACGGCTCCCCCTTCACTGGCTACGGTGTACGAGGCGGGGTCGGCGGCGGGGCCCGCAGCGAGGATCTCGTCGAACGTGACGCGGATGTTGACGCCGTCGGAGGTGGAGGCACTGAGCGGGGCGGGTGCGGCAGTGTCCGGGGTGACGGTCAAAGTCGCGCCGTCGCTTGTGATGACCCCGTCGCCGTTCTCGACCGTGACTGTGAAAACGGAGCCGGAGAGGTCGAGCGTGGCCTCGGGGATGGTGTAGGTGAAGTTGTCGGCGCCCGGGATCTCCGTGCCGTCGCGCGACCACTGAACATCGAACGGCCCCGTGCCGGTGATGGAGACGGCGAAGGTGGCGAGCTCGAACTCGTCGACCGTGAGCGAGGCCGGCTGGGAGGTAATCTCCAAGTCGCCGGTGTTGGGCGCGGTGTCGATGCGCAGCGCGCCGAGGTAGGTGAAGTGGTTGCCGTTGTCGTTGTTCGGGCCGGGGGCGACCTCCACCGTGATGGCACCTGTGGCGTCGGGGAGGATGTCCTCGGCGGAGACGGTTGTGTCGAGGTCGTTGTTCGAAGGGTTCAAGTAAACGACCGTGGAGTTCGCACCGCTGACGGTGTACTCGGTCTCGCGGTTGTCGCCGACGCCCATGCGGGAGGCGTAGAAGGTGAGCGAGTAGGAAAGCGCGGGGTCGAGCCCGGCGAGACGGAATGCGGGGAAGACGTCGGAACGCCCGCCGAAGTTCTCCGTGTTGCCATAGAGGGAATCGCGCGCGGCGTTCTCCGGGTAGGCTGCGGAGGCCGCGTTGCCTACTTGGTTGGCACCATTGAAGGAGCGGATCATCTCCAAGTTCATGCCCGAGACGAGGGTGCCATCAATGGTGCTGAGGTCGGGTAGCACGCCGGTGTCCTGAGCGCCGATGTCGGTGCCGACGTTGTTCCAGACGTTGGTGGGGTCGTCGGGAGCCGGGCCCTGGAGGGTCGGCGTCTCATTGACGCCGAAGTCGATGAGGAACGAGTCCTGGGCGCCCGCGATGGGCACGCAAGCGAACATAGCCGCCGCGAGGGTGATCCGCGTCTTCATGGTGGGAGGTTTTGTTGGGGTAAAGCACGGCCGCCTAACGGCGCCGGCGGAAGAAGCCGAAACCCGCAGCGCCGAAGAGGAGCACGGCGGCAGAGGGTTCAGGCACGGGGGTGAAGTCGATCTGCATAACCCCGAGGTAGATGAAACCATTGGGTTCATTGTTGTTCGCTCCCTCGCTGACTTCGAGGGTCACCATCCCGCCGGTCGGGACGATGCCGCTGATCGTTGCGACACCATCGACGTTTCCGGCGGCGTTGAGTGCTGCCATCCCCGAGTTCGCCCCATCCAAGGTGTAGATGGTCTCGCGATTGTCCGCCGCGTTCCGCGATGCGTAGAACGTAAAATCATATGCGACCAACGGGTCGAGGCCGGTGATCAGAACAGTCGGGAACGGCAGGGTGTCATCCGGGTCGTTGCCGTAGGGGCCCAAACCGCCGAAATTGCTGTCCGCATTCGCGTAGAAGCTGTCCCCCGTCGCGAACCCGGGATAGACGGCCGAAGTCTGAAGCCCGGAGGTATTTGTCCCGCCGAACCGCTCACCGACTGCGATACCGATCCCCGTGGCAAGCCCGGTGTCATCGATCGCATCTGCCACAGACCCCGTCGCAGCGTCGGAGATACTGTTCCAGTTACCGGTGGCGTTCGTCCCTCCGAAATCGACGAGAACAGTCGTGGCGAGGGCGCTTGGAATGGTCACGCTGCCAACCAGAGCGAGGGTTAAGGGGCGGAGTTTTGTCATCGTTATTGGGGTTTTTGTTTCAGCATTATCAAGTTGGGGGGAGTGGTTTTCTAAGGGGTAGACCCGAGGTTTGAGGGCAGTGATCATCATGACCCGAATATTACCTTTCGATGACGAGTCGTGCGGGGAACGTGACAACAGGTTGGCAGATGCGCATGGTTTCGCCCCCACCCATGTCCATCCCCCACTTTCTTGCCGCCTTGAGCATCGGCGTTTCCCTTGCGGCGGGTACGACCGCCCCGGCGCAGCACGAGATCCTGTTCATCGGCAACAGCTTCACCATCGGCTCCGGCGCCTCCGTGCCGGCGATCTTCGACGCCCTCGCCCGCGCGGGCGGGCAGGCCGATCCGGTGACCGTGATGCAGGCCACGGGTGGCCAGGACTTCGAGTTCCACGCCTCCAGCGCCGCGGTCGCGGCGGCGATCAGCTCGCGCCAGTGGACGCACGTGGTGTTGCAGAACTATTCGACCGAACCGACCCACGTCGACGAGGCGGCGCACCCGCTGGCGAACCACTTCACGTACGGCGAGGCGCTCTACGGCCTGATCATGGCGAACAACCCGGCGACCCAGGTGCTGTTGTTCGAGACCTGGTCCCGCGCGGAGGCGCACCCGCTGATCACCGGCACCTCCGACGCCAACGGCTTCGAGTCCACCGACGAGTTCCAGTCCGAGCTGCGCGCGAACTATCAAGCGCTTGCCGACATGCTGAACGCGGCGCACCCGGGCGCCCCGCCGGTCGTCGTCGCGCCGGTCGGCACCGCCTGGCAGAACGCCGGCGCCCTGCTGCCCGAATCGGACCCGGGCTTCGCCGACCTCCATGGGAGCGACAATTACCACGGCAACGCGAACGGCTACTTCACCGCCGGCGCGGTCTTTTACGCCATGATCTACGGCGCCAGCCCGTACGGCTTGCACACGGACGCCGCCTTCAACGCGCTGGGTTTGACCTTGACCGAGGACCCGTTCGAAATGGAGGCGGCGGCGTGGTCGACGGTCCTGGCGACCGGCGGCGCCGCGCGCGAGATCCTGGTCGACTTCGGCGCCGACGCCACGCCCACCGGACCCGCCGATGACCCGGCGAACACTTGGAACAACATCACGGTCGCAACCGGCACGGTCGCGGGCACGGCGATCGCCGACCTGCTGGCGACCGACGGCGCGGGCACGGGCATCGCCTTGCATATCGACGCGCCCTTCAACACCGCGAACTCGAGCGGCACGGGAGCCTCCGCGCTCTACCCGGCCAGCGCCAGCGGCGACTCGCTGTTCGGCAACACGGAGTCCTTCGGCGGCGCGAGCGGTGTCGAACCCGCCTTCCGCCTGTCCGGGCTCGACCCCGGCGCCGGCCACACGCTGACCTTCTACGCCTCCCGCACCGGCGTCGCCGACAACCGCCAGACGCGCTTCACCGCCACCGGCCAGACCACCGCCGCCGCCGACCTGGACGCCGCGGAGAACATCGACACCACCGCATCCATCGGCCCGCTGTTCCCGGACGCCGCGGGCGAGATCACCGTCGCGATGACCGCTGGGTCCGACAACGACAACAGCTTCCACTTCACTTACCTCGGCGCGCTGGCGGTCGAGGTGCAAACCGGCGCCGCGCTAGAGTTTACGAGCCAACCCACATCGGTCACCGTCACCGAGAACCGCCCGGCGACCTTCTCCGCGACGGTCAGCGGCGCCGGCCCATACATCGCGCAGTGGTTCCTGGACGGCGCGCCGATCGCCGGCGCCAACGGGCTGAGCTACACGCTGCCCTCCGCCGCGCTCGCCGACGGCGGCGGCGCCTACCACGTCGTTGTCTCTAACACTTTCTCGGAAATCGCCAGCTCCACCGCCCTGCTCACCGTCCTGGCCGACGCCGCGCCGCCGGTCGCCACGGGAGCCAGCTGGGAGGGCGGCGCGGCGCTGGCCGTGGCCTTCGACGAGCCCGTGGACGCCGCCACGCTGACGCCGGCGGCCCTGACGGTGTTCGTATCCGGGCGCCGCGTCGATGTCGCATCGGTCGGGCTTTCCCCCGACGGCACCGCCGCGGAGCTGACTCTGGCCGCGCCGCTCGGCGGGAACTTCGTGGTCGCCCTGCCCGGCGGGCTAGCCGACCCCGCCGGGAACGCGATCGGCGCGCCCGTGCTGCTCGCCGGGACCGGCCCCTACGCGGGGGGCGGCGGGCGCACGATCTTCAGCGACTTCGGCGGTCCGGAGACCTCCGGCGACGCCGCGGGCAACGTGTGGAACACCATCTCCGTCGGCGCGTCTTCCACTGGCACCGTCGCCGACCTCGCCGACGCCACAGGCGACGCGACCGGCATCGGCCTGGCCATGATCGCCCGCTTCAACGGCGCCAACACCAGCGGCACGAGCGCCCACGCGACCTTCCCACCGACCGCCACCGGCGACTCCTACTTCGGCAACACGGAGACCTTCAGCGGTCAGTCCAACATTTTCCCTAGTTTCCGCCTCACCGGGCTCGACCCCGGCGCGGCCTACACGCTGTCCTTCTACGCCTCGCGCCTCGGCGTCGGCGACAACCGCGAGACCCTCTACACCGTCACCGGCGCGACCACCGCCGCAGCCGCGCTCGACGCCGCCGGGAACATTGACGAGATCGCCACCGTCGAGGCCCTGCCCGCCGACGCCGCTGGCGAGATCCGCATCGACATCACCCCCGGGCCGAACAACTCCAACAGCTTCCACTTCACCTACCTCGGCCTTATGGTCCTCACAGAGGCCGCCTCCGCCCCGCCAGAGTTCCACCCGCCGGCGCGCTTCGGCGAGCAACTCATCCTCGACTGGACTGGCGATGGCGCCCTCGAACACAGCCCCGGCCTCGCCGCCCCCTGGCTCCCTGTCGAACCCGCGCCCGCGCCCCCGCACATCCGCCCGCTGCAAGACGGGCGACACTTTTTCCGGCTCCGCCCGCTGGAGTGACCGATGGCGTCGATGTTTCCCATCCACGCGCCCCGCCCGCTCCGCCATCTGGGCGTGGTGGTCGCTTGCTTGTTCGTCGGCTCGGCATGCGGCGCGGGCGAGCCGTTCGAGATGCAGGCCGGCGAACTCAGTTCGGGGCGGCGGATGGAGCTCTACTTCGACCTCATCGAGCGCTTCGTCGGCTGGGCCGAACACTCCGGGCGCTTCCGGGAACACGACGCGATCGAGCCCGGCGGCGGCAGTTTCGAGGCCGCGGGTCGCGGCGTCACTTGGGCGCGCGGCAACAGCAACCTCTGCCTTTCCTACGCCCTCCTCCTGAGCGAGCAGCCCGACCGCGATTCGTTCTGCCAGCCACCGATCCCGCGCCGCAGGCTGGAGTCCCACCTGCGCTCCACGGTCCGCGCGCTCTGCCTCTCGAACCGCAACAGCCCGCATCACCGGCCCTCGGACTTCACTTGGGGCGGCCCGTCCTGGCAGGCGGCGCTCGAGGCCACCGGGATGGTCTGGGCGGCGCACCTCTTCGAGGCAGGGCTGGACGAGGAAACACGGGCCCTCGTGGCGGAGGTCGCCCGCGCGGAGTGCGCGCACTTGGACAAGGAGGTCCCCAGCAGACACATCGGCAACACCGGCTCGGAGGACTGTTGCTGGAACGCCGCCTTCCTCGCCCTGCCGGCGTGCAAGTATGCAGACGACCCCGCGGCGGCGGACTGGCACCGGCTGTGCAAGATGTGGGCGATCAACGCCACCAGCACAGCGGCGGACGCGCTGTCCGACGTCAGGATCGATGGCCGGCCGCTGCGGGAGTGGGCCGTCTCGCAGAACGCCTACCCCGACCTGACCATCGAGAACCACTCGATGTGGAGCGTCGGCTACCAGTGCATGTCCCAGCTCTTCGGCGAGGCGGCGCTGGCCTTCAAGCTCTTCGGCAAACCGGTACCAGAAGCGCTGTCGCACCGGGCAGGCCCCATGTGGCGCGATGTCACCAGCCGCCTGTTCCTCGCCGACGGCGACACTTTGTTCCCCCACGGCCAAGACTGGTCGTGGAAGGTCTATGGGGCCATCGAATACCTCTGCTGGCAGAATTGCGTCCAGCGAAACGCCGCCGCCGGGGCCTACGAAGGCCGCGCGGTGCAGATGCTGACCGCCCGGCAAGGCGCGATCGGCACCGGCGACCTGGGGGCCGGCTACTCCAGGTCCCTCGACTTCGGCAACCAGACCGT
>JAUIGD010000642.1 GCA_030430255.1 Verrucomicrobiia bacterium
ACTCTGCTGCCAGCGCAAGATCCCCCTGATCTTCCTGCAAAACATCACCGGCTTCATGGTCGGCCGCGACTACGAGGCGGGCGGCATCGCCAAGGACGGCGCGAAATTGGTCACCGCCGTCGCCACCGCCGCCGTCCCCAAGATCACCGTGCTCGTCGGAGGCTCCTTCGGCGCGGGCAATTACGGCATGTGCGGCCGCGCCTACTCCCCGCGCTTCCTCTGGACCTGGCCCAACTCCCGCATCTCGGTCATGGGCGGCGAACAGGCCGCGGGCGTGCTGGCCACCGTCCGCCGCGACAGCATCGAGCGCAAGGGCGGCACATGGTCAGCCGAGGAGGAAGCCGCCTTCAAAGCGCCCACGCTGGCAATGTTCGACGAGCAATCCCACCCCCTCTACGCCTCCGCCCGCCTCTGGGACGACGGCATCGTGCCCCCAGGCAAGACCCGCGATGTGCTGGGTCTGTCGCTCTCGGCGGCACTGAACGCCCCGATCGAGGAGACACGCTTCGGCGTGTTCCGGATGTAGCGACATGTGTCTGTTTGTTCTCTTGGGAACCGAAAGGAAGCTACACACTTCTGGGAAGGGCGCAGCGCCTCGCCTTGCGGGCTGGTCAAAAAAACTTTCGCCACCACCCATGTCTACCAAGAAACATGTCTACTTGATCGCCCAAAACGAGTGTTCTTGCTTTCTCCTCGACGCGCCCGACGGCATCCAAGAAATTTCGCAAGTGGTGGACTTGGTGCAAGGAGACGTCATTTCGTCCATTTGGTGCAGTGGAAGCCTACCCGAATGCATCGCACGCACGCAATTTTTCGGTCCCATCGCGATATCTGATCCCGGATCGGCCTCACTGTTTCGCACCGAACCGATCTCGCCACGGCCCGTCGTGTCAGTAGAGTAGGAGGAAGATGGCAATGATCCGTAAACTCCTCATCGCTAACCGGGGCGAGATCGCCGCCCGCGTCATCACCACCGCCCGCCGCCTCGGCATCGCCACCGTCGCCGTCCATTCCGATGCCGACGCAAACGCCCTCCACGTCACGCTGGCCGACGAGGCCGTCCGCATCGGCCCCGCACCCGTCGCCGAAAGCTACCTGAACACGGAAGCCATCCTCGAAGCCGCCAAATCCACCGGAGCCGACGCGATCCACCCCGGCTATGGCTTCCTCTCCGAGAACCCCGACTTCGTCGAAGCCGTCACCGCCGCAGGCCTCACCTTCGTCGGCCCGCCCGCCTCCGCCATCCGCGCCATGGGCCTGAAGGACGCCGCCAAGGCGCTGATGGAGAAAGCAGGTGTCCCCGTCGTCCCCGGCTATCACGGCGACAACCAGACCCCCGACTTCCTTGCAGGCGAGGCCGACCAGATCGGCTACCCCGTTCTCATCAAGGCCCGCGCGGGCGGCGGCGGCAAGGGGATGCGCCTCGTCGAGGACCCAAAGGACTTCGCCAACGCCCTCGCCTCCGCTCAACGCGAGGCCCAGGCCAGCTTCGGCGACCCCGCCTGCCTGATCGAGAAATTCGTCACCTCCCCTCGCCACATTGAAATCCAGGTCTTCGCCGACACCCACGGCAACGTCGTCCACCTCTTCGAGCGCGACTGTTCTCTGCAACGCCGCCACCAGAAGGTGATCGAGGAAGCCCCCGCCCCCGACATGCCCGAAGACGTCCGCGCCGCCATGGGCAAGGCCGCCACCGACGCCGCCCGCGCCATCGGCTATGTCGGCGCGGGCACGGTGGAGTTCATCGTCGACGGCTCGGACGGGCTGAGCGCGGATGGCTTTTTCTTCATGGAGATGAACACCCGCCTGCAGGTCGAACATCCGGTCACCGAGGCCATCACCGGCCACGACCTCGTCGAGTGGCAACTCCGCGTCGCCTCCGGCGAACCCCTCCCCGTCACACAAGACGACCTGAAAATCACCGGCCACGCCTTCGAGGCCCGCCTATATGCCGAGGACGCCGACGCCGGTTTCCTCCCTGCCACCGGCCGCCTCGCCCATCTCCGCTTCCCCG
>JAUIGD010000216.1 GCA_030430255.1 Verrucomicrobiia bacterium
GGGTGAATGTCGGAGATCATCGTCGCAACGATCGCGCTGCTCGGCGTCCTGGCCACGGCATGGTTCGGATACCGGTCCAAGATGGCGGAGCGCGAGGCTGCGGGGAGGGAGCTGAAGTTCCAGGCGGCCGCTTTGGACTTCGGGGCGTTCCTGTCGGAATGGGACGGCTGCCACGCCGACCTGTCCCGGCTGATGGAGGAGACGGCGATCGACCGTTTCCTGATCTTGCGGGCGTGGAACGGCAACCTACAGCCTCGCTGGACCACATCGGTGTTCCAGATGCGCCAGGGCAAACAGGAGCCGATAAGCTACATCCACATCGATCTGGACGTGGACTACGTCGACCGCCTCAAGGCGGCGGTGCAGACCGGCCAGATGGTGATGGACGTGGCGAACAGCTCGGCGAGCCTCATCCGGGACGTGTACGAGGCGGAGGGGATCCGGCACGCCGTCTGGTTCCACCTGGAGACCCTCGACGGCGGCAACAACACCGCGGCCATCACCTACTGTTCGTTCGCCACGCACCAGGCCGAACCGCTGGACTCGGCGACCATCACCCACTGCCGCCGGATCGCGTCGCGCCTGCGGGGCGTGGCGGCGACTTTCCGGCACCCGTAGAGCGATGAACAAGCCCGTCAACTACGGCAAGGGGGCGACCGTCGGGGCGCCCGCGAGCTACGGCAGCCCGTCGCCGGCGACGGCGGCCGCGCCTGGGGGCGGCCTCTGGCCGCTGGCCGAGCACCCCGCATTCGGCGTGCCCCTGGCGGGCGACCTGGCGGTGATCGCCTGCCACTTCAACCCGGCCGGCTTCCGGCAGCCGGTGGAGAACATGCGCCGATGGCTCGACTGGCTGTGGGGGCTGCGGCTGCCGGTGTTCATGGCGGAGCTGAGCTTCGGGGACGCGGCGCCGGTGTTGCCGAGGTGCGATCGCGTGGCCCACTTCCGCGCCGGCCCCGAGGCGATGATGTTCCAGAAGGAGCCGCTGCTGAACCTCGCCGAGCGGATCGTGCCGCGCCGCTTCTCGAAGGTCGCGGCGCTGGACGCCGACGTGATCCTGACCGCGCGGCGATGGGCGGAGACGACGAGCGCGCTGCTCGATGCCTCGCCGATGCTGCAACCCTTCTCGCACTGCCGCTGGCTCGACCGAGGCGGCGGGACGCAGCGGGAGAAGCAGAGCGCCGCCTTCGCGTTCCTGGGGCGGCGGGACGCCACCGACGTGCTGCAGTACCACCCCGGCTTCGCTTGGGCGATGCGGCGGGAGTTCTTCGAGGACCCCGTCGGCGGCTTCCCCGAGTGCGCCGTCATCGGCGGCGGCGACATCGCCACCATGCTCGGCGCGCTGGGCTTCGCCGGCCGGCACTTCTACTACGACGGGGCGCCCGAGGCGATGGTGGCCAAGCAGCGCGCATGGGCGGCCCGCTGCGCCGGCTGGTCGGGGCGGTGGATCGGCTGCGCGGCCGGCGAGGCGACGCACCTGTGGCACGGGAGCTACGTCGACCGCCAGTATCAGGAGCGCTACGACACCGCGCGCCACTACAACCCGGACACCGACCTCTCCCGCCGCCACGACGGCCTGACGGTGTGGTCGCCGTTCGCGATCGAGCACAAGCCCGACCTGGTGGCGGCGGTGCGCAACTACTTCCCGAGCCGAAAGGAGGACGGGTGATCATCATCTGTATCAACCTCCCGCGCATGGCCGACCGGGCGGCGCTGGCGCTAGAGCGCTGGGGCGGCCTCGGCGAGCTGGTGTTCCTGCCGGCGACCGAGGCGGCGCGGGTGCGCGGCACCGAGAGGGCCGCCCGCGAGGGCGGGCGGATGCTGGCGCCAGGGGAGATCGCCTGCCGGGAGAGCCACAACCGCGCGGTGCGGCTGGTGCGCGCGATCGGCAGGCCGTGCGCGGTGATCGAAGACGACGCCGTGCCCCTGCCCGGGTTCAGCTGGCCGGCGCCGCCGGCCAAGGGGCGGCTGCAACTGTTCTGGCACGGCGCCGGGCGCTTCGGCACGGTGGCGGCGATCGTCGCCCCGGACTGCCCGCTGATGCCGCGGCAGCACGCCGCCGACTGGTGGCCTCCCGGCTACCCGGTGACCTACCTGGACGCGCCGATCGTCGCCCACGGCAGCCCCGGCGAGACCTCCATCCACGGGCGGCCGGGCAACCCCCGCACCGAAGTCTGATGGCGAGCTTCCCCCAGAAGAGCGGCAGCGGCCGCGACCGCCCCACGCCCATCGAGCTGGACAGCGTGTTCGTCGGCGTGGACATGCGGCGGCCCGGCACGCTCGGCAGCTCCCAGGCCGGCTTGGTCAACGAGGCGGTCAACGTGCGGTTCCGCGACGGCGACGCCGTGACGCGCGGGGGCTGCCTGGTGCCGACGCACTACTCCGCGAACTGGGGCACCCTGCTCGGCGCCGGGGAGTTCAGCGACCCCGACGGCCGGCGCTGGACGCTGGCGGCCGCGCCCGGGGGCGTGTGGCTGCTCGGCGACGGCTACACCCCCGCCTGCCTGTCGATCCCGGAGCCGCTCGACGACGTCGCCGGCGTCGAGATCGTGCAGACCTTCGATTCGGTGTGCCTGTTCCGGGGCAGGGGGAAGCCCGTCTGGACCTGGGACGGGAACCGGTTCCACGGCTGGGCGCAGGTGTCGCTCGGCAAGCCCGACAAGGACGCGCCCGGCTTCCTGCAACCGACGCCGCCGGCGGAGTTCGGCATCGTCATGGCAGACCGGCTGTTCGTGCCGGTCTCCCGGGACGAGGTCGGCTGGTCGGACGTGCTGGATTTCGGCAAGTTCGACCTGACGCTCAACACCCAGCGCTTCAACCAGGGCGAGGACGACGCCATCGTCGCGCTGGCGCCCTACCAGGACCGGCGGCTGGTGGTGTTCAAGGAGGACTCCATCTATTTCCTAGAGAACATCGGCGGCGACATGTCGGCGGTGTCGATCAACAAGCTCCCCGGCCGGGTCGGCTGCCTGGCGCGGCGCTCCGTCGTCGAGATCGGGCAGGACCTGGCCTGGCTCGCGCACGGCGGCATCTACCGCATGAGCCAGACCGAGACCGGCGCGATCCGCTCGGCGGCCGTGCCGATGAGCGAGCCGATCCGTCCCCTGATCGAGCGGATCAACTGGCGCTACGCGGACCGGGCGTGCGGCTGTGTGGTCGGGGGCTTCTACTACCTGGCGGTGCCGCTCGACAACTCGGTCGAGAACAACGCAGTGCTGGTCTACGACCTCGCGCGCGAGGCGTGGCAGGGCGTCGATTTCTACGGCGAGGCGCCGCCGCGATCGCCGGGCGGCATCACCTTCCCGGACAGCCCGGGCGGCGTGCCGTCGGGTTCGGCCCTGGTGCAGATCGCGCCGCCGATGCGGGCGCCGCGCGCGACGGCGATGCTCGGCGCCTCCCTGTTCGGGCGGCGGGTGCCCATGATGGTGGACGGCGAGCGCTTCGTGGCGCTGGGGCAGGGCGACCGCGACCGGCTCGACGGCGGCGAGCGGCCGGTGACCAGCCGGGTGCGCACGCGCGGTTACCACCTCGGGGACCTGCGCACCTCCCAGCTGCGCTCCGTGGCGCCGATGCTCGGCGAGCGCGGCGCGGCGGTGACCCTCCGGGTCCACAAGGACGGCCAGGCCGAGACCTTGACCCTGTTCGAGGGCAGGGTGCGCGAGCGCGAGCGATACACCGTCCACGCCAAGGCCGACTACGATCTGACCAACGCCGGCGACGACTTCGCGGCGCCCTACCGCGAGGACTACCTGTGGCTGGCCGGCGACGGGGCGATGGTCGGCAGCGGTATACCGCTGGCCCTCGTCCAGGAGTGGGACGGCGCCTCGCCGGTGCTGTTCAACGGCCGCTGGTTCGCGGTGGAGATCGAGGCCGCCGGCGTGATCGCTCTGCGCGGCGTCCAGTGCCAGGGGCTAGGGTCGCGCGAGCTGCCCGCTGCGCGCCAGTAGGGCGCCGCATAGGATCGGGGACCGATGGGCGAAAACTCCGTGCAGCTCCGCGTCGAACCCGGCATCGTCTTCAACCGCGAGACGACGGTGGACGATGCCGCCCTGAACGAGGCTGCCAACCCGAAGGTGTCGCTCGAAGAGGGCGCGGGGATCGGCCCCGAACACCTCGACCTCGACCGCGTGCTCGCGCAGCTGGGCGATTCCCTCCGCGGGGTGAACTGGATCTCGCGGCCGAACTTCTGGGCCTCCGACTGGACGGCTGATTCAGTCGTCGGCGGCCCCGGGGTGTGGACCGAGAACGCCTACGATTGGTACGTCCACCCAGACGAGGCCAGCGCCGAGGCCACCTTCGCCCGCGTGCAGGCCGGGCCGAACCAGGACAGCGAGTGGGCGGCGCGGATCATCGGGGCCACCGGCAACGGGTCGGTGCGCTTCGCCAACTGGCTGCCGCCGGCGATCGCCGGGCAGCTGCGCGCGGAGACCTTGACCTTCTCGGTCTACGTGAAGAACGAGACCAGCGCCCTGGCGTGGTTCTCGCCGATCCTCTACACGGCGGGCGTCGCCGGGTCGCGCGACTCCACCGACGAGGCGGTCACCGCACCGGCCATCAGCGTGGAGCCGGGCGAGTGGAAGCGGATCGTCCACACCTTCGACGCGGGCGACTTCCCGAACTTCCGCAACGGGGCGTTCATCGGCATCGAGACCGACGAGCTGGACACCGACCTCAAGAGCATCATCGTCGCCCAGGCGCAGCTCGAGACCTCCACCGTGGCGAGCACCTTCAAGCGCCCCGCCATCCCGCCGGTGCCGCGCGACGACTCGCTGCCGCCCTGCTACGAGGGCGAGGACAAGAACACCCCGGCGGGGATCCGGCTGGTGATGGCCGACGGCCAGGAGCGGCAGCTGTGCCCGCCGCATCCGGGGCTCACCCTGCCGGTGCTCAGCTGGGACCGGCTCAAGGGGCACCCGCTATGGATCGACCAGGGCGAGAACCTGTTCGTCTACACCTTCAACGGCGGCGACCAGCTGATCGAGGTGCCCGCCGGGAAGAACGTCATGCGGGCGAAGCTCTGGGGCGCGGGCGGGAGCAACGATTACGGCACGCTCGGCGGCGTCGGCGGCCACGCCTACGCGAGCTTCGACGTGGCGGAGGGGATGCGGTTCATGTTGGTGGTCGGCGAGAGTTCGTACCGCAAGAGCACGAACCCCTACGGTTTCGCCGGCAAGGCGCACGGGCACCAGTTCAACGGCGGCGGCATGGCCGGGATCTTCGTCGGCAACACGCCGGTCGCGGCGGGCGACACCGCGCGGGCGGTGATCATCGCCGGCGGCGGCGGCGCCGGGCGCGAGAGCTACGGCGGCGAGAAACGCGCGGGCGGCCCCGGGGGCAACCCCGCCTACAGCGGCGGGATGCCGACCATGCAGGGTCAGGAGGGCAGCGGCCCGAGCGCCTACACCGGATCCGGCGGCGGCGGCGGCGGCTACGCGGGCGGCTCCGACTGGGGCCGCGCCGGCTACGGCGGCACGAGCTTCATCACCGCGGGCCCGGTCGCCAACCTGGGCGACGGCGACGTGGTGCTGCGCGGCGGCGACCCGAACGGCACGGCGCACTCCGCGCACGGCTCCGCTGCCGTCCCAGCCAACTCCGACGCCGACTACTCCGCCCCCGCCGGCGAGGCGGCGAAGCCCAGCGGCAACCCCGCCAACCCCGCCGAGGCGAACGGCCACGGCCTCATCGTCCTGTCCTTCGACTACGTCGCCCCCTGACGCCATGCCTGAGATACTCGCCCAGATCGACAGCATCGACGCCAACCTCGCCAAGGCGAGGCTGGCCTGGCTGCGCGCCGACGCGCGGGCGGAGGGGAGCTTCATGGACCTCATCGACGGCCTGCTCGACCACCGCCTGCAGTGGATGCGCAAGCGCGACCAACACCTCAACTGATGCCAGACGGAGACATCGTGATCGAGCGCCGCAACGTCCTGGAGGAGGGGCGCCAGGCGCTGCGCCTGATGCGGGAGGCCTACCCGCAGCTGATCGAGCTGGAGCAGCGCTACGGCCCGGAGTATGCCGCCACCCAGGCGGCGATCGCGCTGGCGCGCAACGATGCCGAGATCGAGGGCATCGAGAAGAACTTCCCCCGCTTCCGCGAGGCGCTGCTCGGCTCCTCGCCGGAGATCGCCAGCGCCAACCAGGCGATCCAGGACCGGCTCGCCAACCTCGGCCCGTCGGAGATCGAGACCGAGCTGCAACGGCTGGCCATCGAGGACCTCCGCCAGGGCGACCGGCTGAGCGTCGAGGACGAGCGCAACGCGGTGCAGACGGCGCGCGCCGGCATGAGCGCCCGCGGGCTGGCCGCCGGGCGCGGGGCGGTGTTCGCCGAAGTGCTCAACCGCCAGCGCTACGCCGACGCGCGCGAGCGGGAGCGGCGGGGCTTCGCGGCATCGGTGGACGCCTACACCAACCAGCGCGAGGCCAGCGACGCGGCGACCGCCAACAACGCCTTCGCGCAGTACTCCGCCTACTGGGACCCGCAGCAACGCATCTACGGCAGCGGCGGCTCGGCGGTGAGCGGGTCGGTCAACCCGGCGGCCAACTTCGCCCCGTTCCTCGGCGCGTCCCAGGACGTGGGCGAGGCCAACCAGCTGGCCAGCGCCCAGGAGGCGCAGCTGAACTTCGAGCGCGAGCGCTTCTTCACCGAGCGCGAGGACGCCTACGAGTTCTTCGACCGCAACGCAGCGATCGACGCTTCAAATGCGGCCGCCAATCGCAAGGCCGCCAACAAGAGCGCCGCCATCGGCGCGGCCGGAAGCGTGGCATCCGCAGCGCTTCTCGCCTTCATGCTCTAGCAAAATTATGCACCCTAAAGTAGCCCAACCCGACACCGTGGGAACCGCTGAACAAGTGGAACTCGCAGAGCGTTTAGGGCGCGATCCTGGAGGCTTCGAATCGATCCTGACGCACCTTGTCGAAGGCTCCGCGGTTCGCCGTAGAAGCTGGCCGGAAGGGCGGTTCGTTTTCCGTCAGGTGCCGAGCGAAGTGCCGGCGGCGATCGTGCCCAAGATGAGCAGCCTCCCCGACGGGGTGAAGGAGATCTTCGGCGAGAAGGAGCTTCACTATCGCGGCCAGCTGGCGCTCGCCACTCCGGGCGGAGATGGCAGCTACTACATCACCTCTTACCAGCTGTCCGGGATCGACCTTCTCGCTCCCGATTGGGGCTTGTATAGCAATATCATGGATACAAAGGAACCCACCATCATCACGCCCACCATCGGGCGGGTCGTCCACTTCTTCCCCGGCAAGGGGTCGGAGTCGCTGTTCAACACCCACGAGGGCGACCCGTGCCCGGCCATCATCACCGCTGTATGGGGAGACCGCTGCATCAACGTGGCGGTGTTCGACCCGAACGGGAACCCCGTCCCCGACCCGCCTACTTCGGTGCAGCTGCAACAGCCCGGCGACCCGGCCGCGCCGCCTGAGCTGCACCGCTGCGAGTGGATGCCCTACCAGGTGAAGAAGTCCACCGGCAGCGAGAGCGGTGAACCGGCGGCCGGCTCCGAAACGATCTAGCGATTAACAGCGGGCAGCCGGCGGTCGCCAGAAGAATGAATCCAAGCAGCCTTTGGGGGAACTGATTCAAACCCCGGTCCGGAGCCTTCCGGAGATAGGCAGCAACCGCCATCCCCACAACATGAGAAGATCGATCCGCAGGGGCTTCGGCATCACGCTCAAGCGTGACGGGATCGCGCTCCCGTTGCTGGTCTCGTGGGTGGACGGCGACCTCTACGTGCAGCTGCTCTGTTTCGAGCTCGGGATCTATCAAATCGTTGAACACCACGACGAAGAGTAACCATGGCCTACAGCGTCCCCAACCTCTACCAGCCCCGCGTGGCGCCGGACACGACCGGCAGCTCGGCGGGGATCGCCGCCGCCGGCGACGCGATCGCGGGCGTGCTAGCCACGATCGCCAGCAACAAGCGCGAGGACGAGATCCGCGCCGAGGACCGGCAGCACCAGCTCGAGGACCGTGAGGCGCTGTTCCAGCGGCAAGACCAGGTCTACATGCGTCGGCGCGAGGACCAGCTCGAAGACCGCTCCGCCCTGTTCGGGCGCCAGGACATGATCCGCGGGGAGGAGCGCAGCTACGCCGAGCGCCAGAAGGAGGAGGAGCGCCAGCGCGAGCTTGCGGCGAGCGCCGGCGGCGTGGCGGCCATGACCGCCATGGGCTTGCTCAGCCCCGAGCAGGCGGCGGTGTTCGACTCCGCGCCCGACAACCAGAAAGGGAAGATCGGCGATGTGTTGCTGCGCATGGGGGGGATGCGCGCGGCGGAGATGGCAGACGAGCGCGCTCGCGAACAGAGCCGCCAGGCGTCGCCGCTGGTGGACCCGGTGACCGGCCAGACGGATCAAAACTTCTATCACTTCAACGGCCAGATGGTGCCGCGCCACCCGAACGAGCCGAGCGCCGCGCTGTTCCCCGAGGAGGTGAGCGCCCCGGCGGGCTTCGACGTGGACGGGATCGACATCGGCCCCGACGGCCGCGTGCGGAGCGCCCGCCTCCGCCGGCCCGATCCGGTGCCGTCGTCGGGGCTCTACCCGCAAGACAGCGGCGGCGGGGTCTTCACCGACCCCGAACTCGACCTCTGAGCGGGCGCATAGAGCCTGCATAATCTCGCGCTGATTTGCGATGCCCGATGAGCCACGCCCGATCCATGAGGTGCCCTTGCGGGACGTTCTCGCGGAGGGGCGCCAGCTGGGGCGCGCTCCCGAGGAGATCGCCGGCGCAGTGCAGAGGTGGCACGGCCTGACCTACAGCTACGGCCGCGAGGAGATCCCGGGCGACCGGGGCGAGGAGTTCTTCCGGCGCGCTCGGCGCCTCGACTCCATGACCGGCGAGGCGCTGTCCGGGCTGCGCGATGCCGCGGCGCTGGGCTGGCTGGCGGAGAACTTCCCCGAGGAAGGGGCGCGCAAGGCGTTCGTCGAGAGCTTCGACGCGGCCGGCGGTGACCCGGAGGAGGTGAACGAGGAACACGCGGAGGCGGCCCGCGGGCTGCGCGAGGCGGTGTTCGACAACCCGGCCTACCGGCTGCCGGTGCGCGAGACGGGGTGGATGGGGATCGGGGGCGGCGGCGCCGAGCTTGGCCGCTTCCGCGCGAGGCAGCTCGCCGACGGGAGTTTCGACGTGGTGGTCAACGCCCGCGAGGGCGGCGAGGCCGGCAAGTTCTTCCAGGCGCGCCTCAACGTGCCCGCCCCGCGCGACCCGGAGTCGGTGAAGGCGGAGCTGCGCGCCGAACTCAGAGACCGGCGCCAGGTCAAGATGCGCGCGGACCGGGTGGCGGCGAGCAGCTGGGACCTCGCCGACTCCGGCAGGGCGCAGATCGAGGCCGACGACGCCCTGATCCGGATCCGCGAGATCGAGGAGCGGCTGGTGCAGCTGGAGAACGGCGGCGAGGCGCTGCTCCTGGGGGAGGCGGTGACCGAGGCCGCGAGGGGGAGCGACTTCGCCGACAAGCTCGGCGGCAAAGACTACTTCGAGGACTTCCGCCGCGGGCTGGCGAGCGTCGGCCTGGGCATCGGCGTGGCGTTTCAGGATGCCGTCGGCAACGAGGGGAAGCGCGACGAGCTGGCGGGGACGTTGGCCAGCCTGGGGCAGATCATGCCCGGTTCGACGGGGCGGCGCTTCCGGGGCGGCGTCGGCGGCTTCCTCAGCGATGCGGCCGAGGCCGGGGGCAACGTGGCGCCTACCGTGGCGCTCGGCCTGCTCAGCGGCGGCAGCGGCTCGGCCGCAGTGCAGGCGGGGACGCGCGCGGTGGGGATCGGCGGCCTCGCTGAATCGGCCTACGGCGGCGCGATCGCCACGGCACAGGCGAGGGCGGCCGACCTGGAGGGGCAGGCTGAGGCGGCTGAGCGCGCCGACAACGCCGACATGGCGGCGCGGCTCCGACAGCAAGCCGAGGGCGTGCGGCGCGACCTCAGGGCCTACGCGGCGGCGTCGGCGCTGATCGAGGCGGGCACCGAGGTGATCCTGCCCACCGATGAGCTTTTCAAACCGGGTGTGGGCGGCGTCCGCAGGAAGATCGCTGGCGCGGCGGCCGCCAACGCGGCCGAAGAGGGAGCCGCGGCGACCCTGCAAGCGGGGCTGGACGCGGCGGTGCTCGACGAGAAGGCCAGCCTGGGCGACATCGCGCGGGCGGCGGGGATCGGCGGGTTCATCGGCGCGGGGATCGGCGCCGTCGGCGCGGGGCGGGACGCGATCGCGGAGCGCTGGGCCGCGCGGGCGGCCGCCTCCGGAGCGGCGGAGGGTGCGCCGGCGCCAGACCTCGCCCTCGATGATGCGGGCGCGCAGCCTGCCTTGGATCCCGAGGAGGGGACTTTACGTTCCTCCCCCTCAATCGAGGCACCAAATCGTAAACCGGGCACCCCGCCGACGCCGGCCGACCCGTTCGGCACCATCGGCGAGGCCGAATCGACGCTCCGGGAGCAGGTCGCCCGCGTGCGGCGAGGCAGCAAGCCGGCGGCGCTCTTCCCAGGCGAGACGGCCGCGGCGGTGGGGGAGATCGAGGGCCTGCAGACGATCGACACCGAGGCCGGCGCGGTGGTCGCGCCGCCCGATGCCGACCCCGCCGCCATCCAGGCGGCCGCGAGCGAGGGCAGGCTCGGCGAGGTGTTGGGCTACGGCGTTGCGCAGCGCCCCCCAACTGCCGACCGGGCCGTTGTTTTGCGCACGCGCGAGGGGCTGGAGGTGGACGCCGTGGCCGCCGATGCGGCGACCGAAGG
>JAUIGD010000643.1 GCA_030430255.1 Verrucomicrobiia bacterium
ACCTCCGAGGACATCCTCGCATATGGTCTTAGCCACGGTCTTAGTTTACCAAAACCTGGTCACAAATCGTTGATTGTCAAAGAGTGGAGGCGAGGGGAGTCGAACCCCTGTCCAAGCCTCTCTCGGCCGCTGCGCCCTACCCACCGGCGGGCGCCAGCTCGGCCAGCTTCGGGGCCACCGCCTCGGCCCAGACTTCGTAGCCCTTGGGGTTCGGGTGCAGAAGGTCGGGCATGAGGTCTTTCGGCAGGGTGCCGTCCTCGGTGAGGAAGGCGTCGGCGATGTCCAGGTAATGCACCCGCTCGCCGTCGGCGAAGCCCTCCGCGATCGCGTTGATCTCGTCGTTGCGGACGCGCATCGGGTGGTCGCCCTTCTCGCCGCGCGGGAAGATGCCGAGGAGAAGCACTTTCATCTCCGGGCGGCGGTCGCCGAGAAGTTCGAGGATGGCTTTGATGCCATCGGCGGTCTCCTGCGCCGGGCCCATGCTGTGGCCGGTGTTGTTGGTGCCGATCATGACGACGGCGGCGGCCGGCGATTTCCCGGCGGGCATCTCGCCGTTGAGCAGGCGCCAAAGCACGTGCTGGGTGCGGTCGCCGGAGAAGCCGAGGTTCAGCACGCGGCGCGCACCGTAGTGCTTCTCGAAGGCCGCCCGCCCGCCGTTCTCCCAGCTGTGGGTGATCGAGTCGCCGATGAAGAGCAGGTCGTAGTCGCCCTCTTTCGCCAGCTTCACTTTCTCGGCATGGCGCTTCTTCCACCAGTCCTGATCCAGCCGCGGGCGCGGGACCGTCGCCTCGCTCACACCGAAGTGGGTGCGTTGCTCGGTGTAGAGATCCTTCATCTCGGCCAGGGTCGAGGCGTGGTCCGGATCGGCGTGGAGGGAGGTCATTTCATGTGGGTCTTCCTGCAGGTCGAACAGGTTCCACTCGTCGGTGTCGGGGAAGCGGATGAGCTTGTGCCGCGCGGTGCGCACCCCGTCGTGGCGGGCGACGCGGTGGGTGGCCTCGCCGAAATAGTGGTAGTAGATCGCCTCGCGCCAGCCGTCGGGCGACCGGTCGGGATGCTCGAAGGCGGGCACCAGGCTCCGGCCCTGCATGCGCGCCGGGACCTCGGCGCCGGCGATCTCGAGGAAGGTGGGTGCGTAGTCGATGTTCTGGATCAAGGTCGCCGACTCGCTGCCCGCGGGGACCACGCCCGGCCAGCGCACGAGGAAGGGCATGGCGAGCGACTCCTCGAACATCCAGCGCTTGTCGTACCAGCCGTGCTCGCCGAGGTAGAAGCCCTGGTCGCTGGAGTAGATGACGACCGTGTTCTCGGCCAGGCCCTCGTCGTCGAGGTACTGGAGCATGCGGCCGACGTTCTCGTCGACGGCGCGGATGCAGCGCAGGTAGTCCTTGATGTAGCGCTGGTACTTCCAGCGCGTGATGTCGTCACCCTCCAGCTCCCCGGATTCGATGGCGGCGATCAAGCGGTCGTTCTTCGGTTGGTATGCGGCGTCCCAGGCCTCTTTCTGCGCCTCGTCAAAGCGGTTGTACTCGCGGTTCGCCAGCCCCTTCATGAAGTGGTCGGGGAAGGGGGTCTCGCCATGGAACTTCATGTCCCAACCCCAGTAGAAGTGCTTCTCGATGCCCATCGCGTGCTCCGCCAGCGTCTTGGAGCGTCCGCCGCCGTAGTCGTCGAACAGGTTCGGGGGCTCCGGCATCTCGACGTCGTCGAACAGGGTGTAGTGCCGGGGCGCGGGCGACCAGTTGCGGTGCGGCGCCTTGTGCTGGCACATCAGCACGAAGGGCTTCGATTTGTCCCTGCGGTTCTGCAGCCAGTCGAGCGAGCGGTCGGTGACGACGTCGGTGACGTAGCCTTGGTAGCGTTTGCGCCCGCCCCCCTGCTGGATCAGGTCGGGGTTGTTGTAGCTGCCCTGGCCGGGGAGGATCTCCCAGTAGTCGAAGCCGGTCGGGTCGCTGGCGAGGTGCCACTTGCCGACCAGCGCGGTCTGGTAGCCGGACTT
>JAUIGD010000217.1 GCA_030430255.1 Verrucomicrobiia bacterium
CCGGGTCGTAAGCGGCCTTGATGCCGGCGAAGACGGTGCGGCGCTCGTCGCCGCCCAGCGAGAGCGTGAGGCGGAGCAGCTTGCGCGCATCCGGCACCTCTTCGGCCTCGACCACCCGCGCGACGCACAGATCGACTTTGGCGAAGTCGTCGAAGGTGATCTCGCCCGACAGCGGCTCGGCCTCGAGCGCCTCCGGCCCGTCAGCGAAGGTCGGCGTGGCCCCGGCCGCAGGCGTGGCGGCGAGGGCTTGCTCGGCGGCGGACTCGTCTTTGCTCTGCTCGGTCATGGCGGCGATCTTCTTGGGGTCGACGCGTCCCATCATGTGTTTGAAGGGCTTCACGGGCGTGCCGACGAGGGGTTCCGAAGCCTGCGACCACGCGGTGATCGGGTCGTTCAAGAGGTCGCCGGTTTTGACCGCGAGCTCCGGCAGGACCGGGGCGAGGTAGATGGCGAGTTGGCGGAACAGATTGAGGGCGACGGTGCAGACGTCCTGGAGTTCGGCGGCCTTGGCGGGGTCCTTGGCCAGCGTCCAGGGGGCGGCGTTCTCGACGAAGGGGTTGGCCTTGTCGGCGAGGTCGAGGATCCGGCGCATGGCGTGCGAGTAGTCGCCCGCCTCGTAGGCGGCGGCGATCGCCTCGCCCTCGGCTGCGGCTTCACGGAACAGGCCCCCGTCGTCCGGGTAGGCTGCGGAGAGGCCGCTGTCCTTGACGAACTTCGCGCTGCGGCTGGCGAGGTTGACCACCTTGCCGACGAGGTCGGTGTTCACCTTGGCGACGAAGTCGTCGAGGTTCAGGTCGATGTCTTCGACCTTGCTCGAGAGCCGGCTGGCGTAGTAGTAGCGCAGGGCTCCCGGGTCGAGGTGTTCGAGGTAGGTGGAAGCCTTGATGAAGGTGCCTTTGCTCTTCGCCATCTTCTCGCCATCGACGGTGAGGAAGCCGTGGATGTGGACCTTGGTCGGCAGGGCGAAGCCGGCGGTCTTCAGCATGGCCGGCCAGAAGAGGGTGTGGAAGTACTGGATGTCCTTGCCGATGAAGTGGTGGATCTCGGCGCCGCCGTCGGGGCGCCACCAGGCGTCGAAGTCCTCGCCCTCGCGCGCCGCCCACTCGCGGCTGCTGCCGATGTAGCCGATCGGCGCGTCGTACCAGACGTACCAGTAGTTGCCGGGGCGGTCGGGGATCTCGAAGCCGAAGTAGGGCGCGGGGCGCGAGATGTCCCAATCCTTGAGGGGCTTGTCCAGGAAGTAACCCTTCAGGTAGTTGGCGCTCTCGGGCGGCAACGCCCCGCTCTGGGTCCATTCGTCGAGGAAGGCGTGCAGCTTCTCGATGCGGACGAATAGGTGCTTGGCGGTGCGGACCTCGGGCACGGAACCCGAGAGCGAGCTGATCGGATACTTTAGATCGCGGGGCGAATAGGTTTCGCCGCACTTCGAGCAGTTGTCGCCGGGTTGATCCGCCGTGCCGCAATGGGGGCACGTTCCGCGTACCATCCGGTCGGCGAGGAACATGCCCTTCTCGGCGTCGTAGAGTTGTTCGACCTCCTCTTCGACGATGAGGTCGGCGTCGCGGAGGGCGGTCCAAATCTCCTCGCAGACGGCGCGCGACGCATCGCTGTCGGTGCTGCCGTAGTGATCGAACTCGACGCCGAAGCCGGCGAAGTCTTTCTGGTGCAGCCCCGCCATCTCGGCGATGAGGTCCTTCTCGGTCCGCCCTTCGTTCTGGGCGCGGAGCATGATGGCGGTGCCGTGGGTGTCGTCGGCGCAGATATAGATCGCGCGGTGGCCGGAGAGTTTCTGGAACCGCACCCAGATGTCGGTCTGGATGTATTCCACCATATGGCCAAGGTGGATCGGGCCATTGGCGTAGGGGAGGGCGCTGGTGACGAGGAGGCGGCGCATTGGCGTGCGGGGGTGCGGTCAGTCTTTCCTCACCTTGCCGCCGAGCCCGAGGACGGCGGCGTTCGATTTGGCGAGTTCGGCTTCTTTGATCTGGCCGTCTTTCATGTACATCTGTGAGAGCGCGGTCCAGGCGAGCTGGTCGTTGGGGCGGAGTTCGGTGGCCATGAGCGCGGCGCCGATGGCGGGTTTCAATTCGCCCAGTTTGGACAGCGCCATGCCGAGCGCATGCCAGCCGTCGAAGTAGGCGGGGTCGATCTCGACGGCTTCGCGATACTTGGCGGCGGCGGAATCCAGATCCCCGACCGCGAGGTCGGCGCTCGCGTCGTCGTAGAGTTGTTCCGGGGTGGGCATGCGCGGCGGCGCCTCTTGGGCGCGCCCGGCGGGGAGGCGGCTCAGCGCTGCCGGAAGAAGTCGGGGAGGATGGGAGGCTCGGGCGCGGCCTCGTTGCGGAGCTGCTGGAGCCAAGCGTTGAGGAGTTGGTCTTTGACGCCGGAGCCGAAGCCGCTGCCGCCGAGGCGCATGGAGCGGATGTTGTCTTTCTTGCTCTCGGCGCTGGCGTCGCTCTCCTCGGGGAGGGAGCGTTGGGCGACGTAGACGAGGAGCGCGCCCTTCTCGATGTCGCCGGGCTTGACGTAGGGGTCGCTGATCTGCCCGGTGAAGGTGCCGCTGATCGCTTCGCGGACGCTGGCGAGGTCGAGTTCGGTGTTGGCGGCAGAAGCGCTGCGGAGGTCGAGGCGTTCCACGGTGTAGCCCATCGCTTCGGCCGCTTCCTCGAAGGAGGCGCCGTCCTTCGCCTTGGCGGCGAGTTGCTCCTTCGCTTCGGTCAGGGTGGTGTCCATGGCCTCGAGAGCGCGGTCTTTGGTCAAGGTGTCGCGGATGGTGTCGCCCGCTTCTTCGAGCGTGAGGCGGCGCGGCTCTTCGGCGGCGACGAGGCGGATCACCCAGTAGCCGGAACGCTCGGCGTTGATCGGCGGCGGCGATATGAGGGGTTGGTCAGGGTCTTGTGCGAAGATCTGGCCGAGGATGGCGAATTCGCCGTCGAAGGCGGCGGGGGCGTCCTCCTGGGTGAACAGCTCCTCCGTCTTGTGGTACTCGGCCTCGACGCCGTTGGCTTCGCTCTCTTTCACGTAGCGATCCGCAATGGCGGAGAAATCAGCGCCGTCGGCGCGGACTTCGTTCAGGAAGCCTTCGATCACCTCGCCGTACTTCTTCTTCAGTTCGCGTTTCTCTTCGGGCGTCAGCGGTGCCGGAGGTTCGGGCACCACAGGGGCCGGTTCGGTGGCGGGCTGGGCTTCGGCGGTGGTGCCGGGCTCGGGCGCGATCTCGGTCACCGCTGCTGCGGGCTCGACGCTCGCCGCCTCGGGTTCGGTCGGCTCCGGGGCATCGGTCGGGGTGGACGGGTCGGAGGCCTCGGCCTCTTCACCCGTCACCGTCGCCGTGGTCTCCACCGCAATCTCGTCTTCGGTGGGGCCGGCTTCGTCCTCCACGATGGTGGTGTCGTCAGGCCCTTGGCAGGCATCGCCGCCGGAATCGAGTGCTTCGCCGTCCGCCGAAGCTTCCGAATCGGAAGTCGCCTCGGCGTCCGACCCGTCGGCCGCGTCGGCGTCGGTCGCATCCGGCGCATCGGTCGCATCCGGCGCGTCGGTCGCATCGGTCGCATCGGTCGCATCGGTCGCATCGGCGTCGGTCGCATCCGGCGAGTCGGGGGCGTCGTCCCCGAGGAGGCTGATCCCGTCCAGTGGGGCATCCGTGGCGTCGGAATCCAAGTCGGCCGGTGAGGGAATGGGTGGCAGACTGGGGTTGCCGGTGGGCGGGATGGGCGTCGGGGATCCCGACGGCGAAGGGATGGGGAAGTTGGGGGCGCCCGGGGTCGGGATGCTGCTTTCGAGCAGGGCGGGATCGCGATAGGTCGGGTCTTTGAAGAACACCCACTCCACCGAGCGCTTGGCGTCGGTCATCAGGGTGCCGGTCTGCTGGATCTGTTCGTTGTAGGTGGCCTCGACGTCTTCGTCGGTGACCTCGATCCCTTCGACGGCTTTCTCGTAGGGATAGGAGAGGACGTAGGCGACCGCCTTCTCGTTCTGGGCGCGGAATTCGGCATCGACCTCGACGTCCGAGACCGTCGCACCCGTCTCGAGCAGGGCCCGCCACTTCGAGAGCCGGATCTTGTCGCGGACGAGATGGAGGAACTCCGCTTCTTCGAGGTTGTAGCGGGGGAGGACGCCGGCGGTGAAGTTGTCATACTTGGCGCGGTCGAAGGCGCCCCCGGTCTGGAACGAGGCGAACTTGGTCACCGCTTTCTCGATTTCTTCCTGGGAAGCGTCCACCCCGAGCTGATCCGCCTTGAGGCGGAACATCGCCAGGTTGTAGACGAAGGCCTCGGCCACGCCGGGCGCACCCGGCGTGATGGCGTTTTGCGTGAGCGGGCGGACGAAGTCGGAGGCGAAGTCGAGCGCGACCGGGCTGTTGCGGAAATCGCTGAGCAGGGCGAACGAGCGGTCCAATTTGCGGACGTCGGCCAGGGTGAACGTTTTGCCACCGGCCTTGAACATCTTGATCCCGCTGTCGGTGCGGTTGACGACCTGAGGGTTGTAGAGGAAGGCGAAGGCGATGATGATCACCACGGCGAGTACGAGCATCATGCCGTACTGGTGTTTGCGCATTAAGTGGAGCATGGGAGAGGGCGTTGTGTGGTGGTCAGATGGGAGCCCCTAGCAAGGCGGGCAAATGGGCGCGCAAGGTAATTCTCGCCCGGGCGCGGCGGCAAGGGAATTCTGCGTTTCGGGCTGGCCCGGACCGATCACCACCTCCGCAGGCGAGGGGGCTGCCAATCGTTGAGGCTGAGTAGGCGCGGCGGGGAGCGGCGAAGCGGCTGGGTGAGGGGAGCCTGCCGCTGCATGGGCGGCACGCTGGCTCCCTACGAGCCCAAGGTTCGATCCATGGCGGGATCGGCGGGGCTGCCGTTCTTCTGCGCGAGGGTGTAGTAATCGCGCGCCTCGTTGAGCCGCGGTGGTTGCTCGGTGGCGCAGAGGTAAGCGAGGTTAAAGTAGGCGTCGCCGAAGGTGGGGTCGAGTTCGACGGTGCGCTGGAACGCTTCGAAAGCGCGCTCCCGGTCATCGAAGACGCAGAGCGCGCCGATGTAGTGGTGGGCTTTGGCGTTGTCTGGGGCGACTTGGAGGCCGCGCTCCATGTCGGCGAGGGCTTCTTCGCGGTCGCCGGTGCGGTAGTGGAGGACCCCCAGCAGGAAGTGCGAGTAGCCGTCGGCCGAGTCGGCGGCGAGGGCGCGGCGGAAGCACGACTCGGCCTCGGCGATCTCGCCGGTGCGCATCAGGACGATCCCGAGGTTGCGCAGGGCGTAGAGGTTGTCGGGCGCGACGTCGAGGATGTAGCGATAGCCGTTGGCGACCTTCTCGTGGTTGCCGAGCAGGAAATCTTGATACAGGGCGGCGGCGAACTCGGTGAGGTTTTGATTGAGGCCGAGTTCGCTGCGCGTGCCGTCATTGTGGCCGAGCAGTTCTGGGTACTGCGGAGGGGTGCCCTCGGCGCCGACGAGCCGCCCGTCGCTCTTCTCCAGAGGGTTGAGCATTGAGTCGCGCAGCAGCTCGCGCTCCTCGGCGGCGACGATGGCGCCGCCGTCGGAGAGGTTTTCGATCAGTTCCATCAGCTCCCGCGAGCTGTTGCCGGTCTGGGCGAGCTGTTCGAGGACGATCTCTTTGACGCCCTGGCGCCACGCTTGGCGTTCGAGCTGTTTGGAGACGATGGCGCGCAAGGTCTCGTTCTCCTCCAGTGCGGCTTGGGCGGCACGCGACTGGCCGTCGGGCCCGGAGAGGGCGTCGCGGAGGCTCGATTCGGTGCGCCGCAGCTTGTTCGAGAGGTTGGCGATCTGCTGTTGATACTCCTCGTTCTCAGCTTGGAGTTCGGCGAGGCGTCCCTCGACGTGGGCGAGGCGCTCCTGGAGGCTGGCGATCTTTGCGGTGTCGCGTTCCTTGTCGGCGGCGAGCTTCTTCGCCTCGTCGCGGGCGGCGGTCAGTTCCTCTTTGAGTTTCTGATTCTCGATGAGCAGGGCCTTGATGTCACCTTCGTCGGCGCTGGCGAGGAGCGCGTCGATCTGGGCACGCTCCTTCTTGAGTTCCTGGCGCTCGGTTTCCAACGAAGCGATGGCGTCATTGGCCTGCTGGAGCTGCGCGGCGAGCGTGTCGTTGCGCTCGTTGGCCGCCGAGAGGGCGTCATTGGCGATGGCCAGTTCGTTTGTGAGGCGTTTGATTTCGCCTTCGAGGTGGCGCATCTCCTCTGGCGCCGCCTGGTTGGCGGCCGCCTGTTCGAGGGCGCTGCGCAACTGGTGGGCGAGGGTTTCCTGCGCCGTCCGGGCGCGGCTGAGGTCGAGCTTGGTGGCCTCGAGTTCGGATTGGGTGTCACGGAGCTGGGCGAGGAGGGCTTCGTTCCGACGTTGTTGTTCCGTTTCGCGCTGTTCTTGAACCGCGCGTGGGTCGTAAGGGCGAGGCTGGGGAAGGCTACCGCCACCGCCGATGGAGTCGGGGCCGTAGCCCTTGGTTTCGCCGGTGGTTGCTCCCCGGCCAAGGTGGGCGGTGCAGGTAGCCAATGACTTGTTGACCTCACGGCGGCGATAATCGAGCACGTCTTGACGCCACGTGGGGTAGGCTGCGGCGATGCCGCCGAGGATGTCGGCCGCGTCCTTGAGCTTCCGATGGGCTTCGGCGTATTTGCCAGCCTGCAAGAGTTTGTCGCCCTCGTCGGCGAGGAGATAGGCGTTCAGATACTCGCCACCGGGGTCGCCCGCCTGCGCACGCGCGGCGGGGAGAGAGGCGAGGATAACGCACAGTAGGGTGACCGCGAAGGTCCACCCTAACCGGCGATCGGAGTGCTGAGTCGATCGGGTCGGAGGCATCGAGGGGGGGCCATTATATCGGGTCGGCACCGATGCGGAAGAAAAAAGCGCGACTTTGGTAGATGAATTTTCGTTTAGCTCGGATGGATCACCGCTTCCGCGGGCGGGGCGACTGGATGCATGGCTGCCGAGCGGTGGGCGGGAGGGGCGAGCCCGCGCGAACGAGGGGGCGGGGCGGGGGAATGGGCGGTTGATTTCGCGGCCACCGTCCGTAATTTCGGCGCTCCCC
Source organism: Verrucomicrobiia bacterium (assembly GCA_030430255.1). GTDB lineage: Bacteria > Verrucomicrobiota > Verrucomicrobiia > Verrucomicrobiales > DEV007 > JAUIGD01. The sequence goes on from JAUIGD010000217.1 coordinate 7,030, forward strand.
CGCGCCCTCTCGGCGACCGATTTACCGGGGGTAAAACTTTGATTTTCAATGCGTTCTGTGCTGCGCTCCAAGATTCACCGAGCCACGGTGACCGAGGCGAACCCTGACTATGTGGGGAGCATCACCATCGACGAGGACCTGCTTGAGGCCGTGGGGCTTTGGCCGCACGAGAAGGTGTTGGTGGTCAGCGTCGACAGCGGTGCGCGGTTGGAAACGTATACTTTGCGGGGTGAGCGCGGTTCGGGGGTGATCTGTATCAACGGTGCCGCCGCTCGGCTGATCAAGGAAGGTGAACTGGTGATCATCATCGGCTTCGAACTCACCGATCGCCCGATTCCGGCGCGCGTGGCGTTCGTCGATGCCGCGAACCGGGTGACGGAAGTGGTCGAGAGCTAGCCCGGATCGATCACCAAGCTCCGGGATGCGGCTTTCCCTCGTTGACGCTGAGGGCGTTGGCGTTGGGAGCGGCTTGGGCAGGGTGTCCACCGGGCCGCTGCGCCTATCCTGGCCGCCGACTATCTCAGCATCAACGATAGGCGGCGCCGCGCCTGCGGAGGTGGTGATCGATCCTGCCCAGCCGGCTCTACGATCGGCGGTTTTTGCCGAGGTGGCGGGCGCTCATCGCCAATACGAAGCGGACTTTTTCCTCGACGCCGGGCAGGGTCTCGATGCGCCACCGCGCTTGCGCCAGCGGGGTCGAACGGGCGAGGGCGTCGATGATGTCGCCGACGGCGTCGCGTTGGCGCAGCGGGTCTTGGATCTTGTGAGCGGTGGTGATGGCGCCCTCGAGGTCGCCGCTTTGCGCTTGGGTGGCGGCGATCGAGCGGAAGGCGGTGTTCTGCTGCTGCGGCGTCGGGATCCTCGCTGCGGTGTCGAAGGCGAGGAAGAGGTCCGCGGCTTCGGCCTGGGCGGCGGCGATCTTGGCTAAGCTCGCGTCGCGGCGGGCTGGGGGGGCGATCCACCACGCGGATTGGGAGGCTTCGAACAGGGCGTCGCGGGCGCTGTCGGCGTCGCCCTCCCGCAGGTGGGCGCGGGCGAGGTCGGTGAGGGCGGCGGTGCGCTGCTCCGGGGCGGCGATCAGCGACAGCGTGTCCGAACTGCCCTCGATATTGCCGCGTTGGGCGAGCGTGCGCGCGACGGTGGCGAGCGCGTTGTCTTTGACGGTCGGCTCGGGAATGAGGGCGGCGGTGTCGACGGCGCCTTTCGGGTCGTCGTGGGTGCGGGCTTGGGTCGCCGCGATGGCGGCGAGGGTGTCCGAGCGATCGCCCGGATTGGCGAGCAGCCGCGAAGTCCATTTGGCGCCACGGAGATCGCCGGTTTCCGCCTGACGGGTGGCGATGCGTTGGAGGGTCGCCTGACCCAGGTCGGTGTCTGGGATGAGGGCGGCGGTGCGGCGGGCCTCGAGCGGTTGGTCGTGGCGCGCGAGCTGGTCCGCCAGCGAGAAGAGGGCGCGGCTGCGCTGCGAGGGGTCGAGGATCATGCGGCTGACGCGGCGCGCATTGCCGAACTGGCCGGCGGTTGCGTAGCGGGTGGCGATCTCGCGCAGGGCGAAGTCTTTGGCCGTGGGGGTGCGGATGAACCCGGCAGCATGCTCGGCGCCGACGATGTCGCCCTTTTTCGCCAGGGCGACGCTCACCCGCTGCAGGGCGCGCGAGGAGGAATCGGGGGCAGGCAGGCGGAGGATGGTCGTGCGTGCGCCTTCGAGGTCGTTGTTCAGCGCCTGCGAGATCGCGATCGCCGAGACGGCATCCTCGCGGGCGGGCGCCACTTTGATTTCACCGGCGATGCGCTGCGCTTCGTCGATCCAGCCGCTGGCGGCCTTCTCTTTGCTGAGCGTGGCGAGCGCGTCGGACTGCCAGCGCGGGTCGCGGATCGATGCGCTGAGGGCGAGGGCGTCATCGAAGCGCCCGAGCTGGGCGTTGGTTTTGGCGACGGTCGCCAGCTCCGAGGCGGAGGACTCGGGGTCGGGCGCGGCCAGGGCGCTCTGGGCGGCGAGGTCGAGCGATTGGGCCGAGCCGACCGGGTCGGCGGCGCGGCGTTGGAAGCTGGCGATCTCGACGAGGTTCTCGACCGGGGCTTCGGTTTCAAGGGCGAGCCAGGTCGCGTCGTTGAGGATCGAGCGGAGGTGCTGGTCGGGGTTCGGTTTGGCGCCCGATGTGGGGGGGGATTTCGGAGCGGCGATCTTCGGTGCCTTCGCGGCCGACGCCCCCCTGCCGCTTCCGTCCGCCGCGGCGGGCCCCGCTGCGGCAGGCTCCGGCTTCGGGTCGGCCTCGGCCAGTTTCGCGTCGGCTTTGCGCAGCGTGTCCGTCTCCTCCGGTGGGGGCTCTGGATCGCCCGGGGAGGGCTCGGTGGAGGGAACCCCTCCGGCGTCCGCCGCCGCGTGCGAAGCCAACGCTGAAACCAATGCGCCGACGTCGTCCTCGGATGAGCGGAAGGCGACCCCCGTCCGGGAGAGGATCTGGACAAGGCCGAGCCCACAGAGGAGGAGCGTGCCGAAGAGGAGGGCAGCGCCGACGATTCGGCGCTCAGGAGGGCTGTGTTTCACGGTTCGGAAGGAGAGAAATTTCGACGAAACGTGGGGGTGGAAGATCAATGTCGGAGCGCGCCGAAATTTAACAAAAATTTATTAAAAGCGGGGAAATTGAGCTTGATTTAAAACAAAATAACTATTTTTGTAATAATTTTCATAGTTTTGTTCTCCCCCTCCCCCCTTTCTTGCTCGCGCCTCGTCGAGCTCGCTGTTCCCGGGCGTCTCGTCACTCGGCCGTTGCGGATTCCCATGGCGGTGGCGTTGTTGGCTGCCGTCTGCCTCCCCGTATCGGCGCAGCTTCCGGAGTATTCGATCGGCGATCCCAGCGCGGAGGAGCAGCTTTACCTCGAACTGATCAACCGTGCGCGGGCGAACCCGGAGGCCGAGGGGCAGCGGTTGGCAGACCTCCCGGATCCCGGGGTGGTCAGCGAGGTGCTCTATTGGCCGGTGAACGAGACCACGCTGAAGAACGAGTTCAACGCGCTGCCCGCCCGCCCGCCGCTGGCGTTCAACGCGGCTCTGAACGCGGCGGCCGAGGGGCATTCCGCGGACATGCTCGCGGTCGGCTTCCAGGGGCACACCAGCTCGGCGTCGGCACCTGTCCCGCACGCGAATGTGGGGCAGAGGGCGACGTTCCAAGGCTACTCCGACTGGACCTCCGTCGAGGAGAACGTGTATTCGTACGCTGAAACCGCCGAGCACGGCCACGCCGCCTTCGAGATCGATTGGGGCGACGGCCCGGGCAACATGCAGAGCGGGCGGCCCCACCGCGCGGCGATTCACAGCGATGAGGTCGTCGAGGTCGGGATCGGGTTGGTGGCGGGGAGCAATGGCGACTATGGCCCCAAATTCCTCACGCAAGATTTCGGCTACCGCACGACGCAGAACGTGTTCGTGACCGGAGTGGTGCACCACGACCTCGATAGCGATGCGTTCTATGACATCGGCGAGGGGGTCGGGGGGGTGTTGGTCGAGGTCGCGGGGGCGGCCCACATCGCCCACACCGCGCCGTCGGGTGGCTACGCGGTCCCCGTTCCCGGCGATGGCTCCTACCAAGTCACGTTCACCTTGGGTGACCAGACGCACAGCGAGACGGTGCAGGTGGCCGGCGGAGCGAGCGTCAAGGTCGAT
>JAUIGD010000218.1 GCA_030430255.1 Verrucomicrobiia bacterium
CCTCGCCCGCGAACGGTTCGACGATCGACGTGTAGATCGAATCGGCCGGCTCCTCGTTCTTTTTCGACAGCATGAAGAACGGCCAGGTGTCCTGGCGGTTCTTGCCGTCGGGGCTGAGGTAGCCGACCATGCCGGTCTCGCCGCTGTGGCCGAGCAGGTGCAGGCGGGTGAATTTCCGCGGCGCACCGGGGTCGTAGTCGTTGCCGAGCATGCGCTGCTCGGCGTTGCGCTGCTGCAGCGTGACCGGTTCGCCGGTGTGGGGGCGGAGGGCGCTGATCTTCTCGGTGCCCCGCCGCAGCCGCCAGGTCGCGACCAGCTGGTCCGTGCTCGTGCCCCGATATTTCAATCCCTCGCCGTCGAGGAACTTGGTCAGGTAGCGCTGCTCGGCGCTCTCGTCCTCGCCCCCGCCCGGGCCGACCGGCTCGCGGTCATCCAAGTTCACCGAGAAGCCGTCGGAGATCGCGCCGTGGAAACAGAAGGTGTGCCAGTAGCCGCCGAGCATCCGTTGCACATCGAACACGTAGCTGTTTTGGCCATCGACGTCGATCAGCGCGACGGCGCGGGTGTAGGAGTCGGCCAGCGGCTCGCCCGCCGACTTCCAGTGCGCGCCGTCCGGCGGCACGGTGGAGCCGTGCATGTACTGTCCTCCGGGGAGCGGCTTGAAGGTGTCGATCCAGGCGTGCCCGTGCCACAGGCCGCCGCGGCGCGGGTGCTCCTTGCCGTTGACCTCGATCCGGTTGTGGACGCGGGTCGTGTTCGGCATCGGCATCGCGTACGCCCCGCGCCAGCCGACGTCCCCTAGCATCCGCACGCCGTGCGCCATCACCTGCAGGTCGAGGGTGTCCGCGTGCGCGTGGCCGTGTCCGGTGCCGACCCGCAGGATGGCGGTGCGTTTGTCACGGTAGTCGTCGGACCCCTGGCCCGACTCGAGGATGCCGGCCCAGTTCGCCAGCACGCGCGATTCCTGCGAGAGGAACGGGTCGCGCCCCTGTAGAGCGGCGGCCTCCTCCACCGCCGCCCATCCCGCGTCGCCCTCGGCCCCTCGCCCGTAGTAGTTGGCGAGGATCCAAGCGGCGCGGCCGTCGCCGGTCCACTCCCACGCCTTGCGGAAGCCGTCCTCGTAGGCCGCGAGCGCGTGCAGGTCGCGAGGGCGCGAGGGCGACCCGACGTCGCCGATGGTCAGCGGGTAACCCCCGGCGACGCGCGAGTCGAGCGGGAAGAAGCAGCCGTCGACGATCTCGCGGTAGAGTCGGAGGTCGGAGAGGTCGAACTTCGGGTCGCCCCCGTTGAGCACGTAGCGGCGCGAGATCTCCGCCAGCTTGCGGAACGGTGAACCGGAGCTGGTGTAGAAGACCGAGCCGATGCTGGTGGTACCGTCGCGTTGGGTGGTGGTCGACACGTAGTCCGGCAGGCCGGCCTTCGGGTAGGGGTAGACGTAGGTCTCGCGCCAGAGGTAGTCCATCCACGGGCGGGTGATCTCCGGGTCCTGCTGCACCGCGCTGACCTCCATCAGGTAGCTGGGCGTGCCCTTGTCGTCCCAGCGCTGGAAACGCATGATCTGCTTGGCGGCGTACTGGAGGAGGCGGGTCTCGATCATGCGCCGCAGGTCGGCCTCGGTCCGGATCGTCGGGATGTAGCGCCCGACCGCGCGGGCGAGTTCGTCGTTGCCCCGGATGAAGTCGAACAGCTGCTCGTAGGAGTGGACGAGGCCGCGCATGTGGGAGATCGGGCGCAGGTAGCCGAAGCGGTTGCGCTTCAGGCGCAGGTCCCAATCGTACTCGGTGGCCGGCGATTCCATCGCGTAGCCGAGCATCTGGTTCTCGGTGAACGAAGGGTAGAGGTACGCCCATTTGCTGAGCATCAACGCCGCGTCGCGCGCCGCGCGGTGGTCGCCCAGCGCGTGGTAGAGGTAGGGCAGGCGTTTGGAGACGTTGCCGCCGTGGTAGGGGGCGAGGGGCTCGCGGACGCGCGCCCACCAGGTGCCGGCGGCGACCTGTAGCGGCATGTAGTGACACGGCCGGTCGGTGCCATCACCCGCGGGCCAGTATCCCCCCAGCGGGTCGCGGATCGGATAGGGTGTGGGCAGGGGCCCGCCCGCGGTGAGATCGGCCAGCGGGTAGCGCAGCTGGAGTTTCTCATTGGTGAAGAACGCCGGCGCGCGCCAGGCCGCACGGGCGACCTCCCACTTCCCGTGCTCGCTCTCGAACTCGGCCACGCTGGCCGCCCCGGCGCGCATGTTGCGGATGAAGAACGATTCCTCGTAGTCGGCGACGAATTGGAAGTTGAGATCGGGGATCGCCGCCCACAGCAGATCGTCGCGGGCCGAGCGCTCCCCCGGCGTGAGTTCGTCACCCACCGATCTCAACCAGCCGTCCAAGCCGACCACCGCATCGACCTCGGCGCGCACCGCATCGCGGTCGACCGATCGGCGCAGGGCGGTGCGCCCGGCTTCGCTGAAGAGCCCGAACTCCCTCTTCCCGGCGCGCCCGGCGAGCCCGGCCAGCACGTCGTGGAGTTCGACGGAGTGGACGAAGAGCGGGGCTTCCGAGCCGCGGTCGACGGCCAGTTCACCGCGGTAGCCCCGGTGCTCCTCCACATTGATGTAGATCTCCTGAACGCAGTAGAACTCATCCCAGTAGGCGATCCGCTGCCGGTAGCGCGAGGCCTCCCCTCCGGGCTGGTCGTCCACCTCGAACAGGAGGTTGATCGGTTTGCGGTGCTTCTGGATGTCCTCCGTCGCCGCCATGGCGATCACGCGCACGACATACATCCCCGTCTCGAGCTCGCCGAGATCGAGTTCGAGCGGGGCATCGCCGACCGCCATGCGCACCGCCGCTACCGGGTCGCCCCTCTCGCCGGTGAGCTGGTAGCCGGTGCGCGGCCGCCGTTCTGCAGGGGCGACCTCGACCCGGGATCCCGCATCGATCCCGTCCAGCTCGGCGAGCCGGAACGTGCGCACCAGCGTCTGCGCATCGAACATCTTCTCGCCGCGGTCGCGGGGGGTCCACTGCTCGACCCCCGCGATCACCGGCGCGGCGCCCGGCAGGAGGGCGAGCGCCCCGGCCCAAAGTCTCCAATGCATCGCGAAGCAAGCGGCCGGGGCGCGGCGACGTCAAATGCTACGTCGCGGGAACCGTCCGCGGGCCGGGCGGGCGGCTACTCCCAGCGGAGCGGTGCGAGAAAGATCCCGCGCTCGTCGCGGCCGCGCCACTGGTAGGCGAGGAGGTAGTCGCGCCCCTCGCGGGTGACGATCTCGGGGGCCAAGCGCTTCAGGGGGTCACGGGGGGCGAGGTTCGCGACCGGCGGCCCGTCCCATTTGAGCGGGTCGTCCGACCGGTAGACGTGCAGCTGTTCAAAGCGGTAGTAGCTCCCGCCGCGTTTCACCACCAGAGGGCTCTCCGCGTAGACAAATGGGTAGCCGTCCGGCGGAGGAGTCAGCGGTGGGATCTCAGTGGCCTCCTCGCTCCACGGCCCCTCGAGCCGCTCCGCCGTGCGGGCGCGGATGGTGTGGTCACGCGTCGCCGGGTTGACCCCCGGTTCGGGGGAGGTGTAGTAGGCGATCCAACGGCCGGAGGCCTCGCGGTCGTCCAACACGCAGACGTCGCGGCCCATGCGGAAGACGGCGCGCTCGCCGAAAGATTCGAACCGGACCCCATCCCCGCTGCTCATGAGGTGCGCGCCCCTGCTGTTGTAGAAGAGATAGTGCCGGCCGGCGTCCGTCACGTGGAACGGGGCCTGTACCCGCCCCTCAGCGTGATCCCACTCCGGCTTCGATGACAGGAAGATGCCTTCGGGGTCCCACCCCTCCCTGGTGAGCTCCGGGCTGGACCAACGGTACAGCAGCCGCTTCGCGCCGGGGTGCGCGGTGTTGCGGATGCAGGAGATCAGATACCAGCGGCCGTCGCCCGCAAGGAAGGCGTCGAAATCGACGGGCTCGACCTCGTCGGTCGCCCACCTCTCCAGCGCTGGGCGGCCGACCAGTTGGACCCAGGGCCCGTCGAGGCGCGGGATGGGCGGACGGTCACCGGCGGTTGCGGTTGCGGCCGCCGCCGCGATGCCGAGCGCGGTGAGGATAAATCGCGGGTGAATGCGTGCTGCGGCCGAGTTCATCCGCGGAGGATGAGGTCGCGCGCCACCGCGCGCCACCTCCAATCTCCCCTTTGGCTCGGATTCGTCGGACCGCCGGGCGCCGCCCCCCCATCGCGGGATTGCATCCGGGCTCCGCGGAGGCATCATGGGTGCCTGGACGACTTCCGCACCCATGATCGTTTTCCGAACCGCCCTCGCAGCGCTGGCCTGCCTCCCGTTCGCCACCCAAACGGCAGGGGCCCAGCGGCGACCTGACCCGGAGAAGGTGCACGACCCGTCGACGGTCCTCGAGCAGGACGGCGCCTATCGGTTTTTCGCGACCGGCGGCGGGATCTCGCTGATGCGCGAGCAAGCTGACGGGCGCTGGCTGCCCGAGGCGCGCCTCTTCGAGCGCGACGGGCTCCCGGCTTGGCACGGGGAGAAGGTCCCCGACAACCGTGGCCACCTGTGGGCACCGGACGTGATCCAGCTCGCGGGGCGCTATCTCGTCTACTACTCGGTCTCGACCTTCGGCAAGAACACTTCCGCCATCGGCCTCGCGACGGGCAAGACCCTCGACCCCGAATCGCCGGAGTGGGGTTGGAACGACGAGGGCGCCATCATCACCTCTTCCCGCGGCGACCGGTTCAACGCGATCGATCCCGCGATCTTCCTCGACCAAGACGGCCGCCTCTACATGACGTTCGGGTCGTTCTGGGACGGCATCTTCATCGTCGAGCTCGACCCCGAGACCGGCCTGCGCCGCCATCCAGGAAGGGCGCCGACCCAGCTCGCCTACGCGCCGGAGATCGAAGCGCCTTTCCTGACCCGCGCGCCCGACGGCGGCTATGTCTTGTTCGTGAACTGGGGCCGCTGCTGCCGCGGTACGGAATCGACCTACGAGATCCGTGTCGGCCGCTCCGACAAACCGACCGGCCCCTTCCGCGACCGCGATGGCAGGGACCTGCGCGAGGGCGGCGGAACGTTGATCCTCGAATCCCACGGTCGCTACATCGGACCAGGCCACGCATCGATCCTCAGGCGGGAGGGAGGCGAGTATCTGGTCCACCATTTCTACGACGGCGACAACCGCGGCCGCTCGCGCGCCAGGATGCTGCCGCTGACATGGGACAACGCGGGCTGGCCGGTGGTCCGCGATGGGGAATAAGGGGGCTCTGAGAAGCGCGGCCGCGACACCCTGTTTCCCCAGCGGGGCGCGAGGCTACAGTAACGGGGTGCTGAGTGAAAAGTATCGACACGTCCTGGACGGTGCGCGGAAGGCTGCCGCCGCTCGTGCCGGTGACGAGACCCTCAGGGCATTCTTTGACGAGATCTTTGTGCGAACAGCGCGATAAGGGGTTCCACTTAACCCTGCCCGAGCCGATCCCAACGCCGACACCCTCAGCATCAACGAGGGCAAGCCGCAGCCCGGAGCTTGGTGATCGATCCGGATTAGCCCACTACCAAAACAGCCTGCTCGAGTGACTTCCAGGCAACCGAGCTCGGCGCTCAGTGCGCGCGCCGCTGGGCTTCGGTCTCGATGCGTTCGGCGGCGGCGGCGAGGATGAGGCCGAGCATCGCCGGGTAGCCGTGGCCGGCGTGGGCGGCTGCTTTGGCGAGGTGGCCGTCCCAGCACCAGCCGGGGTTCGGGTTCGCCTCCAGCAGGCGCGGCGTGCCGTTCTTGTCGAGGCGCCAGTCGAAGCGCGCGTAGTCGCGGCAGCCGAGGCGCTCGAACAGCTTGGCGCAGCTCGCGCGGAGGAACTGCTCGGTCGCCTCGGGCAGGTCGGCGGGCACGGAGCGGATGCCCCAATAGGGCGAGGCGGGATCCCATTTTGCCTCATAGCCACAGATGTGCGGCAGGCCCTCCGGCAGCGCCGAGTAGTCCTCCGCGATGATCGGCAGCTCGACGGCGTCGCCGGGCGGGTTGCCGATGATGCCTACGGTGATGTCGAGGCCGGTGAGCAGCTCCTCGACGAGGATGGGGCGCGCGTAGCCGGCGGTCTCGCGCGTACGGTGGATGGCGGCCTCCAGTTGGCCGAGGTCGCGGCAGACGTTGTCGGCGGTGATGCCGAACGAGGAGTCGCCGAAGTTCGGCTTGACGATCACCGGGAACGGCAGGTCGACGAGGAAGTGCGTCGTGTCAGCTGGGCCGATCAAGTAGGCGGCGGGCACGGGGATGTCCATCTCGGCGGCGATGCCGCGCACCAGCGACTTGTCGTAGCAGAAGGCGAGGCACTGCGGGTTGCCGCCGGAGTAAGGGACCCCGAGCATCTCCAGCAGCGCGGGGACGTGCAGCTCCTTGGTGGCATCGTTTTGATAGCCCTCGTCGCAGAGGTTGAAGACGAAGTCGCAAGCGCCGGGCTCGCGCAGCGCAGCGGCGTCGGCGAAGAGCGCGGCGTGGTCGTCGAGGTAGTCGAACGCGTAGCCGCGCAGCTCTCCGAGGGAGGAGCGCAGGCGGCCGATGGTGGCGTGATCGTCGTCGTCGAAGGAGCCGCTCGGCTTGACGGCGTCGGCGCGTCGCGGGTCGCCCATGATCACGGTGACCTTGCGCACCCGTCCCGCAGCCGGGGCCGGGGCTGCGGGACTCTGTTTCCGCAAGGTGCCGGTGACGATCATGCGGTGGCCCATCATGCCGAGGTCCTGCCCGCGCGTGGATTCGCCGGCGAGTTCGCCCGCGATCTCGACGCCCTCGAACCCAGCGTGCGCGAGGATCGAGCGGATGCCCCCCGCGCTGTACAGACGTTCGGCATAGAACTGGTCGGCGATGACGCCCTTGCGGACGTGGGTGATGACCTCGCGAGAGACCAGCCGCTGGCCGTCGCGCGAGAGCGAGCGCTCGCGGCAGACGAAGTAGTTGCGGTCGATCCACTCCCAACTGCGCGGCTCGAAGCTGCCGCGCATGTGGTCACCATCGGTGAGGTCGACGAGGATGCCGCCGCCATCGCGGAGCACGCGGGAGACCTCGTTCAGAACCTGCATGTCGTCCTCGGCGGCCTCGAAGTAGCCGAAGCTGTTGCCGGCGATGAGCACGAGGTCGAAGGAGTCCGCGCGGTATGGGAGCTGGCGGGCGTCGCCCTCCTTGAACTCGGCGGTCAAGCCCTCCTTCCGACGCGTCGCGCGCGCGCGGCGGATGAGGTAGGGGGAGCGGTCGAGGCCGCTGACTTCGGCGAACCCCCGGCGCGCGAGTTCCAAGACGTGCCTCCCCTGCCCGCAACACAGGTCCAAGACGCGGCAGCCCGTATTGAGGGCGGGCGCCGCGGCGAGGAAGCGGTCCACCTCCCGTGCGGTGATGTCGGCGTCGGACACCACGTCGCCGTCGGTGCGGAGGTAGTTCGCGTTGAAGAGATGGCGCCACCAGTCGGCCTTCACGTAGCTCTCCAGATCGGAGACAGGCCCGAGGGCGTTGGTGAAGGATGGGGCAATGGATTGGGCGGGAGCGGCGCCTTTCGCGGCCATGGGTGTGTGGGTCGGGTGAGGTGGGCGCGCCATCCGGGCGAGCGCGGGTACGGGGTACGGGGGAGGCGGCGCGATCGGGGAAGAGGTGATGCGCGGGGTGCTGGGTGGCGCCGCCTGGGAACGTCGTTCGGGAAAGCGCGCGACCCATACGCGGTCCGGCTCCCCTTGCAACGGCAAAGCAGCGCTCAGCGGGGGCGGGGCGCCGACGCGAGGCGCCGCCCCCTCGGCGGCACTCCGATCGCCTCACGCCCCCAGCCCGTCGATCATGGCGAGGATGGTTTTGATCGCGTTGCCCTCGAGGCGGTTGTTGACGTAGAGGTAGCTCTTGCCCTTCGGCGCACGGGACATGAGCGCGGTGCCCGCGGCGCGGGCGTCGGGGTCGGCGGCCCGGGTGTCGCGGTAGGGCTGGAAAGCATCGACCGCCTCCTGGTAGGCCCGTCCGGGGGTGAGGAGGAAGCGCGCGCCGAAGCCGTCGGCGGTGAAGGCCCCGGGGAGGGCGATCTGCTCGGAGACGGGCGGCATCTTAGTCCAGTTGTTGAAGACGTGGGCGACGCCGTGCCGCGCGAGGGCGGCGAAGTAGTCGGGGTGGAGGAAGGTCCTGTTGCGGATCTCGACGCCGTAGCTCCAACCGGCAGGCAGCTCGGCGAGGAAGCCCTCGAGACGCTCGACGAACTCGCCGCCGCTGGCGATCTGGTCGCTCCGGAAGCGCGAGAACTCGAAGATCAACATGCCGATCTTGTCGCGGTGCGCCTCCAGCGGTTTGAGGAACGCCCCAGCGAACAGCGCCGGGTCGAGGAAGTGGTCGTTCACGCGCCCGGCGCGCGGCCCGTAGCGGGGGAGGTTGATGAAGCTGGCGGCGGTGATCTCCTCCGTGACCTTGAAGCTGAACCGGAACCCAGCGGGCACCCCTTTGGCCAGCCCCTCGACGTAGCGCGGGGTCGGGAACTGGTAGTACCCCGCGTCGACACAGACCGTGGGGAATACCTCGGCGTACTCCTCGAGGCAGGTGCGTTGGAAGCGGGCTTCGGAGATCTTCCCCCGGTAGAGGTAACGCTGTTCGTCGTAGAGCTGGCCGATCCAGCCGGGATACTTCCACGACGAGGTGCCGACGTAGACCCCCTTCGCGGCGAGCGCGGACAAGCGCTCGCGCAGGGAGCGCAGATCCAAAGTGGGGCCGGGGCCGGGGAGCAGGTCCATGGGCTGTATCGAGGTCGGGCCGCCGCATCCCCCCGGCACTCCGCTAGGAACCGAGCGTGAAGTGCAGGTGTGGCGTGAACAGCTCGGGCTCGAGGAGGAAGGAGTCGTGGCCCTTCTCGGAGTGGACGGTGATGCGCATCGGGTTGATGCCGCCCTCCGCGAGCGCGACCGCCAGCTCCTCCTGCTGCTCGGGGTAGAAGCAGACGTCGGAGTCGATGGTGAAGATCAGGTAGCGCTGGTCGCGGCAGCGCGAGAAGAGTTCGGCGTAGGTCGCGCAACCGGCGTCGGCGAGGAGGTCGAAGCCCTGCCAGGCGTCCATGATGCGCAGGTAGGTGTTGGCGTCGAAGCGGCGCACGAACTTGCGCCCCTGGTGCAGCATGTAGGATTCGATCGGCTCGCGCAGCTGATACCAGGAGTCGCCCTTCTCGGCGGCGTCCCTGACGATCCGCTTGGCCCGGCCCTCGAGCGTGCTGAGCGAGATGAAGCTCTTGTGGCCGATCATGCGCGCCAGCGCCAGGCCGTGTTCGGGCGCCGGGCCACCGTAGTAGTCGCCGCCTTTGAAGTGGCCGTCGGCCTCGATGGCGGCGATCTGTTCGAGGTTGTGGATCCGTTGCAGGACGGAGGTGGTGACGCCGCTGGCGAGCGGCACGACGATGCCGACCCGGTCGGGGTAGCGGGTGGCCAGAGAGAGCGCCGAGAGGCCGCCGAGCGAGGAGCCGACCGCGGCGTGCAGCTTGTCGATGCCGAGCCGGTCGAGCAGCCGCACCTGCGAATCGACGATGTCGGCGATGGCGATCTTCGGGAAGCGCGACCCGAACGGGGCGCCGGTCGCGGGGTCGGTCGAAGCCGGTCCCGTGGAGCCGTAGCAACCGCCGAGGTAATTGACGCACAAGACGCAGAAGCGATCGGTGTCGAGCGCCTTCCCCGGGCCGATGAAGCCGTCCCACCAGCCGCTCTGGCAGTCGCTGTCCCACTCGACCACCAACCCGGGCACAGCCGGGTTGTGACCGGCGGCATGCTGGCTGGCGCTCAGCGCGTGGAAGAGCAAGACGACGTTGTCGCGGGCGGGCGTCATCTCGCCGTACGTCTCATAGGCGAGCGTGAACTGCGGCAGGGAGCCGCCGCCGCGCAGCGCCAGGGGGGCGTCGTCAAAGCTCGCGAACTGGGTTTCCGTCTGGCCGATGGTTTCGGGCATGGAGGCGGAGCTTAGGGCAGGTCCGGCCAAGTTTCCTGCCAAATCCGCGGTGGCCGGCCTCGACCCAAGGCTGGCCGCCAAGGGCGTGGAGGGGGCGCTGAATGTCTTGCCTCGGCGCGGGCGAGGGCGAAGGTGTCGCATGTGGAAGAAGCGCCGCTTCCCGCTGGCCATCGCAGTCGTGATCGGTGCCGCTTTGTCGGTCTGGGTCGCGACCCGGAACCAGGACGCCGCCCCCCCACCCGCAGCCGGTCCGGTCGCCTCGGAGACGAGCGCGGCGCCCGCGCCCAACCGATGGCAACCCGTCGACCGGGACGGGCTGCTGGAGGGTTTGAAGAGCGCCGCGGCGCAGAGGGATTGGGAGGAACTCACAGCCGGTTGGGACGAGTGGCTGCGCCGCTACGGGCACGATCCTGCGGCGACTCGGGACGCCCTGCTCGCACTGCAGTTCCGCCTCGAGGACAACCCGGACCTGGCACTGCGGTTTGTCTTGGAGAAGCTCGACCCCGTGCAGGCCGCGAGCCTCGTCCCGAAGATCATCCAAGGGGTCGCCCGCGCCGATCTGGAGAGCGCGCTGGCGATGATCGACGCCCTGCCCTCGGGCGAGCGCGCGAGGAACCGCTCGGTGCAGGCGATCGCGCTGGCGCTCGCCGAGTCTCACCCCTCGGCGGTCGCGGGGATGGTAGCACGCCTGCCGTTCGCGGAGGAGCAACGCCTGGC
>JAUIGD010000644.1 GCA_030430255.1 Verrucomicrobiia bacterium
GATCTGCACGGTGCCGGCGGCGGTCGGCAACGCGATCTTCGCCGCCACCGGCGCGAGGCTGCGAGACCTGCCCTTCACGCCGGAGCGGGTGCTGGCGGCGATCGCCAATGTTTGAATTTCTCGGACTAACTCGATGATTGTCATCCCGAACCCGGGAGGCGCGGCAGCGCCGACGGGGTTCGGGCTCCCCCGCCTGCGCCGCCCGCAGGGCGAGCCCAGGCGGTCCGTGTACATGTTCGTTTGTAGTTTCCTGCAACGTCGGTGAAGACGACGAAGCTACGGACCGGATTGCCCGGCGCGCAGCGCCGTGGCAATCCGGGGGATCCCTTGACACGGCTGCGGCGCCATGGCGCCTTGCCGGCTCGGGATGACACGCATGGTGTTGGAAACCGGGGGGCGAATGGTGGCGGGGACGGCGAACCCGCCCACGGCGTGTGCAGACCGGAGAGATGGGTTGGTCTTCGGAGAGGAGGGGTGTCGGCGACGCTGGAACTCGGACGCTGGCGGGGACGGCGAACCCGCCCACCGAGGGACGGGTCTACCAGTTGGGGACCATAACCGGATCTATGGCCAGCGAGGGAGGGTGGTCAGGACGCGGCCGCCCTGGCCGTAGCCGTCAGCAGGGGTTCGAGGTCGCGCAGCAGCAGGTCCAGCTCGCGGTGGTTTTCGGCGTCGAGCGTACCCGCGCCGGGCACCCGCGTCTTCGCGGAGGCGATCACCCCGCGGCGGCGCAACACCTCCTTGTAGATCGTGAACGAGAACATCGCCTCGTAGTTCAGCAGCGGCAGCAGCATCGTGTGCAGCCGGCGCGCCTCGTCGGCATCGCCGCTTTCCAGTGCGTCCCAGACCGCCACGTGCGCGTCGACCACCTCGCAGGCCGGCATCGTGCCGCAGGCGCCGCGCCGATACTCCTCCAGCAGGTAGCGTCCGGCCATGCCGCCCATCACGCCCTTGAGGTGCTTCCCTGCCAACTCCCGCACCTCGGTGATCACCTGCGGCGCAAGAGCCGTTTCCTCCTTGAGATAGTCGACGCCGGGAATCTCCGCGAACATGCGGGCCAGCAGGGCAGGAGCCATCGGCGTGCCCACTGGTCCGACGTAGTCCTGGACCCAGACCGGCAGTCCGTCCGCGGCGCGGGCGACGTCGACGTAGAAGTCGTAGATCTCGCTCGCGGGCGGGTGCCGGACGTAGGGTGGCATCGCCATCACGGCGTCCGCGCCGATCTTCGCGGCGTGGTGGCTATAGAGGACGGACGACGCCGTGCTCACTCCGGATACGCCGATCACCACCGGCACGCGCCCGCCTGTGCGCTCGACAGTGATCTCCGCAACGCGCAGCCGCTCCTCGTCGGTCAGCGCGATCGCCTCGCTGGCGTTGACCGGGGTGACGATGCCGTGCGCGCCGGCGTCGATGCAGAAGTCGACGCAGCGCTGCAGCGAGACCTCATCGAGGCGGCCGTCGTCGTGGAACGGGGTTGGGGGGATGGCGTAGACGCCGCGAAACGGGGTGGTGGTCATGGGTGGTCTCCTGTGCCGCCTGTTTGGCGGGCGGGACAAGTCGTACGGGAGGCCCTGGTGGCCTCCCTCGTGTACGGGCGGGGCTTGTCCCCGCCCGTACACGAAACTGGCATGCAAGACGTGCCGCAATCGAGCATTGGAACCGACGGCACATAGCCGCCCACTACATCACGCGCCGTCCACGATGTGCGTCTTCAGGCGGTCCTCGTCGAAGGTGATGCCCAAGCCGGGTCCGTCCGGCACCTGAAGGATGCCACCTTCCGGGTGCAGCGGCGCGGTGAGCAGGTTGTCGCCGATCGGGTTGGGTGTGCTCGAGAACTCGAAGATGAGGAAGTTCGCGCTCGCCGCGGCGAGGTGCGCCGCCGCCGCGACATGGACCGAGGTGCCCATGCTCACGTGCGCGGCCCACTTCGTGTTGTGCAGGCTGGCGACCGTGGCGATGCGCCGTCCCTCGGAGATGCCGCCCG
>JAUIGD010000645.1 GCA_030430255.1 Verrucomicrobiia bacterium
GATATATTAAGTTCTTATTGAGAAGTGGAGCGGATAGGTGTCAGAAGACTTAGGAAAACTCGTTGACCAGATTGCTCATATGCGACCGGAGCATGAAGATGAAGAGGAAAAGGTGATTTCTGTCCAAACCGAGGCACTGGATGAGAGACAGTTGGCGCTATTGCTTGAGGCGCTACCGCTTGAAGATCGAGGGGTGATCGGGGGGGACGGCGGCGATGGTTCTCTGCGAACCACCCTTTCGGTCGAAGCGGGCTAGCCCTTCGCGCAACGGGGGGATCGGGTTCGTCAGCTCTCTGTTCGGCAATAAATAGACGATGTCTCGCACTCCTTCAGACAGCCCAACCGGATGGTGGATTGCGGGCCTCCTTGAGAAGCAGTCTGATCCCGAGAGGGCACCCTATTGGAACAACTATCGGTTAGTGAGAGCTGACGACTGGAGAGCCGCTTACAAGAGAGCGGTCGAGATTGGCGTCCGCGACGCAGAATCCGGGAATCGTGCTTTCAGCCATCATCAGGAATTCGTTGGGATTACTGATTTGTTGCCCATATACGATTCCTTCGAGGATGGCGCAGAGATGCTTTGGCAGGAGTTGTGGCCTGACGACGATTGTGACTCTCCGCCTTTGGAGGTGCTCACTGTGGACGACCTTGCCGCGAAATACGACATGCCGAATCGGGGCGGCGGACACCAACCCGCTACCTGATGCGAGCCAGAGTTTTCCGCAACTAAACCTTTTAACTACAGTCAGGGTCGACCCCTGTAGCGGGCGAGTGGCCTCGGACGTTCGCTCGCGGCGCAATCGGCGCGGTTTACGGAGTCCGCCCGGAGGGGTTGGATGAATACGATGGCCCGATGATTCACGTGATCGCCTGCCTCGTGTTCGGAGTCGTGCGGGGCTCGAGGAAAACGGGGACGTTTTCCCTCCGGGGCGACCTCTCCTCCGGAAGGCGGTTGCGGTGAGTCGTCGCAAGCAGCGGTGTTCGGAGTCGTGCGTGGCTCGCGGAAAACGGGGACGTTTTCCCTCCGGGGCGACCATTCATGCCGACCGGTTTTTTGGGTCAATATTGGAACCCGTTCTTGCGGATGCGCACCATCGGTTTGCGCCCGTCGTGCAGCTCGCCGCCGAGGACTTCAGCGGCGTAGAGGGTGTGGTCGCCACAATCGACCTCGCCGATGCGTCTGCAGGAGAGGAAGGCGAGGGATTCGAGGATCTGCGGCGGGCCGTCGCCGTCGGCGAGCTCGATGCCGTCGAAGGGTGAGGCGTTGTCCGATTGGGCGAAGGGTTTCATGAGGCTGCCGTCGTCCTCGGCGAGCACGTTGACACCGAACAGCCCGGTCTCGTCGATCGCCTCGGCGATGCGTCGCCCTTTGCTGACGGCGACCGAGATCGCCGGCGGGTCGAAGCCAGCCTGTTCGACGAAGCTGGCCAACATGCCGAGGCGTTCGCCACGGTGCATGGCGGTGAGGATGTAGACGCCGCTGGGGAGTTTGCCCAGAGCGGGGCCGATCGCCTCGAGGTCGAGTTCGGGGGAGGTGGCGTCGTTGTCGGGATCCATGCCGGCAAGCTGGCGGCGGCGCTGCGGGGCGCAAGCGGATTGTGCCCCGTCATGCGGGCGGCAGCGAGGGGTCGATCTCCTCGCGCCAGGCGTCGATGCCGCCGGCGACATTCACGGCGTGGGCGAATCCGGCCTGTTGGAGGAAGCCGACGGCGTGGGCGCTGCGGACGCCGGCTTTGCAATGGACGTAGAGGGCGCCTTCGCGGGGGATCTCGGCCAGGCGCCCTGGCAGTTCGCGCAGGGGGATGAAGAGCGAGGGGTCGATGCGGGCGGCGTCGCGCTCCGCGGGTTCACGGACATCGAGCAAGGTGACCCCCGAGGCGCCGAGGGCGTCGCGGAGCTCGTGGACGGAGATGGGGGCGGGGTCGGTCGGGGCGGGCATGGAGCAGGTGGGTGGGGGGAGTTCCTCCAGGGTGTCGATGG
>JAUIGD010000646.1 GCA_030430255.1 Verrucomicrobiia bacterium
GCGCCTGCGCGGCCGCTTCCGTCGCCTCGCCAAAAGACGCGACAGAGCCGCGGTACACTGGCGATGAACATCCTGCAACAACCGCCAACGCCATCACCGGCCTGCCTTCAGAACAGACCTTCTACTTCGGCCATGTGCGCGGCGACGCCACCGGCGACCTCGCCGCCACCGATGCCGACCCCACCGCCGTGCTCGGCGGCCTGCGCGGCTCCAACAACACCGCCGCGCTGGACGATGCCCTCGACTTCAATCGCGATGGCCGCGTCAACGCCTTCGACTACGGTATCGCCCGTGATGCGGCGATCGCCGGTCTCGCCATCGTGGTCTTGGAGGCTCCCTCCTTCGACGGACAATCCCGGGTCGTCGACCGCGGGATCGAATCTGTCCCGGGCGTGGTCGCCCTCCGCCCCGGGGGCACCGGAGGCGCCGCCAACACCCTCACGACCGCGTCAGGGATCACCCACTTCTACGTCGATGTGATCAATTCCGGCGCCCACACCGCAGCGGACTTCGCGTTCTCGGGTGGCGCCGCCCCCGCGAGCGTCTCGATCCTCGCCGGCGCAGGCATCGGAGGCTCCGACCGGATCACGGTCACCTTCGCGGCTGGCACGGTGGCCAGCACCTGGCTCGCCATCGAGTTCCTCCCCTACTCCGATACCTTCGCCTTCGGCCACCTCGCCGGCGATACCAAACGTGACGGCTCCGTGGACTTCGCCGACACTCTCGCCGTAATCTCCCAACTCGGTCCCGCGGGCGACGACACCAGCGCCGACTTCAACGCCGACGGCCAGGTGAACGCCGCCGACTACGGCATCGCCCGCGACAACGCCGGAGCCTCACTGCCTGACTTCACCCTCTAGATCATGTTCGAGCGCACCCCTCTCGCCTCCCTCTGCGCCCTCTTCGTCGGGGCTGCCCTCTCGAAGGCAGCGGTCACCATCGACCCGGGGGTCACCGAAGTCTTCGCCGGCACCGCCAGCGTCCAGATCCCGGTGGCCGTATTCGGGGGCGATGCGGTCAGCGACCTCGTCGGCGCCGTCCGCGTCGCCGGGGCACCGGTGACGGCGGTGGCCTACGAGGGCTCGATCTGGGACGGCGCCGCCGGCGGCTTCCTCTCCTTCTTTCCCGGATTCGCCCCCCCCGGCGAGACCGTCGATCCGAACGCCTCACTCCTCCTCGCTGGAGAGACGGTCGCCGCCAACGGCACCCTCTTCACCCTGACGGTCGACACCTCAGGGCTGAGCGCCGGGACCTACCCGATCACCTTGCGCGACACCGCCGCCGGCTCCACCCAGCTCTACACCAGCGGCGGCGTCGAGGTCACCACCAACGTCCTCAGCGGATCGATCCGCATCGTCGACAAGCCGGTTTCCCTCTGGCGCACCGAACAGTTCGGCGCGGACGCCGCCAACACCGCGCTCGAAGCGACCCTCTGGGGCGACGACGCAGACCCCGATCAAGACGGGCGCCGAAACCTGCTGGAGTTTGCCTTCCTCACCAATCCGAACCTCCCCGATTTCCCCGAGACCCAAGCCGACTCGCCGGGGATCCCGACCCTTGTCGAGGTCAGCGACGGAGGTGAAACCTACCGCGGGATCCGCTACACGCGCCGCATCGATCGCCCGTGCCACACGGTCGATGTCGGGACCGGCACCGACCTCGCCACATGGGAGTTCACCGCCGCGAACGGGGTCGTCGAGGTCGATGCGGAGGCGCATGCGAACGGCCTCACCGAGACCGTGACCGCCCGGCTTCCCGACCCGCTGCCATCGGCTCCCGAACGGCAGTTCCTCACCCTCCGCGTGACGAGTTCCGAGTAGCCGGATTGCCTCCGACCGGCGCCGCTAGCCTGGATCGATCACCACATCCGCAGGCGAGGCGCCGCCATTCGTTGATGCTGAGTAGGCGGCGGCAGGGACAGGCGAAGCGGCTGGGTGAACACCCTGCCCGAGCCGGTCACCACGCCAACATCCTC
>JAUIGD010000647.1 GCA_030430255.1 Verrucomicrobiia bacterium
GAGTTCGCGCTCGGTGAACGACCGGGCGAGGTCGGCGGTGGCGGCGGCGTCGCCCGGGAGGTCGAGCCGGCCGTAGCCGGAGCGCTGGCGCAGGGCGTCGCCGAACCACGCGGCCAGCACCTCGAGCAGGGCGGCGCGGCGCGAGAGGTAGGCGGAGGCGCCGACCGCCTTGTGGTAATCCTCGCGGTCCTTCAGCCAGCGGCCGTCGGTGGTCTTGGCGTAGGTCTGCTTCTCTAGCTTCTGTTCGGCCTCGGAGTCTTTCTCGGCCCCCTCTTTGACCTCCTTGAGCAGATCGGTGAAGGCCCTGGCCATGCCGAGTGCGACGCCGGTGCCGCGCCCCTCCCGGCCCGCCGAATGGCGGGTCAGAAGCTCGCGCAGACGGGCGCCGGGCTCGCCCGCGGCGACGCCGACCCCTCCCTCGGGCGCACGCAACGCGACGGTGATGCAGCGCGATAAGATGGTGTCGAGCAGCTGTTCAGGTTGCGCGGTCAGCAATAGCAGGAGGCAGCCGGGCGGAGGCTCCTCCAGGGTCTTCAGGAAGGCGTTCTCGGCCTGCTCGCCCATGCGGTCGGCGTCGGCGACGACCCCGACTTTGGTCAATGCCCCCGCCGCGCGCTGGTGGAGCATCGACTCCAACTCGCGGATCTGCTCGACTTTGATCCGCCGCGATTTCGATTCCGGGCGCACGACGCGGACGGCCTCGCCGGGCAGGGAGTCGAGGGTTGCCGCCGGCAGGCCGCCGTTGAGCATGGCGACGATCTGCCCGGCCAGCGCCGCCTTGCCGGACCCCGCGGCGCCCGTGATCAGGTAGGCGTGCGCGAGGCGGCCGGCGCCGTGGGCGCGCTCGAGGTAGCTGAAGGCGGCGGGGGTGGAGAGCATCGGCTGAGGGGTGGCGGGCGGGGAGCGGTGGTGGGCGAGCGGTTCTTGCGATGTCAGAGCCAAGCGTCGAGGTCGCCCAGGATGCGCCGTGCGATGTCACCTTCGCCTGCGGTGGCGTCGAGGACTCGGATGCGGTCGGGTTCGGCCTCGGCCAGGTCGAGGTAGCCGGCGCGGACGCGCTCGAAGAAGGCGTCCGGTTCGCGTTCCATGCGGTCGCCGCCGCCCTCGCCATCGCGGAGGCCGAGGCGGCGGCGGCTCTCGGTGATCTCGAGGTCGAGGAGGAAGGTGCGATCGGGCAGCAGGCCGCCGACGGCGAAGGTGTTGATGGCGTCGACGGCGCCGCGGTCGAGGCCGCGGGCGGCCCCCTGGTAGACGGTCGTCGAATCGAGGAAGCGGTCGGCCAGCACCCACGTGCCGCGGGCGAGCGCCGGCCCGACCACCTCGCGCACGAGTTGCGCGCGGCTGGCGGCGAACAGGAGCAGTTCGGCCTCGGGCTCCATGCCTTCGCCTTCCGGCGCGTGTTGGAGCAATTCGCGCACGCGTTCGCCGACGCCGGTGCCGCCCGGTTCGCGGGTGAGCAAGACTTCGCGCCCCGCGGCTTGCAACGCGTCGCGCAGGCGCGCGATCTGCGTCGATTTGCCGCAGGCTTCGGTGCCCTCGAAGGTGATGAATCGGCCTCGCGCCATAGAGGGCAAAGCCATAGCGGCGGGGCTGGGGGATGTCGAGCCGCGATGGGGGGGCGATGGGGCCGCGGATGGGGGCGGATTGGTGCCGAGGGGAACTGGTGTCGCCGACTAGCCCGAATCGCTCACCAAGCTCCGGGCTGCGGCTTGCCCTCGTTGACGCTGAGGGCGTTGGCGTGGTGACCGGCTCGGGCAGGGTGTTCACCCAGCCGCCTCACCGGTCCCTGCCGCCGCCTACTCAGCGTCAACGAATGGCAGCGCCTCGCCTGCGAACGTGGTGATCGATCCGAGCTAGGAGCCTGTCGGACTTAGTTTGCGGGGCCACCGCGCGCGGGTTCTGGCCGGAGGGTGACGCGTTTTCTCCCCGCGGGCGGGGCCGGCTCGCGATATTGACCATGCCGGGCCCCCGG
>JAUIGD010000219.1 GCA_030430255.1 Verrucomicrobiia bacterium
ATGTGATTCGCTCCGGCGCTGGGCGCCGCCGCAAAGTTGTTCACAATCGGCGGCGGCGGAGGGCTCGCGGGCGGCCCTTCCGCCGATTGATGAACCCCTTTGGAACCGGTAACAGCGCCGGAAGGATCCCGCCATGAAACCAGTATCGGCGCAACGCTGATGCCACGAGCGCAATTACAGCTGAACCTTCTTCCCGGATTTGCGAGCCGGGGGGATCGCGGGCGCGCTGTTCGCATCGCCACCGCTCGACGCCTCAGCGTCGGCCTCCGCTTCTGAGTGGCCATCCGCCTCGGCATCGGATCCGGCGCCTTCGTCGACCTCCTCGGCTGGCTTGAGTTCGGGGAGACGCATTTTCGGTTTGCCGAAGTCGAAGCCGCGGAAGTTGAGGTCGATGTTTGGGGTGCCCGCTTTCTCGAAGCGTTCGCGCACGTCATCCGGCATCTTGGCGCGCTCCTCTTCGGTGTTCGCCGGACCCTGGAAGACAATATTCCCGTCGGCGTCCTTGGCGGTGACCTGGGTGTCGCCGTCGTTTTTCTTGATCTCGATCGAGCCGTGGCCGTCGTTAATGACGACGGTGCTGCTGGAGGCTGTGGAGAAGTCGAACTTGCCGGGCAGGTTGTCGAGTTGATCGAGGTCGAGCATCCCTTCGAAATGCTTCTCCATCTGCGCGCGCATCTGCTCCATGCGCTTCTCGATATCGGCGATGTCGCCGTCGAGGTCGCCGCCGAAGGGATCGAGCCGGAAGCCGAACTGACCAGCGGCCGGTTCCTCGGACGGCAGGTCGTCGGGCCGGGAGCCGAGGGTGGCGCTGAGTTCCTGTTTCTTGCCCCGGTGGATCACCGCCAGCGGCACCGTGTCGCCGGGGGCGCAGTCGCGCACGAGTTCGCTCAGATGCTCAGGCGAGCGGACGGGCTCCCCTTTGAACTCGAAGAGCACGTCGTTTTTCTCGATCCCGGCGGCGTCGGCCGGGCTGTCGGGGACGACGATCTGGACGGCGGCGCCGGTACCGTCAGGGAGGTCGAGGTGCGCGGCGACGACCTCATCGACCGGTGCGGTGGCGACGCCCAGCCAAGGGGCGGCGTCGTCGTCGCCGAGGGCGAGCGTGGAGGTGGCGGCGATGGCCAAAGCGAAGGGGAGGGTAAGGTACGCTTTCATGGGTGGTTCGCGGTTCGTTGGATGTTTGGGAACGGAATGGAAACGGTGATCAGTCGGTGCGCACCGGCACGAGGTAGCGCCGTTCGCGCGGGACGGTGAGCCGGATGGTGGAGCCGTCCTCTGGGTTCTCCCACTGGTAGGAATCGGAGAGTTGGAAGTCCAAGACCCGGACGGGGACGCGGTTGGAGTCGAGCACCACCCCGCCGTCGCGGACGCCCTCGAAGATGTTCTCCGCGCGGGCGGGGATGTAGGTGTCCACCTTCCGGGCGGGTTGCCCGGCGACCGGTGCGGGCGGTGAGGGGGCACCGTCAGCCAAGGCGTTCGCCGCGGGGGTCGAGGTGCGGAAGCTATTGAGGGCGGCGAAGTAGACACCGACGCCAGCGACGAGCACCGCGGCCACCGCCCCGGCACGACGCCAGAGCGGGAAGGGCACCACGTTCTCCACCGTTGGTGGGGCGAGCGGGGCGGCGGGAGGTTCCGCCTCGGGGGCGCTGCTGAACAGGGCGCTCATGCGTTCCCGCAACGCGTCGGGGACGGCGTTCGGCTTGAGCGAGGCCAACTCTCGTTCGAGGGTGCTGTCGGTGGGATCGTCCATGGTCAGGCGTGAGAGTGAGCGACGCTCAGAGGCTGTTTGGTCTAATCGTTTTGCGGAGCGCTTCGAGCGCGTAGCGGTAGCGGGAGGCGGCGGTGTTCAGAGGGATCTCCAAGGTCTCGGCGATCTGGGCAAAAGTCTGATCCCCCCAAATTTTTAGCGTCAGCACCTCACGGAATTTGTCTGGGAGATTCGCCAGCGCGGCCTGGATCGCCTCGGCCCGTTCGCGTTCTTCGATGTCGGCGGTGCCGAACCAATCGACCGCTGGCGGGGCCTCTTCGGTGACGAGGTAGTCCGACTTCTGTTCGCGGTTCGTCCGCCGGGTGTTGCGCCGTGCGAAATCGATCGCGGCGTGGCGGATCGCGGTGTAGGCCAGCGGCAGCGGGGGCGGTTCGGCGCCGGCGTCGCTGGAGTAGCTCTTCCAAAGGCGCACGACGGCGTCTTGGAGGACGTCGTGGGCGTCCGCTTCGCTGCGGGTCTGGCCGCGGGCGAACAGCAGCAAGCGCGCGCCGTGTTCATCGAACCAGCGCTGCCAGTCCGCAGACTTCTCCGGGGGGATGTCGCCTTCTTCGGGCATCGCGACAGGCTATAGTATAGACCGCGGCGCCGCGCGACCGCCGAGTTTGTTTCCGCGAGGTGAGGCGGCGAGGCTGCCGGTTGACTTCAATCGTGCCCCCCCTAGTATCGCGGCGCAATCGCGCGACCAATCCGAGCACCCGATCAGACCATGGCCAAACCCACTTTACTCGTCCTCGCCGCCGGAATGGGCAGCCGCTACGGCGGCCTCAAGCAGATGGACCCGATGGGGCCGGGCGGCGAGACGGTGATGGACTACTCGGTGTTCGATGCCCTGCGCGCCGGCTTCGGCAAGGTGGTCTTCGTGATCCGCCGCGACTTCGAGGAGGCGTTCCGCGAGGGCGTGGGGGCCCGGTTCGCAGATCAGATCGAGGTGGGCTACGCCTACCAGCAACTCGATGCCCTCCCCGCCGGCTTCTCGGTGCCGGAGGGGCGCGAGAAGCCTTGGGGCACGGGACACGCGATCCTCGCCGCCAAAGACGCGATCGACACGCCCTTCGCGGTGATCAATGCCGACGACTTTTACGGGCGCGACGCCTATGCGAAGATCGGCGCGTTCCTGTCGGCGGTGGAGGTGGGGGCGACGCCCGCGCCGTTCAGCATGGTCGGTTACCCGCTGCGGAACACCCTTTCCGAGCACGGCACGGTCTCGCGTGGGGTGTGCGAGACGGATGAGGCGGGGCTGCTGCTTGGGGTGCGGGAGCTGACGAAGATCGAGAAGACCGAGGCGGGCGCCCGCAACCTCGCCGACGATGGCGGCGAGGAGATCCTGACCGGCGACGAGATCGTGTCGATGAACCTGTGGGGGTTCACCCCGGCAGTGTTCGGCCACCTCGAGCGGCTGTTCGTCGCCTTCCTCGAAGCGGAGGGCGGAGAGCAGAAGTCGGAGTTTTACATCCCCTTCGCGGTCGACGAACTCGTGCGCGAAGGCGCGGCGACGGTGACCGTCCTCGAGAGTGCCAGCTCATGGTTCGGCGTCACCTACCGTGAGGATCGCGATCACGTGGTGCAGTCGATCGCCGAGCTCATCGCCGCGGGCGAGTACCCGGAGCGGTTGCGGGGTTAGATCGGAGCGCTGTAGTCGAGCCGGGTGTCGGGCCGGGTGTCGGGCGACCCCGACTTTGGAAAGCCGGGCACGCTTCGGCGCCGTTATTCGGCAGCCCAGCGCTCGAAGGTTTCCGCGACGCCGGCGGCCTCGGGGTCGCCTGGGAGGAAGACGAAGGCGTAGCGGAAGGACACCTCGTCGCCCGCCTTGATGATCAAGTCGCCGGTGCCGGCCGGCTGTTTTTTGAAGTCGTGGATCCCGAAGGGATTGGCGGCGATGAGCCCGTAGTCGCGGGCGTGCCAGGTGGTGGGGTGCCTCGGGTTCGAGGGGTGGTCGAAGATACCGACGCCGACCTCCGCCTCGCCGACTTTGCCCCAGTAGTAGACCCAGGCGGCATTCTTGCCCCAGATGCCGGGACCGGTCTCGCCGTTGGCGTTGATCGCCTGGCCGGTGGCGACCTCGCCTTTGAGCCGCAGCGCGGCGTGGGTGCGGATGCCCATCGAACCCTCTTTGGTGTCGCCGAAGGTCACGTCCCCGTGGGTCGCCTTCAGAGTCACGCTGTAGTCGAGCCCGCGGCCGCCGCCGGGCAGGGCGAAGAAGCGGATGCGCGTCTCGTCGGTGAGCTGTGGCTCGCCGGCCTTCGACAACCATTCGTTCTCGGTGGCGATCTCGTCGGCGGCGCCGTCGAGGAAGCGCTTGTGGCGGATCGTTCCGGTATTGTCGCCGACGTGCCAGAAGGAGATGCCGTTGACATCGCCATGGGTGTACCAGAGGCCTTCGTGGTGGGGGTGGTCGTGGGCTTCGCCCGGGGTGTCTTTTTTGAAGGGGAAGTCGCGCAACATCGGCGCCCCGGAGGGGCCGTGGATCGGGTAGAGCAGCGGTTTGGCGCGGGCTTTTTCGCCTCCGAAATGGTAGGTGGCGAAGGGCTCACCGCCGAGGGTGACCTCGACGGCGTCCGCCCCCTTCGCGATCCCGACTGCGGGGAGGGCTTGGTCTTGGGCGGTCGCCGCACCGGCGAGGGCGGCGCTGACGAGGAGGGCGAGGGTCTTCATGGCTGTGGTGGTGTTTCGATCTGAGGGATGTGTTCGCCCTTCGGGGCATCGGCTCGCTCGTAGATGGTGGTGCGGTTGAGGAGCCAAAGGTAGACGACCGCGGTGAACAACGCGGCGACGACGGTGACGCCGAAGAACAGGTTGTAGAGGCGGGAGAGCAAGCGGAGTGCGGAGTGCGTTGGGTGAAGCGTAAGCGGGAGGGATCGGTTTGGTCGAGAGGAAGTTGAGGGGGATCGCCTCGAGGGCGGGACGCCTGCGGCGCGGCCATCGGCGGGGCGCCGATGCCACGGGGGGCTCAGTTCGCGGTCAGCGCCGCCGCGTAGGCGCCGTCATGGTCCGCGCCGGGGAGGAGGAGCTTCTCGTCGGTGAGTTCGAGGGACGGGTGCCCGGCGAGCAGCGAATCGACGACCCCCCGGTTCTCTTCGGGGTCGATGCTGCAGGTGCTGTAGACCAGGCGCCCGCCCGGCTTGAGCAGGGGGAGCAGAGCCCGGGCGAGTCGCCCTTGGAGCTGCGCGAGGGGGGCGGCGAAGCCGGGCATCAGCCGCCAGCGCGCGTCGGCCCGGCGCCGCAGGACGCCGGTGTTCGAGCAGGGGGCGTCGAGCAAGATCCGGTCGAAGCGGCCGGCCTCCGCCCAGGCGGGGAGCGGGGTGGTCGCGAGGTCGGCGACCTCAATGCGCGCGCAGCTGACGCCGAGGCGCTCGAGGTTGGCGGCGAGCCGTTTGGCGCGGGCCGCCGAGACATCGACGGCGATGAGTTCCCCCTCGTCGTGCATGTCGCTGGCGATGATTGCGGTCTTCCCGCCCGGCGCGGCGCAGGCGTCGAGCACCCGCTGGCCCGGGGACGCATCGAGCATCGCAGGGGCGAGGGCGGTCGAGGGGTCTTGGGCGTAGCAGCGCCCGGCGGCGAGGGCCTCGGCGGGGAGTTTGGCGACGCGGTAGAACCCGGGGTGGGCGGAGAGCGGCTCGGCCTCGGCGGCGGTGAGGTCGGCCTCCGACAGGCCTTTGCGCAAGGCGTTGGAGCGCACGTACACCTCGGCCGCGGCGTTGGTGGTAGCGGCGATGCGGCTGGCTTCCTCCCCGCCGAAGGCGGCGGCCCAGCGCGCGTAGACGTGATCGGGGATCGAGTAGCGGTCGGCGGGAGGCAGGGACTCGGCGTCGGTGAGGAGCGCATCGCGCTCGCGGACGGCGCGGCGGAGAACGGCGTTGACGAGGCCCCGGGCCCGCGGGCGGGCGAGCGAGACGGTCTCGTTGACGGCGGCGTGATCGGCGGAGCGGAGCACGAGCACCTGGAAGAGCCCGAGCCGCAGCAGGTTCGTCTCCTCGAGGCCGAGCTTGCCTTTGCGCAGGCCGTCGATCCAGGTGTCGAGCAGCGTCAGATTGCGGATGACGCCGAGTGCGAGGTTCTGAGCCATGGCGCGATCGCGAGGCTCGAGTTTGGCGCGCGTGCAGTGGCGGTCGATGAGGGCGTCGATGAAGGTGCTGCCCTCCTCCCAGTCGCGGAGGATGGCGGCGGCGGCGGCGCGTGGCGTGAATTTCAAAGCGGTCGAGTCTGGGTGGGGTGGGGCGCCGGGTCAAACGCGCATCGGGGCTGGCGAAGTGCCTGCCACAGCGCGATCGCTACTGCGGCGCCGCGGCTCCGACCGCCTTGGCCAGGGCGCTGGAGATCTGCTTCGCCTCGCCGGCGAGCGGGCTCTCGGGGAAGTCGTCGATGAGGCGGTCGAACATGGCGGCGGCCTGCGGGCGCCGGTCGAGCCGGTAGAGGCAGCGGCCGTAGTTGAAGAGGATGACGTCGAGGAAGTTGGCGTCGGGGTGGTCGGCGAGCACGTTCTCGAAGACGTCGACCGCGCGGGCGTAGTCTCGCTTCTGGTAGTAGAAGTTGGCCATCTTGGCCACCGCCTCACCGACGCGGCCGCTCTCGGGGAACTGCTCGTAGACCTTCTCATAGGCGAGGAAGGCGCGCTCGTAGAGCTGTTCGGCCGAGGCGTCGCGCGCCTCGGTGGCCATCTGCTCGTAGCACTCCGCCACCCCGAACTGGCCTTCGCCGCGCATGGGGCTCTCCTTGAGCCGCACGAGACTGGAATAGAGGGTGATCGCCCTGGCGAGGTCGCCGCGCTCGCGGGCGACGTGCGCCTGCTGCAGGATGGCCTCATCGACGAACTCGCTGTTCGGGAACTCCCGCTGCAGGCGGCTGCTCATGGCGAGCGCGAGGTCGAGCTTCTCCATCGCGAAGTAGATGCGCCAGAGCTGGACATAGGTCTCCTCGAGCACCTTGCCGCCGAGCCGTTCGGCCGCCTCGGTGATGTCTTCACAGACGTCGAGGGCCTCGGTGTATTTCACATCCGCCTTCTCGCGGATGCCGAAGTCTTTGTAGTGGTTGCCGATCTGGGTGAGGGCGCCGGCGGTCTTGAGCTGCGTGCGCAGGCGGAGCTCCTGGTCGGAGATATCGGCCTCGGTGACGCGGACGTCGCCGAGGTTGCCCTCGACGGTTTTCGCCTCGGCGCGGCGTTCGGCGGGTTCGCCTGAGAGGTTCACCGCATCGATGTAGGTCAGCCGCAGGAGGTCGCCCGGTTCGGCTCCGAGGAGGTCGTCGCCCAAATTCGGCGCCGCCGCCAGCCCGAGGGGGATCGCGGCGCGGAAGACGCCGGAATGGACGGGCGCGCCCTCGGCCGCGCCGCCGATCGCCGCCTCGGTCAAGACCACGTCCAGCGCGTCGCGGAGGGCGTAGCGATCGACCTCGGGGCCCTCGGGGGTCTCGGCGAGCGGGTCGGCCGCCGCGGCGGCGACGAGCGCGGCCTTCTCGTCTTCGATCTGCTCGGCGGTCTTGGCGCGCAGGATCTCGACGCGGGCGCGCAGGCGGTCGGCGCCGTCGCCGCGATCGCCGTCGGGGTCGGTGACCTGGAGGTGTGCCTCCTTGCCGATCACCACACCGCCGAGGTCATCGCGGTAGGAGCCGTCCGTGATCTGTGCGAATCCGTTGCCGATGACCGACACCTCCCGCAGCCGCCGGACGTCGAACTCCATCTCCGCGGTGTGGGCGTCGGTGTAGAGAACCTCGACCGTATCTCCGCCGCGGACCTCGAGGCGGCCGTTGTCGGGCGAGGGCGCCCCGAGCGCGGTGGGTAGCGAGCCGAGCGCCACGCGGACCTCGCGCCCGACGGGGTCGCAGCGCAGCTGTTCGGTGTCTCCGCTGGCGGCCTTGCAGGTGACGGTCACGCCCTCGCCGGCTCCGAGCGTCGCGAGGTCGCGGTCGTCGATCTTCACGTAGAGGCGGCGGCCGGCCTCGACCTTCTCGACGCGCAAGTCGTCGTCGGCGAGCGCCGTGCCGACTTTCTCGAGCGACTCGATGGCGCGCGAGTAGTGGCCGAGTTTGAAGTGGCCGAGACCGATGTAGTAGTAGGCTTCGTTGACATGGCCGGAGGTCGGGAAGTCCTCGATCACCGCGCGCATGGTTTTGAAGCAGCGGCCGTAGTGGCGGGCTTCGAAGTCGCAGACGCCCGACTTGAGGAGCGCCAGCGCGCGCTCGTCGGGATCGGGGTTGGCTTCGTCGGCGGCGGCCTCGAAGTGCCCGCGTGCCCGCTCGAAGGCGCGTTGTTCGTCGAGGTAGAACCCGCCGAGCTTGAGGTGCGCGGCGAAGCGCATGCGGCTGCGCGGGTAACGTTCGAGGACGGAACCCCAAATCTCCACCGCCTTGTCGGACTCGCCAGCCTCGAAGCGGAGGTCGCCGGCATCGATCAGTTTCCGCGCCGCGCGGTCTTCGACGATCGAGCCGCGCGGGGCGGTGGGGGCAGCGTCATTTTGGGCCAAGCCGGGGAGCGCAAAGCAAAGCGCGAGGACGGCGACGGCGAGGGGGCGTGGGATGAGCATTCGCGGGAGGATACGCAGGGCACAGGTATGGTCTATCGGTGCTGGTGGGGAGTCAACGGGGGGCGTGCGGGGCTGGATTCGATCTTCGCCGACTCCCTCCCAAGCGGTGATCACCTACGGAGTCGGCGCGGGTGGGATTGGGAGTGCCGCGCCGGGGATCACGCTGGCGGGCTGGGGATTCGTGGCGAGGGCTCGGAAGGCAAGCCGAGGCCCTTGGGAGTGGGAGGCGCGTGCCTTTGTTCGCGGAGTTCGGGGACGTCTGCCCTCCGGCGGAGCGCGACCTTCAAGGCCCTTGCCAATTCCGGCGCCTTTGGGGAGAGTCAGGAGTGCCGAACCGCCATATCATGGAGCTCCGGAAGACCGCCCTGGCGCTGCCGGAAGCGGAGGAGGGGACGTCTTGCAACAAGATCTGTTTCAAGGCGGCGAAGAAAAACTTCCTGTTCATCGGCGAGCAGCCCGACGGCAGTTGGGATGTGATGCTCAAGGCGGGCGCTGCCCAAGCCGATCTCGAGGCACTCTGCGACGCGGAACCGCAGCGCTACAGCCTGGGGGCGAGCGGTTGGTTCACAGCGACGTTCGCGGAGGGGGAAGCGCCACTCCCAGGGCACTTGGAGCCGCTCGTCGAGGCGAGTTATCGGGCGTTGGTGCCGAAGCGCCTGGTCGCGCAGATGGGTTGATCGGGAGTTTACGGCGCGGTGACCCGCACGCGGAGCATGGAGGCTCCGCCCGGGTCGATCGGGGTCGTCGTCCGGACGGTGATGCGCTCCGTGCCATCCCCCTCGGCCACCGTGCTCACCACGACGAGATCGCCGGCGCCAGCCGCGGTCCAGGTTTGGCCATCGACGGAGAGCTCGACGGCGAAGCCGACGGCGGGGTCACCCGTGCGGCGGCGGTATTCGAGGCCCAGGTAGGCGTTGCCCGCGTCTTCGACGATCGTCGCCGCCGGCAGGGCGGTCTCGAAGTCGCCGCCGGCGAGGTCGAGGCCGAAGGCGTAGGTGAGGAGATTGTTGACGGCCTCGCCGCCCCTGACGGCGAGCGGGTCGGCTTCGCCGCGCGCGGCCATCCACTGCGCGAAGGGCGAGCCGCTGCCGCCCAGGCTGCCGGGAGTGCCGCCGGCGAGGGGGCTGGCGGTCCAGTCCGAGCTGTTGGAGGTCGAGCCGGTGGCCGCATCGATCAAGGTCAGTGAGGTGCCGTCGATGTCCGGTGAGGTGGGCCAAGGGGCGCTGTCGCTGTAGGTGAAGCTGGTGACGAGGAGGCCGTCCGCATCGAGCAGGGTGATGGTCTCACCGCTGTTGCTGAGGTTGCCGCCGGCCCATTGGCCGACGATTTGCGGGGCGAGTGCGGCGCCGTACTGGGCGAGGAAGGCTGTGCTGTCGCCGACGAAGAGCAAGACCTCGCCGGGTGCGATGCTGCGCGCAGGGAAGGTGAACTCGTCGACGGGTTCGCCCTGCGGGAAGGTGAAACCGGTCAGGTCGACGGACGCGGGGCCGACGTTGGTCAACTCGATGTATTCGTGGGAGTTGCCGCCGAGGGGTTTGTACATGACCTCGGTGATGACGATGTCGTCGGCGGCCGGGGAGACGGTCGCGGGGTCGATGAGCATGAGGTAGTCGAAGGCGACGGTCAGGGCGTTCTCGGCATCGGTGCTGGCGAAGAGCCCACCGTCGATGGCGTCCCAATCGAGGCCGGGCGAGTGGGTGAAGAGGTTCTCCCAGATGCCCGGGGCGAGGGCGCGGTCGAAGTGGAGGTCGGCGCCGCTGCGGCGGATGCGGAGGGGGACGTCGTCGGAGGCGGAGAAGGGGATCGAGGCCAGAGTGGAGGCGTTGCCGCCCGAGCCGACGCGGGCGAGGGCGAGGGAGGTGCCGTCTCTGAACCCGAAGGCGAAACGTTCCCGCGAGGCGCCGGATTGCACCTCGACCATGAGGCCGGCCATGAAGCCGCCGAACTGGAGGCCGGTGAGCTCGAGGTCGGTCTGCAGCGCCCAGTCGCCGGTGGGAGGGAGGGGACGGCGCAGCCAGGGGTGGATTGCGGAGTCGAGGGAACCGCCGTCGATGAGGGCGGCGGCGGTGATGTCCATCTGCAGGCCGAACATGATGTCCGAGCTGCCGGCGGAGGAGTTGTGGAGATCGACGGCGAGGACGTTGGTGCCGACCTCGAGGAACGAGGAGCCGTCGTAGCTGCCGAAGGGGACGATCTGACGCTCTTGGGGGAAGTTCGCCGTCGCGGTGGTGGCGTGGC
>JAUIGD010000220.1 GCA_030430255.1 Verrucomicrobiia bacterium
AGGCACCCGTGGAAGCCATCAAAGCCGCCGTCCTGTTCGAACTCGCCCTGCTCGCGCTGGCGGCGGCGACCGTCGGCGTGCTGCTCTACGGCCGACGCCGCCGCGGCGGATTGACAGCGGCCACCGCGCCCGGGCTGGGAGGCATCGCCGACCGCGGGGAGACCCCGCCCGACGACGCCCCCGCCGCAGCGCCACCGCCGCCGCGCGGCCCCTTCGACAAAGTCCGCGCCCGCTCCTTCGACCGGCTCGACCTGTGGGCCGCGTTGGGCATCGCCCTGTTCCTCATCAGCGGCCTCGCCGTGCCGGTTCTGGCGCCGGATGGCCCGGGGGCGATGAACGACACCATCGCCGGGGCCGACCCCGGCGCGACCGGGGCGGAAGGGAGCCCGGAGGGCGCACCTCCGGCGATCTCGCCGCTGGCGCTGGCGATCTTCGCCACCGTCGCCAACCTGTTCATGGGCCTGGGGGTCTTCGCCTACGCCACCTTCCTGCGCGGGCGCAGGCCGAAGGAGCTGTTCGGCCTGGACAGAACGGCGCCGCTCGGGCTGGCGCTGTTCGGGCTCGGCGGCTTGATCGCGGCCTTCGTCGCGGTCTTCATCGGCAGCGTGATCTGGACCCTCGTCCTGGCGCCGCACTGGGGGCCGGAGCCCGATTTGCAGCAGATCGTCGAGATCATGCGCGATGCGGAGAGCCCCGCGCTGCGGGTCGTCATCGTCATCGCTGCGGTCGTCGTCGCGCCGCTGGTCGAGGAGACGATCTTCCGCGGCTTCCTCTACGGCGCCATGAAGCGCTTCACGTCGCGCGGCCTCGCGGCGGTCACCACCTCGCTGCTGTTCGCCGTGGTCCATTCCAACGTCCCCGCCGTCCTGCCGCTCACCGCGCTCGCCTTGCTGCTGGTCGCCGCCTACGAGCTGAGCGGCTCGCTGTGGGTGCCGATCGTCATCCACGCCTTGTTCAACGCCGTGCAGACCGGGCTCATCCTTTCCGGCTTCGGAGCCCCGTAGGCCGGCCGGCGCCCGCCCATGCCCCGCCACGAGGACAAGGACAAGCCCGCGGGGCAAACGGTCGCCGACCTCGGCGAAGACGCCCTCGTCGAGCAGTTGTGCGCCCTCTTGCCGACCGGCCCGGCGGGCGGCGACCTGCTCGTCGGCCCCGGGGACGACTGCGCCGTCGTGCGCGCCCCGCGCGGCGGACGCTGGCTGTTGAAGACGGACTGCGTCGTCGAGGGCGTCCACTACGAGACGGCCTCCCCACCGGGGGGAGTAGGCCACAAGGCGCTGGCGCGCGCCTTGAGCGACATCGCCGCCATGGGCGGGCGGCCGCGCCACGCCCTGGTCACCCTGGTGCTGCCACCGGCTCGCAGCGCCAACTACGCCCGCGCGCTCTACCGCGGGCTCGCCGCCACCGCGCGCCGCCACGGCGTCACCGTGGCCGGCGGCGAGACCGCCCGCCCGGGGGCGGGCGGCCCCGCGATGATTTCCATCACGTTGCTAGGCGAAGCGCCCCCCGGCGCCCCGATCACCCGCGCCGGGGGGCGGCCCGGCCACCGCCTTTTCGTCACCGGCAAGCTCGGCGGCTCGTTCCGCAGCGGGCGCCACCTGCGCTTCGAGCCCCGCCTCGCCGCCGGCGCGTGGCTGGCGCGCGAGTGCCGCCCGACGGCGATGATGGATCTCAGCGACGGCCTCGCCGCCGACCTGCCGCGCCTCGCCCGCGCCAGCGGTTGCGGCTGGCGGCTCGACATCGCCGCCCTGCCGCGCCACCGCGGCTGCGACGCGGAGGCCGCCCTGACCGATGGCGAAGACTACGAGCTGCTGTTCGCCCTCCCCCCGAAACGCGCCGCCGCGCTGCCGGAGAGATGGGCGCGGGCTCTCCCGGACCTGCGGGTCACCGAGGTCGGAGCGCTGGCAGCTCCGGGCACCACCACGCCGCCCCTCACCGGCGGCTGGGCACATTTTTGAGCCGCCCCCACACGCTTGATTTGAAGCGGCTCACCGCTACCGTCCGCCATGTTCGCATTGGGCAATATCAGTCGTGGGGTTCTACTCGGCGTCGCAGCACTCGGTATGGTGGCCTGCACGGAGGAGGGAATTCCGGAATCGGAGCACCAGGGCTTGTTGCAGAAACACCGGAGCCTCCAGCGCGAGTTCGACGAACTTGAGAAAAAGCTTCAGGCCGCGCCTCCCGCGCAAGAAACCGAGGCGGTCGACCTCGGCGAACTCGTCGAGAAGATCGATCAGCTCTCGCAGGCGCTCGAAGAGAAGGACAAGGAACTGGAAGCGCTGAAGACCGAGTTCCGCGAATACAAAGGCAAGTACCGCGCCTCGGTCCGCGAGAAGATCGTCGGCAAGGAGGTCGCCCGCCTGGAGACGCTGAACGGCGTCCTCGAAGAGGTTATCGTCAACGAGGTGACCTCCGTCGGCCTGCGCGTCAGCCACCGGGACGGCGTCGGGCGCGTCCGCTTCGATGAGCTGAGCGAGGAGCTACAGGATCAGCTCGGCTACGACGAAGAGGAGGCCGCCGAGCAACTCGCCGCCGAAGTGGCGGACAAGAAGGCGGCAGACCAGAGCCTCGCCGAGAACGCGAAACGCTACCAGGAGGCGCTCGCCGCCAACAACAGGGCGATGGTCGAGCAGCAGAACCAAGCTACCCGCCGCCAGATCGAAAAGCTGCGCTCGGCGATCAGCAGCGCCAACGCCCGCGCTTCCCAGCTCGAACGCGAGGCCCGCAACTACCAGTATTCCGACTACTATTCGGAACGCGCCCGGGGCGGAATGTCAGCATCTCGGGCAGCGATCGCCAAGTCGAAGCAACGGGAGGCCGAGACGCTCCGAGCCCGCGGCCGGCAATATTCGGCGCAGATCCAACGGTTGGAGGACCAGATCCGCTAGGGGCCTGTCGGCCTTCCCCGTCCCGGCGCGAACCGTCCGGGCTTGCCCCGCCGTCTCATCGACGACCTCGATCGAGGCGTCACCTCCAACCACGCCAACGGTGAGCCTGTTGAACGGATGACACCCGAGCCAGACCCGATGGAGATCAGCGACGAGGCGGGCGCGCCGAGACGGCACGGGCTGGCCTGCCTCGAGGCGACGGCTGCCCTCGGCGAAGCGCTCGCGAGGCGATGCCGCCCCGGCTCCGCGCTCGCCCTCACCGGCACCCTCGGCGCAGGCAAGACCCACCTCGCAAAAGCCGTCGCCGCCGCCCTCGGTTTCCGCGGCGACGTCACCAGCCCGACCTTCGCCCTCGTCAACGAGTACCGGGGCGGTCGCCTGCCGGTGTTCCATTTCGACTTCTATCGCATCGGCTCGGAACCGGAACTGCTGGCCCTCGGTTGGGACGACTACCTCGATGAGGGCGGCGTGCTGATCGCCGAATGGGGGGACAAATTTGAATCCCTGCTGCCATCCGGAACCATCTGGATCCACTTGGAGCAAACCACCGACGGCACGCGATCCGCGACCGTCCGGGGCGGCCGGTAGCCCGGGCCGATCACCACCTCCGCAGGCGAGGCGCCGCTGATCGTTGATGCTGAGTAGGCGGCGGCAGGGATCGGCGAAGCGGCTGGGTAGACACCCTGCCCGAGCCGTTCCCAACGGCAACACCCTCAGCTTCAACGAGGGCAAGCCGCAGCCCGGAGCCTGGTGATCGATCCGGGCTAACCCCCGCTCACTTCCCGCCCTTCCAAAGCACGGTATCGAGGGGGCGGTCGAGGGTGTCCGGCCAGTCGAGCGTGTAGTGCAGGCCGCGGCTCTCGTGCCGGCGCTGTGCCGATTCGACGATCAGGCTCGCGGTCTCGACCAGGTTGCGCAGCTCGAGCAGCTCGCTGCAGATTTTGAAATCCCAGTAGAACTCCTCCACCTCGCGGCGCAGGTTCTGCAGGCGGGTCGACGCCCTCTGCAGGCGCTTGTCGGTGCGCACGATCGAGACGTAATCCCACATCAGGCGCCGGATCTCGTCCCAGTTGTGGAAGATCACGACCAGCTCGTCGACGTCGTGCGCGTCGCCGCTGATCCAGTCCGGCACCTCGAAGCGCTCGGAGCCGCCGCCGGGCGGACGTTCTTCGAGCATCGCCGACAGCGCACGCGATGCCACGACGGCCCCTTCCAACAACGAATTGGACGCGAGCCGGTTGGCCCCGTGCAGCCCCGTGCAGGCCACCTCGCCGACGGCGTACAAACCCGCCAACGACGCCCGACCATCGACGTCCGTCCGCACGCCACCGCACTGGTAGTGCGCGGCCGGCACGACCGGGATCGGCTCCGTCGCCGCGTCGATCCCGAGCCGCCCGCAAGTCTCGTAGATGTGTGGGAAGCGGTCGGCGATGAAGCCCTTGCCGCGGGCGGTGATGTCGACGTAGACGCAGGGGCCGCCGGTGCGTTTGATCTCGTGGTCGATGGCGCGGGCGACGATGTCCCGCGGCGCCAGCGAACCTCGAGGGTCGTGCTCGTGCATGAACGCGTGGCCGTTCTTGTCGACCAGTTCGCCCCCCTCGCCGCGCACCGCTTCGGAGATGAGGAAATTTTTGACCTCGTGGTGATACAGGCAGGTGGGGTGGAATTGCACGAACTCCATGTTCGCCACCTGGGCCCCCGCGCGATAGGCCATCGCGACCCCGTCGCCGGTCGCCACCTTCGGGTTGGTCGTGTAGAGGTAGACCCTCCCGCAACCGCCGGTGCAAAGCACGACGCGGTCTGAGCGCAGGGTCAAGATCTCGCCCGACGCCTCGGCGAGCGCGTAGAGGCCGACGACGCGGTTCGGGCCCGCGCGATCGAGCTTCGCCGTCGTGATGAGGTCGATCGCGAAATGGCTCTCCAGCAGCTCGATGCCAGGCTCCGCACGCGCGGCCGCCAAGAGCTTCTGGGCGATCTCCCGCCCGGTGGTGTCGCGCGCGTGCAGGATGCGGCGGTGCGTGTGCCCGCCCTCTTTTCCCAAGGCGAACCCGCCGCCCTCGGCGCGGTCGAACTCCACCCCGCGCGCCACCATCGCCCCGATCGCCGCCGGCGCGGCCTCGACGATGGTGCGCACGACCGCCTCGTCGCACAGGCCTGCGCCCGCTCCCAGCGTATCGGCGACGTGGGCGTCGAACGAGTCCTCGGGGTCGGCGACGCAGCAGATGCCGCCCTGCGCCCAAGCGGTGTTCGAAGTCTCGGCCTCGCGCTTCGTCAGCACCGCCACCGAGCCGTGGCGCGCCGCCTCGAGCGCGAACGTCAAGCCGGCGACGCCACTGCCGACAACGAGGAAATCATATTCGCGCATAGACCGGGCGGGACGGGGCGGGGCGGGAAAAGGGGGAAGCGGTAACCCCTACGCGGGAGGCCGCCGGACGCAAGGGACCGCGTTGGGGGGAATCCGAAAACCCGATCCGGACGCTCCCCGACCTCCGGGAGCACCCCGGGCAACCATCCCAGGCCAGGAGTTCGGATGCCCCCGCCGGGTCACACCCGGCGGCCAATCCTCGCCGGGCGGTGCAGCTCCCCCTTGATCCGGCGCCGGAACCCCCTACAATGGCGCCCCCTTATGACCGCAACTGTCGAACGGCTCCCCGAATGCAAAGCGCTGCTGCGCGCCGAAGTCCCCGCCGAGGACGTGGCCAAAGAACGCGCCCAAGTCGTCAAAGCGTACGCCGCACAGGCGAAGATCCCCGGCTTCCGCCCGGGCAAGATCCCAGCCAAGGTGATCGAGAAACGCTACAAGGAGAGCATCGATTCGGAGCTGGAGGAACGGTTCGTCCGCGCTGCGGTCAAACACGCCCACGACAACGACGGCCTGCGCGCGCTCGGCGTCACCGACGTCCGCGATCAGAACCACACCGACGACGGCGGTTTCCACTTCACCGCCGAACTGATCACCGAGCCCACTTTCGAGCTGCCCGAGTACAAAGGCATCGAGGTTCAAGTCCCAGACCCGACCGTCACCGACGAGCACCTCGAGAAGGCGCTGGAAGGCATCCGCGAGCGCTACGCCGACTACAGCGACATCGAGGGCCGCGGCGCCGAGATGGGCGACTTCGCCGTCATCGACTACAAGGGCAGCATCGGCGGCCAACCGGTCGGCGAGGTCGCTCCCCAGGCGCCCGCCACCCTCGCCCAGAACACCGGCTTCTGGCTGCGCATGGCCGAGGACACCTTCATGCCCGGATTCTGCGCCGCCTTGGTCGGCGCCGAGGTCGGCGAGGAACGCCAGGTCACCGTGACCGCACCCGAGGACATCCCCGACGAACAGCTGCGCGGGCAGAGCATCGACTACACCGTCATCATCGGCGGGCTCAAGTCGCAGATCCTGCCCGAGTTCGACGACGACTTCGCCGCCAAGGTCGAAGAGGGCAAAACCATGGACGCGCTGCGCGAGACCGTGCGCGAGCGCATCGCCGCCGACCGCGACCGCCAGCGGCAGGAATGGATCACCAACCAGGTCATCGACAAGCTCCTCGCCGCCGCCGGCGATTTCGAAGTCCCCGAGCACGAAGTCGCCAACGAGACGCAGAGCCGCGTCGACGACATCGTCAGCAACAACAGCGAACGCGGGCTCTCCGAGGATCAAATCCTGGAGCATCAGGAAGAGATCATCCAAGCCGCCGGACAGCAGGCGCAGATGAGCGTCAAGAGCAACTACCTGCTCTCCAAGATCGCCGAGGCAGAGGAGATCGCCGTCGAAAACAACGAGGTGCTCGGCGCCGTCGCGCAGATCGCGGCGCGCAACAACACGCCCGCGAAAAAACTCCTCAAGCAGCTGCAGAAGAACGATGGCCTGCGCCGCATCTACGGCCAGATCCGAATCCAGAAGACCATCGCGTTCCTCCGCGAACACGCGCAAGTCACCGAGGTCCCCGTGCCCGAGACACCGTAGCCGGGAACGATCACCACATCCGCAGGCGGGGCGTCGGCTTGCTCGCGATCGGCGCCACCGTGCACCAGATGTTCCAGCGCGAGCGGGAAGAGGACCGGGGTGGCCGCGGGGCCGCGTCCGTCCCGGCGGGCACGCGCCCGAAGCATCGCCAGTCAAGGTCGATCGGAATCCGTGACAAGCATCGCCCGGAAGGGGTACAATCATGCGATGACTTCACGCCGAACCTCCATCATCGCCGCCGCCGCCATCGCATTCGCCACCTCACCGGCACCCGCCCAGCAGGGGCGTGAGGCCTACCCGGACCACCCCGACTCGCTGGTCAAAGAAGGAGTCCGCCAAGGGACGCTCACGGCGGGCAAATTCGACCGCTCCAAGATCTTTCCCGGCACCGAACGCGACTACTGGGTCTACGTCCCGGCGCAGTATGACGGAGCCCAGCCCGCCTGCCTGATGGTCTTCCAAGACGGGCGCAACTACATCCGGCGCGACGGCGGCTACCGGGCGGTCAACGTCTTCGACAACCTCATCGCCGCCGGCGACATGCCCATCACCGTCGGCCTGTTCATCAACCCGGGTGTGGTTCCCCCCAGCAACGAGAACGCGGAAGCACGCTACAACCGCTCCTTCGAATACGACTCCATGGGCGACCGCTACGCGCGGTTCCTCACCGAGGAGATGATCCCCCTCCTCCGCGAGGAGCACGGCCTCGACATCAGCGACAACCCCGACGACCGCGCCCTCTGCGGCGCGAGCTCCGGCGCCATCTGCGCGTTCACCGCCGCCTGGGAGCGCCCCGATCAGTTCCGCCGCGTGCTCTCGACCATCGGCACCTATGTCGGCCTCCGCGATGGCAACGACTACCCGAGCCTGATCCGCAAGACCGAACCCAAACCGCTCCGCGTCTTCCTCCAAGATGGCTCGAACGACCTCAATATCTACGGGGGCGACTGGTGGATGGCCAACCAGACCATGGAGCGCGCCCTGACTTGGGCCGGCTACGAAGTGGCACACCGATGGGGCGAGGGCGGCCACAACGGCAGACATGCGACCGCGATCCTCCCCGATGCCATGCGCTGGCTCTGGGAAGGCCACGGTGAAGAACCCGTCGCGACCCACTTCGACCGGACCCGCTCCCGTGCCGCCGAATACCTCGTCGACGGAGCGGGCTGGGAGAAGGTCGTGTCCGGGGCCGGGGGGGGGTGGCTCGAAGGCATGGCCATCACGGACGACGGGACCCTCTACTACACCGACGTGCCGAACTCCAAGCTCTACAAACTCGCCCCCGGCGGCGGCGATCCCGAGCTGGTCGACGGCGCCACCGGCAGGACCAATGGCATCGCCCTCGGCCCTGACGGCCGCCTCTACGGCGCCGCTTCAGGCGACGGCAAAATCTACGCTTGGGATCTGGCGACCGGCCAACGGTCAACCGTGGGCGAGGGCACGAGGAGCAACGACCTGGTCGTCCGCAGCGACGGCCTGATCTACTACACCGACCCCGCCGCGGAGCGGGTGCGGCTGCTGCGGCCGGGCGACACCACCCCGGTCGAGGTCGACACCTTCCGCAAGCCCAACGGGATCGCCCTGAGCGCGGACCAGAGCCTGCTGTTCGTCGCCCATTTTGGCGGCCGGTTCATCTACAGTTATGTCATCGCCGAGGATGGCACGCTGAAACACAAGCAACCCTATTTCCACCTCCACCTCCCTCACGGGCCGGAGATCGAGTCCCGAGCGGACGGCATGTGCAGCACGCGGGACGGGCTGCTCGTCTCCGCCACCGAACTCGGCGTGCAGATCTTCGACCAGCCCGGCCGCGCCCAGCTCATCCTCCCCCGCCCCGAACCGCACACCCGCCGCACCTGCTACGTCACCTTCGGTGGCCCCAACCGGCAAACCCTCTACGCCGCCACCCCGGAGGCGATCTATCGGCGCCAGACCAAGCTCACCGGCGCCGAGGCTTGGAACGCGCCCACCAAACCGCCGAAGCCCCGATTGTAAGGGCGTTCGCGGCTTACCCGCCGCGCAGGATCCGCTTCCGCCGCAAAAGCCCCGCACCTCCGCCCTCGCCTTCGGCGGGGGCGAACAACGAGCGGTCCACCACCTGCTCGACCCGCAGATCGCGCAGGAGTTCGGCGATCTTCGGGTTGGCGGCGGCATCGCGAACCTTCGGGTGGTCCAGCAGGCGGATGAAATCGCCCCGCTCGGCCAGCTCCCGGAGCTCCGGATCGTCGGCGAGGTTCCGCATCGCTTCCGAACTGAGGACGTTCGCCGTGAGCGGGTCGTCCGACAGCTTGCCCCCCGCCGCGTTGTCCTTCAAAGTCACCAAGAGGTTGGAGATCGCGCCGCGCGCCCGCGCCTTGAGCGGGTCGAGCCGGGCGATCAGGGAGCCGAGCTGATCCCGGTCCATCGCCTCGTTCAGCCTCGCCCAGAACGGCCTCTCCGCCACGCGCCCTCCCTCCTCGGTCGCCACACCAGCGTCCGTGTGTTCAACCGAGAAAAACGATCCCGCCATCCTCAAGGCGATCCCGATCACGAAGATGGCGCCGGCGGCGGGGATCAGACTGAGCGCGGCCCCCACAGGCCCACCGATCAGCTTCGACCCCGACCTCCGGAGCGGGCTCAACAGGATCGCACCCGCGAGCAGCCGGAGGACGACATAGGCGATGAAGGCGATCGCCAGGGAGGCGAAGAACACAACCCTCGGCTGCGGATCCTCGCTGACCTGCCCCAGCCATTCGGGGAGCCGGTCGTGGGACCAGTACCCCGCGAACGCACCCGCCGCCAAACACCCGAGCCCGACAAACATGCCGAGCACGCCACGCAGGAACGCGACCGCCGCCAGCACCACCGCCAGCCCGATCGCGATCGTGGTGAAATTGATGGGGAACGGGAGCTGCCCGTTGAATAGGTCCGATGCTTCCATGTGGCGCTTCTTAGTCCCAAACGATTACTGCCGAGGCCGCAGGATCTCAGCCGCCGCACTGACCGCGCTGCCGCAGCGCGTGGTCGCACACCACCAACGCCGCCATCGCCTCGACGATCGGCACGGCACGCGGCAACACGCATGGGTCATGGCGCCCCTTGCCCCGCAGCTCCGCATCCTCGCCGCCTGAGGTCACCGTATCTTGGACGCTCATGATGGTCGCCGTCGGCTTGAACGCGACCCGGAAATAGATTTCCTCGCCGTTGCTGATCCCCCCCTGCACTCCGCCGGAGCGGTTGGAGGTCGTGCGCACCTGCCCGTCCCGCATCCGGAAGGGGTCGTTGTGCTCACTGCCCGACATCCGCGTGCCGGCGAAACCGCTGCCGATCTCGAAGCCCTTCGTCGCCGGCAGGCTCATCATCGCTTTCGCCAGGTCGGCCTCCAGCTTGTCGAACACCGGATCCCCCAGTCCGGCAGGCACGCCGCGGACCGAACACGCCACCACGCCGCCTAGGGAATCACCCGCGGAGCGGGCGTCCTTGATCCGCCCGACCATCCTCTGAGCGGCAGCGGGGTCACCACAGCGGACGATGTTGGACTCGATCGCGTCCCGAGTCAGGGAGGACAACTCGAC
>JAUIGD010000221.1 GCA_030430255.1 Verrucomicrobiia bacterium
TGACACCCCCTCCTTGGAAGGGCGGGTGGCCATCCGCACACACCGCCCTCGACTCCCCGGAGCTGTCACCCTGAGCAACGCGAAGGGCCTCTCACCGCGGTCCGCATCTCCGGAGCCCTCCGTTGTTCGATGCCCTCAGCGTCAACGAGAGCGAGCCGCAGCCCGGAGCTTGGTGATCGATTCGGGCTAGGGGCTACCCCACCGAGAACACCTTGATCCGCCCCCAGGGTTTCTCGAAGTCCTCCGCCTTCTTCCCTTGGTTGGCGCCGCCCGCGGCGTAGAGGAGTGCCCCATCCGGCGACCACATCGCCTTACTGATGCGGATGCCCGTGTTCGCGGCCGCGATGCGCTCGCCGCTCCCCGCGTCGAACAGGGCTAGGTTCCAGTCGCCTTTGAACATGCGCCCGCCCATGGCGAACACTCCCCCGCCCGGACGGAACGCGAGCGTCTCCATCAAGCCCTGACCGATCTCGTGATCGCGCGCGGCGGCGAGTTTCTCGGTCTCGCCACCCCGCCACGACCAGCGTTCCCACAGCTGTTTGCCGTTGCCGGCGGCGGGGTCGCGGGTCGAGCCCATCCCCGCCAGGAAGATCGACCCACCGTCCGGTGCGAAGTGCAAAGCGAACACCCCGCCGGTGTAGTAGTGCCCCTTGATGATGCCCCAACCGGTGAAGCTGCCCGTCGCGATGCGCGCCTCCTCGGCGCCCGTGTCGAGGTCCCAGATGCGCACCTCCCCCATCAGGTTGCCGGCGGCGAGGTGGCGCCCGTCGGGGCTGAAGGCGACGCTCTGCACCGGCGGGACGTGGCCGAACGCCTGCAAGGTGTCGCCGGAGCGGGAGTCGATCACCCTGACCGAAGGCTCCGTCTCCGGGGCGGGTTCATATTGGTATCCACCGGCTCGATACTGGCCGGTCACGCTCGCCAGCCGGCCGCCGCCAGCATCGCGCGCGCTCTGCCAAGACCAGAACCCGTGCGCCTTGTAACGGCGATCGACCGCGCCCGATCCGGGGTCGATCCAGCTGAGGCAGCCGTCGTAGTCGGCGGCGATGAGCCGCTCGGCCGGCGCGCACCAGTGGATCCCCGAGGCGATGTTGCCGAGCTTCGCGACGGTCTCCACCGCGCCCGAGCCGGCATCGACACGGACGATGCTGCCGTCGTAGCAGG
The DNA here is from genome assembly GCA_030430255.1 of Verrucomicrobiia bacterium. GTDB lineage: Bacteria > Verrucomicrobiota > Verrucomicrobiia > Verrucomicrobiales > DEV007 > JAUIGD01. Next base: position 1,165 of record JAUIGD010000221.1, read on the forward strand.
AGGCGAGGAGCGCCCCGTCGGCGCCGGATTCGAGATCGAGGCACTGCGCGGGCAGCACCAATTCCTGGCGTTCCTCGAGCTTCATAGCAGCACCTCCCGGATCGGTTCGGCGGCGTCCTCGACGCGGTGGAAGGTCGGGAAGTCGGCGATGTCGTACTCGGCGTGCGGGTCGATGCCCAGCGCGCTGAAGATGGTCGCGAACAAGCGCTGTTCGTCGACAGCCCCCTCGCTGACCTCGACCCCGAACCTGTCGGTCGCGCCATAGACGGCGCCGCCCTGCACCCCGCAGCCGGCCATGGCGAGGCTCCACGCGTTCGGGTAGTGGTCGCGCCCGCGGGCTTGGTTGATCCACGGCGTCCGGCCGAACTCGCCCATCGCCACCACCAAGGTGTCGTCGAAAAGGCCGCGGTCCTCGAGGTCCTTGGTCAGTTGGAAGAGGATGTTGTCGAGGTCGGGGACGACCATCTGGTAGATCTCGTGGTTGAACACATGGCTGTCCCAAGGCATGCCGTTGGCGACCATGACGAAGGGGGCGCCCTCCTCGACCAGCGAGCGCGCCAGCAGCGCGTGGAGCCCGAAGGTCCCCGGGCCGTAGCGCTCGCGGTCCGCCGCCGGCAGGCGTTCGATGTCGAAGAGGTGGGCGCAGCTCATCAGGCCATCGACGCGTTCGAAGGCCGCGTTGTGCCCCCCCGCCGCCGCGCTTTTGGTCGCGTTCTCAAATTTCTTGCTGAAGAAGCGGCGCAGCGCCTCGCGCGCCTCGTCGTCGCCCTCGGCGAGCGCGTCGAGCCGGTGGGCGTGCGGGATCTGATACTCGCCGCCGACGCGCACGGGCGCGAACTCCGCCCCCAGCCAGCCGGGCCAGTCGGCGTTCTCCTTGAAGCCTTTGAATTCGTTGCCCTCGGGGCAGGGGTCGAGCAGCACGAAGTTCGGGATCGCGCTGTCGAGGCGGCCGAGCTGCTGGGCGAGCACCGACCCGAGCACCGGCCGGGTGAAGGGCGGGCGCGGCCCGTGCCCGCGTTGGAGCAGGTTGATGCCCTGGGTGTGCTCGCTCGCCGAAGTGCTCATCGAGCGGATCACCGCGAGCTTGTCGGCGATCGATGCGCAGCGCGGCATGAGCTCGCTGAAGTGCGTCCCCGGCACCTTGGTCGGCATCGATTTGAACGGCCCGCCGGTCGGCGTCCCCGGCTTCGGGTCCCAGGTCTCGAACTGGCTCGGGCCGCCGCACAGCCACAGCAGGATGCAGTGTTTCCCGCGCCGCTTCGCCTCGGCGGCGATCGCCTCCGGGCCGAACAGGCCGGCCCAGCTGAAGGCGGATACTGCGCCAGCCGCCGCGCCGGTCAGGAACTGGCGACGGTGCCACCCGTGTTCGGGGCTGCCACAGGACTTGTCAGGCGGGTTCGGCAAAACGGGGGGCGATCAATGGTTGAGGTGAAATTCCGCCCCGGCGAACAGCGCCCAGAGCAGTTGGCGGACGGCGTCGTCCCGCCGCCCCGGCCGCTCCGCCAGATAGCGCACCGCACGTTGGCGCTCCTCGGAGTCCGGTTCGCGCCCCAGGGCGGTGAGGAAGGCGTGCCGGGCGACCTCGTCGGTCGACTCCAGCGCCGCCAGCTCCGCGACCCGCGGCAGGGCGCCGTCGCGCAGCATGGAGTCGAGGTGCGGGCTGTTGGTGAAGAACATGGCGTGTTGCACGGTCGGGGGGACCCAACTCCCCAGCGCCGCTGGGTAGTGGCTGGAGAAGGCCCCCCGGTGGCGCGCCTCGTCGGGCATCGCCCCCCCCGGATCCGGCTCCGCACCGAGCGCGACCAGCACCGAGCGGGCGAGCACCTCGGCGGCGAGCGGTCTGTCGAGCGCCACCGCGAAGGTGTCCGGGCGCGGCTTCCTCCCGCCGGGGGCGATGTCGGCAGCGGCTTGATAGGCGCGGCTGTTGAGGATCGCCCGGCAGAGCCGCCGCAGGTCGTAGCCGCCCGCCGCGAAGTCCGCCGCCAGCCAATCGAGGAGCTCCGGGTGGCTGGGGGGGTGGGCGGAGTCGATGGCATCGACCGGGTGGACGATGCCGCGCCCCAGCAGCAGCGCCCAGACGCGGTTGACGGCCGCCTTCGCGAAGTCGGGGTTGCCCTCGATGCCGATCCGCGCCAACTCCGCGCGGCGGGAGAAATTCGGCACCGGCGCGGCATCGACATCGGTGGTCAGTTTGACCTTCTTGGTTTCGGGGTCGGGTTCGGGCGGGTCGATCCAATCCCCCGGGGGCGCGACGAGGTAGTGTTCCGCACCGGCGCGGTCGCGGCGCCCGCCCGGCTCGACCACCACCCGGCCGTCGAGGAACTCGAGCCGCGCGTCGAAGCTCTCGCCCTCGAGGTTGGCGAACTTCGCGTAGCCGCCCGCCGCGCTCTCCCCGAGCGCCGGCCCGGCGGGCGTCTTCACGTTGCGGGTGCGGCTGAAGAAGGCGACCAGCGCGTGGTAGTGGCGCTGGCCGATCTCGGGCGCGATCGGGTGGTCGTGGCACTCCGCGCATTTGATCTGCTTCCCAAACAAGGTCGAGGCCGTCGCGGCCGCCATCTCGCCGGGGTCGTCGCGCTGGTCGTAGAGGAACCAGGCGGCCCCCTTCGCCTCCGGCGACTCCGGCCGGGCGACGATCAGATCGCGGGCGATCGCGTCCCACGGGCGGTTGCTCGCGAACGCCCACCTCAGGTAGGGCAAGAAGTGCCGCTCGCGCTCGTCCCGATTGCGCCCCCGCCCCGAGGCGCGGCCGAGCAGGATATGGTGGTAGCACTCCGCGAGGTGGCGGGCGTGGGCGGGCGAGCGGAGCAGTTCGTCGATGAGTTCGCGGCGCTTCCCCGACGAGGTCGACGCGAGGAACACGCCGCGCTCCGCCGGTGTGGGGATCCGGCCGAGCAGGTCGAGGTAGAGGCGGCGCACGAAGGCCGGGTCATCGCACGGATCCGGCGCCGCGATCCCCTCCTCCGCCCAAGACCGCGCCAAGAAGGTGTCGATGGCGAGCGTCGGGTCGACGCCCGGCGGCAAGGTCCATGCTGCAGGTTGCGCCATGCCCTCTGCCTGCGTGTCCGCGAGGCTCTCGATCCACGCGCCCAGCATCTCGATCTCGGCGTCGGCGAGCTGGCCCTTCGGCGGCATGTGCGGGTCCGCCCCCGGCTGCACCGCGGAGAACAGCAGGCTCGCTGCCGGGTCGCCGGGGACCAGCGCCGCCCCCGACTCGCCGCCCGCGAGCGCGGCCTCGGCCGAACGCAGGTCGAGCCCGCCCTTCTGCTTCGCGCCACCGTGGCACTTCGTGCAGTGCTCGCGGAACAGGGGCGCCACGTGCGCCGTCCAGAAATCCGCACGGGCGCACGGCGCGGACGCGACGACGAACGCGAGGGCGGCGGATTTGGCGGCGAGGCGGAGCAACGGGTGGGCGGAAGATAACGGAAGGCTCGAAGTCCGGTCAACGCGCGACCGGCACGTTCCGCACGGGCAAGGCACGCCCGAAAAGATCTTCGCCGGTGATGCGCACCGACTTCGCCCCGGCCGCCCCCCCGTCAAAACGAAACGCGCGGAGGTGCGCCCCGATCCCACCCGACTTCGCCAACACCGCGCCGTCGGGGTCGAGCGCCGCGATCTCGAACCGGAACGGCGGGGCTCTGTCAGCAGCGGTCTCCCAGGTCACGACGAGTTCCCCGTCGGCGGCGGGAGCGGCGGAAGCGGCGGTGATCGCGCCGAGGGGGAATTCCGGCGCCTCCCCTTCCCTCGCGATCGCGTGGGTCGAGGGGTTCTCCGTGCTCGGCTCGGTCTCCGCGCCGCCGCTGACCATGTAGTAAAATTTGCCGCCGGCATCCTCGCCGACACCGCCGTCCCAATGAGTTCGATGGTTGAAGGAGCGCTTGCCCTCGACGAGGTCCCACGCGTTCACGGAGTAGCGCCCCTCAGCGAAGGGGTGCCAGCCACCGCCGAGCTTGCGCTTCCAGCCGCCGCGGAGGTGCATGGCCCGCCTCTCTTTGCCGGTGCTCAGCCAGTCCTCGATGAACGCGTCCGTCCCCCCTTCGAAGAAAGCCTCCGGCGCGGCGACCTCCATCGTCACCAGATGCGTCCACTCGCCACCCGCCGCCGAGTGTGCCCAGAATCCGCACTGGGTCCGCTCGCCGACCGCCCACGCGCGCGCGACGAGGGTGTACCAAACCTCCGGCTCCCAACCGAGTTCGAAGTTCCACGACTTCAAACCGGTGCCCTCGCCGCCGAACTTCTCGGTCAGGGTCCCCGGGCCGCGGTGCACGGCGCGGATCGGTGCCGCGTGCGCCTCGTGGTCCCAGATCGAGAAGATGAAGTTCGGCGCCTTCGGGTGCGCCTGGATCCCCGCATAGCCAGCCGCCTTGCCGCGCCAGCCCAGTGTCTCGTAGTAGGTGTAGGTGGCGACGCCATCGGCGGGGACGCGCACCCGGTTGATGAGGATGTCACCGGGGAAACGGTCATCGAAGACGAGGTGGGACGACGGCGCGGAGTTCTCGGCGGCGGCGCCGCAGCAAGCGAAGAGCAGCGCGAGGGCGGAGGAGAGGGATCGGTGAGGGTTCATTGAGGTCCGGGATCCTCGCCCCGGAGCACGCCCGCCTCCATCACGAATCGCCTGTCCGCCAACCGCGCGGCTTCGGCGCGGCTGTGGGTGACGTGGAGCGCGGTCAGGCCGTGCCGGCTCTGTGCCTCCTTCAAGAGGTCTGCCATCTCGTCGCGCGTGTCCTCGTCGAGCGCCGCCAGAGGCTCGTCGAGCAGCAGCACCCGCGGCCCCGAGGCCAACGCCCGACCGAGCGCGACCCGCCCCCGCTCGCCTCCGGAGAGCCCGTCCGGCCGGCGGTCGAGGAGGTGCCCGATCCCGAGATCGCCCGCCAGCCGCTCCACGATGGCGGTGATCTCCCGCCCCGGACGCCGCTGCACCCGCGGGGCGAAGCCGAGCTGTTCGGCTACGGTCATGGTGGGGAACAGCGCGCCATCCTGCGGGACGTAGCCGATCCCGCGCGCGCCCGGCGGCAGGTCGGTGACTTCGCGGCCATCGATCACCACCCTGCCCGCCGCCGGCCGCCGCAGCCCGCAGAGGATCTCCAACAGGGAGGTCTTGCCACAGCCGGTGCGCCCCATGAGGACGCCGTAGCAAGCATTCGGAACCTCGAGGTCGATCCCCTCCAAAGCGAAGCCGCCCGCGGCCCAGGCGATGTCTTGCAGCGCGATCATCGTCAGACTTTCTCCCCCGCCCAGCGGATCGCGACCAGAACGAGCATGGCGAACAGGACCAGCAGCAAGCTCACCGCGACGGCGGACTCCAGGTTGCCGACGCTCAGCTCGAGCCAGACCGTCGTCGGCAGGACTTCGGTCCGCATGCGGGTGGCGCCGGCGAACACCAGCACGGGCCCGAACTCGCCGAGGCTCCGGGCCCAGGCGATGCTCATCGCCGCGAGCATGCCCTTCCAAGCCGCCGGCAGCGTGACCAGCCAGACCGCCCTGCCGCGCGAGCAGCCGAGCGTCATCGCCACCTCCTCCGGGCGCGCCGAGAGGTTCTCGAAGGAGCCGCGCATCGTGCGGATGGCGAACGCGGCACCGATCACGAACTGCGCGAGCACCACGCCATAGACCGTATAGGTGAAGGGCACCGCCGACTCGATGAGACCGCCGAGGCGCGTCTGGAAGAAGATCAACAGGCAGAGCCCGAGCACCATCGGCGGCAGCACGATGGGGATGTCGAGCGCCGCCTCGACCACCGCCTTGAACCGGAACCGCGCGCGGGCCAGCAGGTAGCCTGCGGGGACGGCCACCAGCAGAGACAGCAGCGCCGTCACCGAACAGGTCAGCAGGCTGAGAAAGGTCGCGTAGCGGATCTCGCGCGACTCCAGCGCCCGCAGGAGGTCGCCCGGCGAGCTGTAGGTCGCGGTGGCGACCAACAGAGCGACCACGAACGCCAGGTAGGCACCGGTGATCAGCGCCAGCCAGATCCAGAACGGCGACGCCGCGGTCGCCCTCGGGCCCGGCGTCCCCGCTTCGGCTCCCGGTTCACTCATCGGCGCCGGAATTGGGCTTCAGCCAAGGCGGGACCTCGATGTCGAGGCTGCGCATCGGTTTCGTGTCGCCCACCCAGGTGAAGCCCACCTCCTCGAAGCGCCCGCGGTTCGCCTTGAAGTGCGCCAGCAGGCGTTCGCCCATCTGCCGACGGCCCGAGTCGCCGCGCACCGAGAAGGGCTGCTTGGCGCGCGCGCCCTCGTGGGAGATCTCGACCCAATCGAGGTGCTCCTCCTGAAGCTGGAAGTTCACCCGGTAGACGATGGCGGCATCGAGCGCGCCGGCGCGCATCTGGTTGACGAGGAAGTCGGCGGTGGGGACCTCGACCGCGACGTTGGCGCGCACCGCCTTGTTGATCCCCGAGGAGCGCAGCATGCCGTCGGTCATGAAGCCCAAGGTCGATTGCTCGGCGTTGCAGATACCGACCCGCGTGCCCGGCTCGGCCAAGTCGACCAGGGTGCGGATGCCCTGCGGGTTGCCCTTCTGCACGGCGATGCCGATCTCGGTCTCGGTGAGGATGGTCACCTCCGGGAACACGTCGGCCACGGGCGGGACGAAGCAGAGGTCGCACGCGAAATAGACGTCGGGGAACTGCGGCTCATCGGTGTCGGTCATCGCCTTCATCGCCGCGCAGAGGATGCCGCAGCCGTTGAAGATAGTCGTCACCTCCACCCCTTCGCGCTCGGCGAACTCGGCGATCGTCGCCTCGATGGCCGGGCGGTTGACGCCGCCGCTGTAGACGATCAACTCCGGGCGCTCGGCCCACGCATCCCCGGCGACGGGCTGGAAACGCTTGTCGGCAAAGACCGCCCCGCCCTTCTCGGGCGCCGCCAGGTAGCGCGCGAACTTGAGCGCCGCCGTCGCCCCGCGGGTCGCCGTCAGCACACAGGCGCTCACGTGCTCCGCCTCCTCCGCCCACGCGGCGACCTCCACGACCTCGAGCCCCTCGAACTGCGGCGCGGTCGAGTTCCATACCACCGCGGCATCGACCGCCCCCACCTGCAGGTCGGCGGCCAGTTCGGTCACGGTCGGTTTCATGACCGCCACACCGGCCGCGAACGCTCCCCAATCCGCGCCGAACACCTCGCGGGTCTTCTTGCCGATGCTCGCCGCCTCCGGGTTCGCCACCGCGACGCGGACGCCCTCGCGCCGCAGATCGTCCATGCCGGCGATCCCCTTCGGGTTGCCCTCCGCCACGGCGATCACCGGGTATTGGAGACAGAGCGGTACCGCTTCGGCCACCGAGCCCGCGTCCCGCGCGGCGGCGACGGCGCCATCGTCGGCGGCGATGAACAGGTCGCCGCGCTTGGCGACCTCGATCTGGCTCAGCAGCGTCCCCGTGCCGCCGTACTGCAATTGCACCTCGACCCCGAACTCGTCCCGGTACTTCCCGGCGATCGCCGCCACCGGCTCTTTCAACCCGGCGGCGCAGAACACGACCAGCGTGCCGTCGCCCTCGTCCGGGGCGGACCCCATGATGCCGCCACTTTGGAGATAGATCAGGCCGGCGATCCCCAACGCCAAGGCGGCGAGTATGGCGACGAAGGCCTTCATTCCGCCGCTTCGAGTTCGGCCGCCATCGCCGCGGCCATGAGTTTCTCGTCCCAGTCGTAGCCCAGCAGCAGGTCCCAGCCCGGGTTCTGCGCCTTCACCCGGCACGAGCACGCCCCCAGCAGAAACAGCGAAACCTCATCGATCCCCTCGTCGTCGAGGTCGTCGGCCGACCAGACCCCGAGCACCCGCCCGCGCCCGAACACCGGCGCGGCGAAGGCTTCGCCCGACTCTAACAAAGCGGCGCCGTCCGGGCTGGCGAGCATCTCCAGGAACAGCGCCTCCGCCGGGTCGTCCCGCTTGACCTCCAACAACTCGAAACCCACCCGCAGCTCGGGCCCCGGCGCCAAGTGATTGTCCGGGTCGGTCGGGTCTTGCTCCGGGATCTCGCCCACCGCCTCGAGGAAGGCCAGCCGCTCGGCGAGGCGTTTCTTGAACGCCGCGGTCGCGTCCGCATCCTTGCCCGGCACGAACACCCAGACGCCCGACTCGCCACCGGCGATGAGGTCGACGAGTTTCGCGCGGGCGGGCGAGCGGGACAGGGCGAGCACCGCCCCGGGCTCGAGTTCGCCAGCCCACAGTTCGTGGTCGCCCGGCCCGGCGTAGCGCACGCGCGCGCGCCCCTCGGGCAAGCCCGGTGCGGCGACCAGCTCCAGGTTCGCCTTGGACGCGCGCAGCTTCGCCTCGAAGGCCGCGCCCTCGTCGCCTTCGGCCCAGGCCGGCGGCACCTCCAGCAGGAACGTGTCTGCCGGCCAGCGGTCGAGCGCGAAGCGGAACACCGGGACGGTGCATGCGGCGGCGAAGCCCAGCAGGCCCGCCGCGACCAGGATGGCATACCCGGCGCGCCTCACTCGCCTCCCCCTTTCCCGAAACGCGTGACCGCGCCTTCGCGGTCGGCGACGAAGAGGGCGCCGCGGGCGACGGCCATCCCGTCCCAGACGGGCAGCGCCTCGAGCTTCAGGCGTTGCGCCGTGCCGCCGTCCTTCACCGACATCGCCATCAACACGCCGCCGGACGCCCCCTTCAGCGCCGCCCGCTGCTCCTCCAGCACGGCGTCCACCGAATCGTCCTCCGCCATGATGCGCTCGAAGGTGTATTCCTCGTCCATCACGTCCGGGGGACCGGCGACCAAAAGCGTGTCGCCCGCCAGCGCCATCGCCTGGGCGAAGAGATCGACCCGATGGTTCCAATCGCGCTCGACGTAGCTGGCCTTCGCGGGCGCGGCCGGCTTGGCATTGCCCCCGCCGCCGCGTTTGCGGAACCAGAGGGCGTTGCCGAGCTTGCCTTTGCCGACCGCCACCCCGGCGACCGTGCCGTCGTTGCCGTGCCCGGACTCGTCCCGCCCGCTCGGGGTGTCGAAGGAGCAGGCCAGCACCGCATCGGGGTTCGCCGCGCGCGCCTTCTCAGGGTCGGCGAAACGGGCGGCGATCTCCTCGGCACCGAGTTCGCGGTGCGAGATCCGCAGCTCGTCGATGAGGCCGGTGAAGCGGAAGGTGTCGCGGTAGTCGCCGACCGATCCGCCCGCGTCCATCCCGAGGTCGAGCGGCTGCAGGGGCATCTTGTCGATCAACGCGGGCGCCGCCCCCTGCGCGGCGAGCTCGCCGTCGACGTAGAGCTTCATCGACTTGTCG
>JAUIGD010000222.1 GCA_030430255.1 Verrucomicrobiia bacterium
TTGCCCAGGCCCGGCTCGCCCAGCACGAGGACCGAGCGGGACTGACGGCGTCGGATCGCCTCGGCGAAGCTGTCGCGCAGGGTCTTGAGCTCGAGCTCGCGCCCGAACAGCACGTTGCGCGCCCCAGGGGCCAGGCTCACGCGCCCCTGGGCCTCGCGCGCAGGACCGAGCAGCGGGGCGACGTGCTCGAGCTCGCGGTCGATGCCCGAGGCGCTGCCGGTGGCGGTCCCCGAGTCCACGAAGCTGCCGTCGCCGAAGCGCCAGGTCTGCGACAGGGCCTCGACGAGGTTGCCCGAGACCATCACCGGGCCCTCCATGTAGCGCCGCCCGATCCGCTCGAGCTGGCTCTCCACCGACGGGCGCAGGGTGACCTGCACGAACCCGCCGTCGTCGTGCTGCACGGTGGCCGCCGCGTTGGCGACGACGAAGCCCAGGCGCAGGCGCGGCGCGGTCTCGCCGGCGTCGTCGCGCAGGGCCAGCGCGGTGCGGACCGCTCGCTCGGCATCGTCCCCGGTGCGCAGCAGGGTGCCGAAGGCGATCACGAGCGCCTTGTCGTCGTCGCGCAGGACCAGGGCGTCCCGCTTGAACGCGACGTCCCGCGCCAGCGACCGCAGACCCACGACCTGTTCGCGCACACGCTCGCCGCCCTCGGCGCCACCGTCCAGAGGGTGGTCATCAACGACGCTGACGAGGGCGTCTACTTCGCCCGGCTCATCCTCGCCGCAGAGAATGAACTCTCCGAGCGCAAGATCGTCGAGATCGACGCCCGCCCCAGCGACTGCATCGCTCTCGCCGTCGCAGCCGGCGCCCCGATCTACGTTGCCCGGGCGGTGTGGGATGCTGTCGAAGACATGTCGGAGGTGCTGGAGAAAGTCGGCGGTTTGGATCTCGGGGGCGACGGTCCCGCCGCTTGAGAGCGACGCCATCGATCCCGCAGGCGCATCCGTTCCCGCGCCTCAAGTCGTTACAAAATAGGGCGTGCGTCACCCCCATTAAACTCTTGCGCGCCCTGTTCTGGCCACCTATCACTTGACCCCCCGCCCCCTCGCTCATCGAGACTGTCTAGTAACCCGAATCTTCTCATCTGTAGCTAATATGAAAGTTCTGCTCCTTGGAGCCGGTGGATTCATCGGCGTCAACCTCACCGAACGGCTTCTCCGCGACGGCGTTCACGATGTGGTGGCGGTCGATATCCAAGAAGAGAAGATCGACCACCTCATCAACGCCCCCGACTCGAAGCTCACTTACCTGCACCTCGATATTTCCAAAGACGAGGCGGAGGTCGACAAGCTCGTCGCGGACGCTGACATCGTCGTCGATCTGGTCGCCGTCGCCAACCCCTCGCTCTACGTCGAGTCGCCGTTCGAGGTCTACGACCTGAACTACACGCAGAACATGAAGGTGGTGGAACAGTGCCGGAAATACAAAAAGCGGCTCATCCAGTTCTCCACCTGCGAGGTCTACGGCATCACGGCCGCCAAGGCCGCCGAGCAGTTCGGGCTCAGCTCCAAAGAGAACCCCTGCCCCTTCAGCGAGGATGAGACCCCGCTCATCATGGGACCGGTGAAGAACCACCGCTGGATCTACGCCTGTGCCAAACAGCTCCTCGAGCGCGTGCTGGACGCCCTTTGGAAGACGGAAGGCTTCCAGTTCAGCGTGATCCGGCCGTTCAACTTCGTCGGCCCGCGCATCGACTACCTCCCCTCGGAGAGCGGCGGCGGCAACCCGCGTGTGTTCTCCCACTTCATGGACGCGCTGCTCTACGGCAACAAGCCGATGCAGCTCGTCGATGGCGGCGAGGCGTTCCGCGCCTACACCTACATCGACGACGCCGTCGATTGCATGGTGCGCATCATCGAGGACAAGAACAACAACTGCGAGGGCCAGATCTTCAACATCGGCACGCCCGAGAACGAACTGACCATCGCCGAGCTCGCCACGAAGATGTGCGACATGTTCGACGAGCACTTCCGGCAGGAGGGAGACCCGCCTCGGCCCGAGATCGTCAGCATCTCCGGCGAAGAGTTCTACGGCAAAGGCTACGAAGACTGCGACCGCCGCATCGCCGATATCACCAAGGCCCGGACGCTGCTCGGCTGGGAGCCGGAACACGACCTCGATTCGGTGATCTTCAACACCATGAAGTACTTCGTCGACGAGCACCGCAAGAAACAGGCCACCGCAGGAGCCTGATCCGCCCGCCGGACGTCCCCGTCCCGGCCCGATTCGTTCGAGTGATCGCCCGGATCGCCCCGCCGTCCCGCCGCTGATCTCGATCCACTCCGAACCACCGTGACGATCGGGATCGAAATTCGCGAGCGCTCGGGTTCGGGAGCCCTCCGCCCGACAGCCCCCTAGCCCCCCCAAACGCGTGCCGGAAGCGAACCAAGCGACTCCCGCAGCGAAGCGCACCCCACCTTGGCTGTGGCCGAACGTCCTCGGGCTCGACGCTCCGCTGGTCGCCGTCGCGTGGCAGTATCTGGTCGCCTCCGCCTTCTCCATCAGGCTGCGGCCGATCGACTACGCCGCCTTGGCGCTGATCGTCTGGGCGATCTATTCGATCGACCGGTTGCTCGATTCGAAGAAGCTCCAATCGCCAGAGACGGCCACCGCCCGCCACCGCTTCTACCGTCGACATTTCAAGCCGCTCGCCGCCCTCACCCTCGCGGGTTGCGCAGGCGCCCTCTACCTGGTCCTGCGCCACCTCACGGCCCAGGTGATTCTGCCCGGCGTCATGCTGGGCCTCCTCGTGGCGCTCTACCTGTTCCACCGCGCTGTCGCCCGGGGGCCCATCCTCTTCGTGCTGCCGAAGGAATTGCTGAGCGGATTCGTATTCGCCTTCGGCACCGTCTTGATCGGCTTCGCCATCACCGCGGACCTCATCCCCAATCCCCGCTCCCGATCGCTGGGCATTCTCTCGCCCGCCGTCCTTGCGTTCGGCTGTCTTTGCAGCCTGAACTGTGCGGCGATCTCGGTGTGGGAACGAGCGGAAGACGCTGACAACGACCCCAATGCCGCCGCCCAGCTCTTCCCAGCCCTGAGCCACCACTTCGCGCCGATCTGCTGGGGCGTCACCGCCGTCCTCGCCCTCGCCGCATTTCGCGCCCGCGACGAAGTGGCATTTCCCATCTTCGCCGCCAGCGCCCTCGGCTGCGGGCTGCTGTCGCTGCTCGCCTCGAGCGCCGCGAAATTCAGTTCCCCCACCCTGCGCCTGCTCGCCGATGTCGCCGTCCTCGCCCCTGCGATCGCCTTCCTGCCCCTGGTCGCAGGGCGTTGATCCTCAAGCGTCACCGGGAGCCAATTTCGTCTGTCCGAAACTGGGGCAAGACCCCCGAAAGGTCTTGCCCCCCGCGCTTGCCACGCGCTAAGATGATGCAGGTCGATCCCGCTCCGCCCGGCAAAGCACGGTGGCCACCGCTGCCCGACCGAGCCGGTCCGGCGTCGGGGCCCGACCTCGCAGTAATAAACGGTAATAATAGATACCAACGAAACTAAAACCTGAAACCCCACCTAAACGAATGAAGACAACCCGAAAAATGCACCAGGGCTTCACCCTGATCGAGCTGCTCGTGGTGATCACGATCATCGCCATTTTGGCGGGCGTGGCACTCCCCGTGTTCGGCAAGATCCAGCTGAAAGCCAAAGCCAACCGATCCCTGCAACACGCGAAGCAGATCGGTCTCGCCCTCAAGGACTACGCCGGCGACCACAGCGGCGCCTACCCGACCGGGGACAACGCCAACGAAGCGCTCGGCAAGCTCGTGCGCGACATGGGCAATGAGAAGGTGTTCTTCGTGCCCGGCTGCCGCTGGCATGGAGGCCCCGAGTCACCGACCGCCAACGGTCCCGACGACCTCTATGAAGAGAGCGAGCCGCCCGGGACCGCACTCGAGCGCGGCGAGAACCACTGGTCCTACGCCCGTGGCTTCACCGACACCTCCAAAGCCTCCTACCCGCTCATCGCGACCGGCTTCACCGACACCATCGGTCAGTACACCGAGTACGAGGAAGAGCGCGGCGGCGTCTGGAAAGGCCGCTACTGCGTCGTCATCTACTGCGACGCCAGCGGCGAGATGCCCGTCCTCACCAAGAAGGGGGACAAGTACTTCTACATCAAAGAAGTCGGGCAAGCCGAGTTCGACCCGCTGAACCAGACCCGGGTCAAGGACAAGTGGGTGAACCCGAACCCAGGTTCCTAGGCCCTCGCCCAGACAACCGCTTCACGAGCCGGTCCCGCCTCGCGCGGGCCCGGCTTTTTTTTGCCCCGCCCAAATCGAGCAACGACGAAAAAGCGGCGAGATTTGGAAAATTTCGAGACGATTCGCTCCGGGACAGGCACGTCCGACAGGCGCCGCCTATGGCTCGACCAGCTCCTCCACGGTCACGCGTAGGAACCACCGCGCGCTCTCCGGAGCATCGGGCGCCGGGCGCAGCCGCAAGGTCACCGTCTCCGTGCCGTCCCCCAGATCCACCGGAATCCCCGCTCCCTCGACCACAAAATGTTCGGCAGCGAGCGCCCAGCCGTCGAGGTCGGTGCCCGCCTCGATCCTGTAGCGGATCCCATCGACCTCATAGCCGCCGGCGACCTCGGTCCCGCCCGCGATGCGCCGGTAGCGGAGCATCACCGCATCGCCGTCGGCGATGGCGCCCGGGCTGCGGTCAGCGTCCCCGTAGGCCCCGGGGTCGCCACCGAAGGCGTACTCGAAGAGGTTGAGCAACGAGTCGCCATCGGGGTCGGCCAGCGGATCCGGTTCGGCGAGCGCCGGGTAGCCCGCGACCCAGCTGGCATAGTTTCGCCCGCCCACGGACACGCTCACCTCGGCGATGGCTTGTTGCGCGCCGTCGGTGGCGGTGAGCCGCAACACGTAGTCCCCCGGGGAGCTGAAGGTAGCGGTCGGCGCCGGGGCGTCCACCGCCGAAAACACCACATCGCCGGGACCGCTCCGCTTCTCCCAATGCAGGGCCGGCGAAGACCGCAGGGTCACCGCCAGATCAAAGCTGATGTCACTGCTACCGGTCGAAGCCTGGTGGACTTCGACCGCCAAGACGTGGTCGCCATCCCCAGCGACCACCCCGGGCAAATCGTCGACGAAGTAGGTGTCCTCGTCGTCCCCCCCGACCGTCGCCGAAGCCGGGGTGATCGAGCCGATGGGCCCGCCCGGCATGTTGACCCGCAGGACCTCATCCCCGTCGAGATAGACGACCGCCCCGTCATCGCGCTGCATCTCCAGCCGCAGCCCACCCGCGCCGGCGAATGGGCCGACCCCAAACCGACGGCGGAAATACGTGGTGATCGCCTTCGGGCTCCCGCCCTCGTCCACCACCGTCGTCTCGTCGCCGTCGCCATAGCCGAGCGGTCCGAAACCCGCCCCCCAAGCCGAGTCATCGAAAGCGGGCCCCCGCCACGCCGAACCTTGGTCGCTCCCGTCGTCGAGATAGCGCCACGCCGAACCGCGCTCCAGCAGTGTCGACAGGGCCGTCGCCTGCCCTTCGAGGGGCAGCGGCACCCCGACCGTCGCTTCGCCCGGCGCCGAGATCGACACCTCGGGGGGCAGGGCCGCAAAATCGTCGTCCTCGATCCAGACCGTGGCTGCACCCGGTGCGCCGATCGAGTACGACATCGACGGCGCCACCCCGACCACGATGCTCTCGCGCCCCTCGACCTCGCTGTCGTCGAGGATCTCCACGGCGAGATCGATGCTCGGCTCGCCGTCGGCGAAGGTGACGGCCGCTGGCAGCGCACCGTAGTCGCCGCCGGCGGTCGCATCGCCGCCGACCGTTAGCTCGACGGTCAAAGCGCCGCCGCTCTCGTTGCGCCAAACCCGGACCAGCCCGCCGTCGGCCGCGTGCTCCGACCCGACCGCATCGATGGCCTCGACGCTCACCACCAGATCGGACGGGACGGCGATCTCCGCGGAGCCGCTCAAGCCGCCCGATGTTGCCGTGACGGTGTAGACGCCTGGCGCACTGGCGCTGAACACACCGGCTGCATCCACCGAGGCTCCGGTTCCGGTGCTCCAGGCGGGCGTCACTGCGGAGAGGTTCCGCACCGCGATGAGCTCAAGGTCGAAACTCAAATCGCCGCTGTCCGGCGCTTCTTGGTGGACCTCGACCGCCAGCGTGTTCACGCCTTCGACCAGTAACGCCGGGTCGACCGCAAACTCGAGCACCTCACCCTCGGCCGCCGAACCGGAGATCTCGTTGCGCGCCTCGGTGCCCGCCCCGACCGAGCCGCTCGTGAGGTTCTCGCGCAGCAACTCGGCACCGTTGAGGTACACCACGACCCCGTCGTCGCGCCGCAGCCGCAGCCTCGCCCGCGAGATCCCGGCCGCGTCGGCGACCTCGAACGCACGGCGGAAGTAGGTCGTGATGTGAACATTTTCGGGATCGCCCCCGAAGCTCACTTCGGTCGCTTCGTCGCCCTCCCCAAAACCGAGCTGGGCCGGCCCCTGCGCCCACGTCGAGTCGTCGAATCCCGGCGCGCGCCACGCGCTCCCCTGATCGCTGCCGTCGTCGAGGTAGCGCCAGGTCGCGCCGAAGGGGATCAGCGCTTCGTCAGCGGGCGCCGCGTTGTCCCAGATCGATGCGGCGAGGCCGAGCGTCTCGCCGACCACCACCGTCGCGCGGTGTGGGCTGACGGTGAGGCTTCCGGGGGCGCTGCCGCGCCCGATCGCCCAGAAGTCGGCCCCCCACTCGACCGGCGCCGGGGCCACCGGGTTCGGCAAGGCCGCCACCAGCACCTCGCCGTCGGCGATCGCCTCGACGGTGTGGGCGCCGGCGGCCAAGCCGACCAGCGCGTACGAACCGTCCTGCAGGCTCGTCGT
Source organism: Verrucomicrobiia bacterium (assembly GCA_030430255.1). Taxonomy (GTDB): domain Bacteria; phylum Verrucomicrobiota; class Verrucomicrobiia; order Verrucomicrobiales; family DEV007; genus JAUIGD01. The sequence continues at coordinate 6,825 of JAUIGD010000222.1, forward strand.
CGCCTTGCCACCACCGCTCACGCGGACGCCCGCCAGCGGCTCCCCGCCGCGCAACACGCGGCCGCGGATCTGCCGATCGTTCGCAGGCGAACCCACCGTGACCACCGCGGAGTCCTCAGCCACGCCCCCCTTCCGATCCGAGCATGTCACGCGCACGAGGTACTGCCCCGGAGTGCCCCAGCTCTTGGTCGCGCTCTCGCTGTTCTGCCCCTCCGCGACATACGCGTCGCCCTCGTCGAAATGCCAGGCGTACGAGAGCGCGTCGCCGTCGGGATCGCTCGCGGCCGCCGCGAATGCCACCGGGGCGCCGACCGGGACCGACAGGGCGCCTGCCGACAGAGCGACCACGGGGGGCCCGTTGGCGTCGGTGCTGCGCACGCCGACCAGGCGCGGCTGGATCAAAAAGTCCGAACTGGTCGCCCCGTCGTTCAATCCGTGGATCGCCAACACATTGGTGCCGACAACGAGCTGCCCGATCGCCGGACTGACGTCGAAGTCGGCGAAGTTGACCGCCGACGAGTCGGAGTGGTTCGAGGTCGCCCCCGAATTCCAGGCCGGGGCCGCAGGCGCGTGATCCTGAGCAACCTCCACCCCGTTGAGGTAGGCGACAAACCCGTCGTCGTAGCGGATCTGCAACGACAGCGAATGGAAAGCCGCACCCGCGGCATCCGCGATCTCGAAGGGCACGCGGACATAGGCCGACTCGTTGCGGTTGTACATCCCCGCTTCGAGATCGACCGCAAACAGGCCCCCGTATCCGGAGTTGCGCTCGTAGCCGACCCCGAGGTTGCCCGCCGCCCAAGCGGTATCGTCGAAGCCCGGCTCCGCCCACCCCCCGGGCGTCGACGCGTCCGGGACGACCGCCCGGCACGGGGCTGTCTCTGCGATCAGGGTCGTCGCCTCGCCACCCTCGACATGGACGAACAGGTCGAGGTACTCGTCCGGGGCCACCCCGCCTCGCGCCAGCGGGGTCACGTGGACACCCGAGGCGTGGTCGGAGTAGGTCCGGCCGATCGCCAGCGCGGCGTCCCACTTGTCCCGGTTATCACGCGTCCAATCCGCACCGCTGTGCGAGCCGTCGTCGGAGTACGGCGTCATATCGAGCAAGGTGCTGCGCCCGCCCCCGCCCCCCGCCCAGTCGACGACCGCCCCGTTGCTGAGGTAGTCGTTGTTCGGCCATGCCGCCCGGTAGCTGACCCAATACTTCGCCATCGCACCACCCGACGGCAGCCGCAGCGCCCGCAGGCCGGTCGCGGCGCGGCGGTCGTTCTGGAACACGCGGTGCACGCCGTTCGAACCCGGACCGACGATGTCCAGCACGTCCGCATCGGTCAGCCAGTCCAGCTGCCACTTCTCGTGCGCGGTGAAGTGCGGGCGTGTGGGGTTGTTGAAATCGCCCCCGCTCTGGGCGCTCTGGATACTGAAACGGTGCCCGTACTCGACCCCCTGCAGACCCTCGTAGGTCGAGTCGCCCCGTGGGCTCAAGCTCTTGGTGTAATGATAGTAAGCGTGGCCGAGCCCGATGTTGTGGCCGAATTCGTGGCCGGCGGTGCGCAGGCTGGAATCCTGCAGGTGGCTGCGCCGCCCGCCCACCTGCGCGACCCCGGCGTAACCACCGATGCCGCCGCGCGAGACCACCGTGTAGAAATCGTAGTTGCGGTAATCCCAGTCTTCCCCCTGCGCCTGACCCAAGGGGATCGCCAGCGCCCGGGCGTCGTTGAGCATCGCGCTCCAACCTGCGCCCTGGTAGTAGGCGAACGTGTTCTCGAGCGTGATCGCGTCCGGGATGGTCGTGCTCCACTGCGACTTGTCGTAGGAGTTGATCTCCAAAAACTCCTCCACGTCATCCTGTCGGCTGCGCGCGTTCGCATCGCTCAAGTCCAACCGCCCGGGGTCGTCGTCGCTGAACTGCACGCGCAGGTAGAGGATGCGCTTCGCCCCTTCGGTCCACGCGCTCTCGGCCTCCGGCGCGGCGATCCCCGCACCGTCGCCGCCAGCCAAACCCAAATAGGCCGCGCGCGGCTGCGGGCCGAGCATCCCCTCTTCGCGCTCCAAGTTCGCGACCGCGATCCCGAAGGCCGTGCGGTCCGCGAAGCGGAGCACCTCGCCGCCAACTTCGGCCAAAACCTCGCCCGCAGCGAAGCCACCTCGCTGCTCTCGCTCATACGCAGACAGCTCACGCAAGGGTTTGGATTCGACCGCCACCCGGCCACCGACCTCGATCCCGTTGATCGAGATCCGGTCCTTGCAGGGCACCTGCAGGCGCCTCCCGTAGGTGAACGCGCGCAGCCTCCGCCCATCGTCCAGTTCGACGAAGCGCCGCGTCTGGCTCGTCCCATGGCGCAGGCCGCAGGCGACCTCAACCTCCAGCGCCCCCATCGCCGACACCGGTGTCTCGAGCAAAGCCCGCAGCTCCACCGGTAGGGCCGCGCGGTCGGAAGGTACGACCGCCGCCTCGAGCGCGCGTTCGGGGTCGCGCTCGATCAAGTCCTCCATCCAGGCGCGCCGCCCCGAAAGCAGCGCACGGCCACGCCGCAACTCCGCCGCCCGCGCCGCCTGGTCTGTGGATACGAACGCTGCCAACCACGAATCAAACGCCACCCGGTCGAAGGCTCCGGCCGCCGATGCGGGATCGTTCATCCCCGCCGGCCGGGGTGCCCCGGGCGCCCCCCCACGCTCGCCGAGCATGCCGTCCGGGGGCCTCGAGATGAAGAAGAGACACCAGAGAACGGCGGCAGCGATCGCCGCGACGACCAGGGATCGGGGGGATTTCATGAGGGCGCGGCAAAGGTCGCGGAGTTTGGCTCCCGTGCAAGCGCACGCCAACCGCGCGGATCGACCACCCCATCGCAGGCGACCCGCAGGAGGGCGCCGCACCGACAGGGCGGCGGCAGCGACCGGCGAGGCGGCAGGGTGAGCACCCTGCCCGGGCCGGCCGCGACGCACGCGCGACCCGCGTCGCGGTCGGCCCGTGTTTGAAACTGGGCGCTACTCCGTCACGTCCCGCACCTGGATGAAGAACTCGGGAGGCAGTGGCTGGTCGACCGCCACCTCATAGGTGGTTTCTTCCGCCATGCCCAGGATGCTGTCATCGACCTCCTCCCACTCCGTCTCTGCGAGCGTCAGCGAGGTGTCGAGCGCGTAGGTGCGCCCCGCCGCCGACGGCCAGGCGACCGTCAGGGTCCCGGCACCGGGATCGAAGGAGACCGAGGTGATTCTCAGACCCGCTGCCCCGGCCGGGATGAAGGGTGTGCCGTCCGGCTGCTGTGCTCCCGCCGGGATGCGGGTGTCGACGCGCAGCCAATTGGCCGAGCCATCGGAGCCGTCGCCGGTGTCACCGGCCTCCCCGATCGGGGTGAGCGCCAGGTCGACGACATCACCGGGCTCGACGTTCGCGTACCAGGTCCGGACGACCCCGACGCCGTCACCACCCGGAATCAGCGCCGTATCGACCATCTGCCCGTTGATGAACAGCGCCCCGGTGACCCCGTCGCCATTGAGG
>JAUIGD010000223.1 GCA_030430255.1 Verrucomicrobiia bacterium
ACCTGCGCGTGCTGGAAGATGCGCATGAGCCGGTCCGGGTCGTCGTCGAAGACGGACCGCGACTCGTAGTAGATGCGGTTGTTCTTGGCGACGAAGCCGTCGAAGCGCTCGGTTTTGAACTTGCGCCGGGCGAGGAAGCCGACCAGCGGGGATTTGTTGTCGCGCTCCCGCTCCTCGAGGTAGAAGCGGTCGCCCAGCTCCGCCGCGCGGTGGCAGAGGTTGTCGGTATGCTTGTAGTAGTCGCGCATGAAGGCCTCGATCTTGCGCAGGACGGTGGCCTGCGGGTAGCCGAGGGCTGCGGCGACCTGGCCCTGCAGGCGCAGGGTGAGGATGTCGGTGGCGCGGCGCTGTTGGTAATGGAGCTCGTTGCGGACGCGGAGCAGGAAGTCGTAGGCCTTGCGGATCTCGCGGTAGGCGGTGCGGGTGAGGAGCTTGGCTTCGACGAGGGGTTCGAGCACGGGGGTGCCGCGCCGCACGTAGGCGATCCACTTCGCGTTGTGGTAGTCGCGCAGGCCGCCGCAGCCCTCCTTGACGTGCGGCTCTTGGACGAAGGGGGTGTTGTGCCACTTCTTGTGCCGCAGGCGGATGTCCTCGAGGCGCGTCTTCAGGTAGTCCCGCTCGTAGCCGGAGATGCACCGCTTCTGGAAGGTCTCCATCAGCTCGGAGTAGAGCGCCTCGTCGCCGAACAGGAGGCGGGACTCGATGATGGAGGACTTCGTGCGGTCGTCCTTGTTGGCTTCGGCGACGGTCTCGGCCACCGAGCGCACCGCGTGGCCGACCTTGAAGCCGCAGTCGTAGAGCATGTAGAGCATGCTCTCGACGAAGTCCGAGGCGACGGCGGGGATGCCGCCGGTGCCGAGCGGGTGCAGGAAGAGCAGGTCGACGTCGCTGCAGGGGTTGAGGCGGCCGCGGCCGTAGCCGCCGACGGCGACGAGGGTGATCTCCGTCTCCGCGCCGTCCGCGGCATCGACGGCGTCGAGGTAGAGGTGGCCGAGCAGCACGTCCAGCAGGTCGGCGCGGCGTTTGGTCACGCGCAGGCCGCTGGCGCCGGCGCGGTGGTAGAGCATGATGCGGTGCTCCTCGGTCTTGAGGAAGCGGCGGTAGAGCTCGAGCTTCTCCTTGCGGTCCATCCCCGCGGTCTCGTCGAGGTCGAGGCGCTGCTTGGCGTGCGCGTTTAGGGACTGGAGGGCGGTGGCCGTGGTTCTTGGGGTTCTGGGGTAGCTGGGAGGGGCGAGGCCCGCGGGGGCGAGCGGTCAGGGATCGGGAACCGGTGACCTCGGGGTGGTCCTCGGAGCCCGCCGGCGGTATCCGGCGGAGGGATTCATCCCTCCGCCGCCGAAGCTGCGAACGTGTCCCCGGCCGGGGACTCCCCCATGGTCGAGGTCACATCCGCGCGGGTGGCGGCGAGGTGGGTGAGGGCGTGGAAAGTGGTTTCGGGATCGCTGCCGATGGCGTCCGCGACCGCTGCGGCGGACGAGGCCTCGCCGGGGCTCGCGGCGAGGTGGGCGCGCGCTTTGGCGACGACGTCGAGGAACTGGTCGGCGGCGTCCTTGCCGGCCTGGACGCCGGGTTGGTGGTAGGCGTTGATGCCGACGAAGGAGGCGTAGAAGGAGACGGCGCGCTCGTAGAGGGCGATCAGCGCCCCGAGGTGATAGGCGTCGATGCGGGGGACGGAGACGGTGATCGTGCCGCGCCCGCGTTCGTGCAGGGCGTCGCGCGTGCCGCGCAGGAAGCCCTGGAGGTAGTCGCCGCTGGTGACCCCGGGGGCGACCTCGACGGCGGGGCCGGGCGGGGTGTTCTCGCGCACCTCGATGAAGGTGGCGAAGAAGTTGTCGAGGCCGTCGCGGAGCTGTTGGACGTAGGCGTGCTGGTCGGTGGACCCTTTGTTCCCATAGACGGCGATGCCTTGGTAGACCGGGCGCCCCGAACGGTTGAGGCGCTTGCCCAGCGACTCCATGACGAGCTGTTGGAGGTATTTGGAAAACAGGCCGAGGCGGTCCGAATAGGGGAGCACGACCATGTCCTCGGCGCCGCGCCCGAGGGTGGCGCGGTGCCAGGCGAGGGCGAGCAGCAGGGAGGCGTTCGAGCGGGTGCCGGAGGAACGGGTGAGGGCGTCGGTCGCGGCGGCGCCCGCGAGGAAGGCATCGATGTCGAATCCCAACAGCGCCATGGGGACGAGGCCGACGACGGACGTGACCGAGGTGCGGCCGCCGACCCAGTCCTCCATGGGGAAGCGGCCGAGCCAGCCCTCGTCGTCGGCGAGCTGATCGAGCTTGCTGCCGGGGCCGGTGATGGCGACGGCGTGGGCGGGGAAGTCCAGCCCGGCCGCCTCGAAGGCGGCCTTGGCCTCGAGCATCCCATTGCGGGTCTCCGGGGTTCCTCCGGACTTCGAGATGATCAGCACCAGGGTGGTGGCGAGCCGGCCGCTGAGCAGGTCGAGGGCGCGGGCGATGCCGTCGGGGTCGGTGTTGTCGAGGAAGGTGACGGCCAAGGCCTGGCCGGGGCCGCCGAGGGCATCGGCGGCGAGCTGGGGGCCGAGCGCGCTGCCGCCGATGCCGATCAGCAGCAGGTCGGTGAAGCGGGCTCCGCCCGGCGCGGGGATCTCGCCGTTGTGGATGCCGTTGGCGAAGGCTTTGGCGCCCGCGACCTGGCGCTGGATCTCGGTGCCGATCCCCTGTGGGGCGCGGTCGGGGGTGCGCAGCCAGTAGTGGCCGACCATGCGGCGCTCGTCGACGTTGACGATATCGCCCGCCTCGATGGCCGCCATCTCCGCCAGCGCCTCGCCGACGACCGGCGCCATCTCCTCGAGGAAGGAGTCGCTGAGCCCGATGCGGCTGTAGTCGAGCCAGAGGGCCGGTTCGCGATAGCGGAGGATGGAGCGGTCGAAGGTTTGCCAGGCGGAGCTTGGATCCATGTCGGAGCCATCGGCTGGAGGCGCGGTCCCCGCAATGACAAATCGGGGCGCGGGCGCGGGGCGGCGCGGATTCTCGATTGGCGACGCGGCGGAGTTGGCGCAGTTTGGGCGCTGTGACGGCATCGCACCAGATCCTGCTCTATTATTTGTATGCGCCGATCGCGGACCCGGAAGGGTTCGCGGAGGCGCAGCGCGAACTCTGCGGCCGCCTCGGGTTGCTGGGGCGGATCATCGTGGCCTCGGAGGGCATCAACGGCACGCTGTCGGGTGAGGCGGGGGCGGCCGCGGAATACATGGCGGCGATGCGGGAAGACCCGCGCTTCGCGGGGATCGTCTTCAAGACCGACCCGGCGGAGGCGCACGCCTTCCCCCGTCTCTCCGTGAAGGTGCGGCCGGAGCTGGTGACGCTGGGGCTGACGGGTGCGGAGGACGTCGATCCGCGTTCGCTGACCGGGGAGCGGCTGTCGCCGCGGGCGTTTCTGGAGGCGATGTCCGATCCGGGGGCGGTCGTGCTGGATGGGCGCAATCGCTACGAATGGGAGCTGGGGCGGTTCAAGGGGGCGGTGTGCCCGGACGTCGATCACTTCCGGGATCTCCCGAAGTGGTTGGCGGAGAATCTGGAGGGTGCGAAGGAGCGGCGGATCTTGACCTACTGCACGGGCGGCATCCGCTGCGAGAAGCTGTCGGGTTTGCTGGTGAAGGAGGGTTTCAAGTCGGTGGCGCAGCTCGACGGCGGGATCGTGAGTTACGGGAAGGACCCGGAGGTGAGGGGGCGCGACTTCGAGGGGCGGTGCTACGTGTTCGACGAGCGGGTCGCGGTGCCGGTCAACTCGGCGAACCCGACGGTGGTGTCGCGGTGCCGACGCTGTGGCGGGCCGAGCGAGCGCTACGTGAACTGCGCGCTGCGGCGCTGCAACGCACAGATCTTCCTCTGCGCCGCCTGCGAGTCGGGGGCGGGGCGCTACTGCGACGACGGCTGCCGCCACGCGGACGACCCTGCGTATCTCGAGCGCCTGCCGCACGGGGAAGGGTTCCGCTTCGTCGACGCCCTGCTGAAGCTGGAGCCGGGCAACTGGGGGGTCGCGAGCTATCGGGTCACCGGCAGGGAGCCGTTTTTGCCGGGGCATTTTCCGGGCGACCCGATCGTGCCCGGCGTGGTGCTGGCCGAGGCGGTGGCGCAGCTGGCCGGTGTGGTGGCACAGAGCGACCCGGAGGTGCCGCCGGTCGAGCAGCTGTTGTTGGCCGGCTTGGGGCGGGTGAAGATCTCCGGCGCGGCGCGGCCGGGGGACACGCTGCGGATCGAGGCGAAGGTGACCGGGCGCATGGGGGGGCTGGTGCAGGCGGACGGGTCCGTGGAAATCGACGGGGTGCGGCTGTGCTCGGCGACGGTGAGCCTCGGGGGAGCGCGGTAGTCGGGAGGCGTAAGAGGTGCTCCGGCGGCGGTTCCCAGCAGAGCGGAGCGCTCCTTTGCAAAAACAAGCCGCAGGCCAAAGGGGAATTGTCCCAGTTTCTGTGACTGCCAGCCCGGATCGATCACCACCTCCGCAGGCGAGGCGCCGCCATTCGTTGATGCTGAGTAGGCGGCGGCAGGGATCGGCGAAGCGGCTGGGTGGACACCCTGCCCGAGCCGTTCCCAACGGCAACACTCTCAGCATCCACGAGGGCGAGCCGCAGCCCGGAGCTTGGTGATCGATCCGCGCTAGAAGGGCGACATCGATCGGTCGCAAGGGATTGACAGGGCAGGCGATAGGTGAGGATGGGCGAGAGCCGATCCCTCGGTCAGCAAACGAAAACCGAGATGGAAAGACCGGTAGAAGAAGACTACGACGATCTCCTCCGTCGCCTCATACTCAGGGTCGCTATCCCACTCATTACCGAGACTGCCACCGTGGGCTCAGGCACCGGAGCGTAGCCGTACTGGAGATGATCGATCTGCCGTACGTTGTCGATGGTCAGCCGCGTGATCCCGTCCTCCACCTCGATCCCGAAGAAACGGTGCGTGCGTGCGTCTCCGCGCACCGTCCCCACCGGCGGGATCCAGCTCAGCGGATCGTAGCTGTTGTCCGGCGCCTCCGGCCCGCTGAGCGTCGCCGTCCCGAACTCCACGTCGGAAAACGGGTCCAGCGCCTCGGTGATCACGAAGCCCACGAAGGTCGGGTAGCGCCCCAGCGGGTCCGGCTCGAAGCGGAACTCCATGAACCCGAGGATCCCCCCTTGAGACGCATTCACCGTCGTCCACGAGTCGCCGTCGTCCCCTCGGAAGTCCCCGTTCAGCCCGTCGTCTGCGTCCACCGACCAAGTTGAGTTTTGGTTGACAGGCACGCCCGTACCCGTGGCAAACCGATGCGTGCGCCCGATCTGGATCGAACCGAGGCGGGGGACGTCCCACGAGACCACGTGTGGCGTGTCGAGCGCGTGGTCTTCGAAGTCCTCCAGGTAGCCGTTCCCTGCGGCGATCCGCGCGTGGAACGGGCTGTCCTCACTCTGGAAATACTCCAATTCCTCGTAGAAAATCACCGCCGCCCTCGCCCCGCCAACGAGGGCGAAGAGGACGCTCAGCGCGATGGGGATTCGGCTCATCCTAGGTTACAGAAAAGTCAATCAGCGAGGTTGAGCGACTGCAAATGGCTGAGGAAGGGCATGCGTCGGCTCGCCAGCCAGTCGGCGCGCGCGGATCGGCTGACAAGCCAGTCCGCCCGCGTGAATACCGTGTCGTCGATCAGAAATTGGGCATCGCCCCATCGCGCCTGTTCGCAATGGATCGTCAGGTCGAAGGGAAAAGTGGACAGGGAAAAGTGACAGGCACGTGACAGGCGCTAATTTCAATTTGCTGTTCCCGATTCCCTTCCGCGAAGGGAAAAGTGACAGGCACTAGTTTCTCATTTGCTGTTCCCGATTCCCATCCGCGAAAAATGGCAGGGATCCAGAAGCTCTTGGCAGCAACCGGCGAATACCAACCAGCAACCAGATAGCACTTCAACGCTCACTTGAACGGGTTAATTCCGGGCCGACCCGCACGCGGATCGCCCTCATCATAGAATTGCCACGGGTACTCCCCCACCGGTTTGGCTCCGGCAATCCCGAATGCGATAACAAGTGGGAGTTCCTTGTCCTCCTGAGAGAACTTTAGGTAAATGTACGTGCCGCGATGTCGCCAACAGCGCAAGTCTTTAGTTCGAGGACGCACGGGATCTGCGACGAATACCGGGTCGCTTAAAGGCAGGTAGTCCTCTCCCAACCGCAAGCTCGCCTCGACCGCAACTTCAGCGAAGAAGCGAGTCCATTGGGGGTGAATTTGAGACAGTCTCTCTGGATTATCAAAAAAGGCCTTGGATGCAGCCACATCGACTTCTTGTGCAGGATTCGCGATGCACCTCGATATCAAGGTGTCGATAGGGTCGGCGGAAACATAGATGGCGTGAGGCAATTGGGGGTGCATATGTCTTGGTTGCCTCAATTTCGGACAGCCACAGCTAGGCAGCTAAGGAATGAGCGGCTGAGTTTTCGGGGTTTTAGGAGCCCTATTGTGGTCCGGGGTCGGGCGCCGAGTCGAATCATCTCGCTCACCAAATCAAAGCGGTGCAAGCGACGATCTGGAATTCGGCACCACGGGGAAATTCTCACTCGTTGAGAGTTGCGATCCAATCGCCTCGGCAGACACAAGTCGCTGCGATCAGCAGGTCGTGCGCACCAATGAGCGGTCCCCGCACTTCCAACCTCGCCCAGATTCGCTCATCGCCATGCGCTTCCAGCAGGCCATCAAGATCGAACCTCTCCCGCTCCGCTGCGATGATGACCGACGAGTCTGATCTGGCAATAGATCAGATTCGTCGATTCGCCCGGCGGATCCGTCGGATGAGGCTGCACTATCCGCCCGCCGTAGCCGGCGGCGATCCAGGTTCCAGGAGGGGTCAATCCAATCGTTTCGACCTCGCGCCCGCGGCTTCTAAGTAGCGTTCGCGCCATCGGGGGCGGGAGAGTTTGCCCCGTGGGTCGGGTTTGAGCGCCTCGGTGAACCACCAGTGGCGCGGGCGCATCCAAGGGGGCAATCCGGCGGCGCTCAGCGCCCGGCGCAGCTCGGCTTCGCCCGCCGTGCCATTGATGGCGGCGACCACCTCCTCGACCCGCAGGGGGTCGCTGCTGGGCACGCCGAAGACGAGGCAGCAGCGCACGCCCGGCGCCGCGGCGAGGATCTCCTCGATCGTCCCGGGGGCGACCCTGCGCCCGGCGACCTGGATGTCCTGGCCGTCGCGGCCTATCAAAACGATGCCGCCATCGGGATCGAGCGCGGCCAGGTCGCCGGTGGTGAAGGTGCCGTCGCCCGGCAGGGAGGGGTCGGGGGCGGGCCAGTAGCGGAGGCCGACGGCGGCGCTGCGGACGCGGAGGGTGCCGGCCGGGGAGAGTTCGGCGGTGACGCCGTCGAGGGGGGTGCCGACCAGGTTGGGCCGCTCGCGCGGCGCCGCGGAGTGGTCGTAGGCGATGCCGCCGCACTCGCTGGAGCCGAGGAAATTGTGGATCTTGAGCCCGCTGCGCTCGAAGACCGCCCGCTCGAGTTCCCGGCCGAGCGGGGCCCCGGCCGAGATCGCCAGGCCGATCCGCGCGCCGCGGAGGATGTCGGCGTCCGACCATGCTCGCCACATGGCGGGGACGGCGGCGAGGACGGTGTCCGCACCCGCCTCGCCGAGGGCGGTGGCGACGGCGGCGGGCAGCGGCGAATCGGCGAGGGTGAGGGGGACGCCGTGCAGGAGCAAGGGCGTCACCAGATTCGAGAACCCGTAGGAGTGGGCGAGGGAGATGGCGCCGACGTTGCCCCCGCGGTGGTCGCACAGCGCCATGGTGGACACCACCTGGTCGGCGTCGGCGGCGATCTGCGCGGCGTCGAAGAGGACGAGGCGGGGATCGCCGGTGGAGCCGGAGGTCTGTTTGACGTGGGCGACGCCGGGGGGGAGGGCAGCGAGGGCGGCGGTATCGAAGGGGGCGCCGGGCTCGAGCGGGACGAAGGGGGCCGCGTCGCGCCAGGCGCGCAGGGTCGCGAGCACGAAGGCGGCGCCGGTCGCGTCCGAGATCACGGGCCCGCCGGCGGCCGGGAGGGCTTCGCCCTGCGCGGCCAGCTCGGCGAAGGTGAGGGGGGTGTCGCCGCAGCGGATCGCGACCCGGTCTGCCCGCGCGCGGGCGACGCCCAGCCAGCGGCGGTAGAGCGGCGAGGGCGAGCGTGCGCTCATGCGGTTTTCGGCAGCACGGCCTTGAGGGTGAGCCCCTGGACGGCGATGCTGAAGATGACGACCACGTAGGTCGCGGTGAGGAAGAGGTCGCGGGTCTCGCCCTCGGGGAGGGAGAGCGCCAGGGCGACCGAGATGCCGCCGCGCAGTCCGCCCCAGGTGAGGGTCTTGATCACGCCGGGGCTGAAGGTGCGCCGGCGCTTGAGGGCGAGCACGGGCACCGAGACGGCGGCGGCGCGGATCGCCAGCGTCAGCGGGATGGCGAGCAGCCCGAACAGGAGGTAGGCGGGCTGGGAGTCGAGGATCAGGATCTCGAGCCCGATGAGCAGGAAGAGCATGGCGTTGAGGATCTCGTCGATCAGCTCCCAGAAGGTGTCGAGGTGCTGTTCGGTGGTCGAGGACATCGCCAGGGCGCGGCCGTGGTTGCCGATCATGAGGCCTGCGACCACCATGGCCAGCGGGCCGGAGACGTGCAGGTGTCGGGCCAGCGAATAGCCTCCGGTGACCATGGCCAAGGTGATGAGGATCTCGCCTTGATACTGGTCCATCCGGCGCAGCATGAGGAAGCCGAGGAGGCCGACCGCGGCACCGAGAAGCAGGCCGCCGAGCACCTCGACGGCGAACAGCTTGGCGATGCCGCCGGCGGTGGGCTCGAGGTCGCCGGTGGCGATGCCGAGCAAGGACAGGAAGACGACCACGCCGACCCCGTCGTTGAACAGCGACTCGCCAGTGATCTTCGTCTCCAGCGACTTCGGGGCGCCCGCTTTCTTGAGGATGCCCAGGACCGCCACCGGGTCGGTCGGCGAGATGAGCGCACCGAACAGCAGGCAGTAGATGAACGGCACCCCGACCCCGAACAGGGGCAGCAGCAGGTAGGTCGCGACGCCGATGAGCAGGGTGGAGAGGATGACGCCGACGGTGGCGAGGATGGCGATGACGCGCCGCTGCGAGGCGAGGTCGGAGAGCTTCACGTGCAGCGCCCCGGCGAACAGCAGGTAGCTGAGCATCACGTCGAGCAGGGTGTCGTCGAACTCGGCGCCGGCGACGAACTCGCGCGCGGCATCGACGAGCGGTGGGTGGAAGGTGCCGGCGCCGATCAGCAGGAGCGAGGCGGCAAGGCCCAGCAGCATGAGGCCGATGGTGGCGGGGAGCTTGATGAAGCGGTGGTTGATGTAACCGAAGAGGGCGGCCAGCGTCAGCAGGACCGCGGCGATGTCGAAGGCGGGCATGGGCGTGGACTGTAGGTGGGAAGGTGGCGCGGGCAAAGTTTGGGCCGCGCCGGTGGATTCGCGGTGGTCAACGGCGGCGGGGGCGTGTTACGGTTCGCGACTCTTTTTTCCCATGGGTGACCGTTACGAAATCAAAGACAAGATCGGCCAGGGCGGCCTCGGTGCCGTCTACCGGGCGTTCGACAACCAACTGAAGCGCGAGGTCGCGCTGAAGCGGCTTCTGCCCCCTGGTGAGGGCGAGTCGGAGAGCGGGCCGGCGCCCGACGACCTCCTCAACGAGGCCACCACCCTGTCGGCGCTGCAGCACCCGAACATCGTGACGGTGTACGATGTCGGCAAAGATGATCGCGGGGCCTTCGTGGTCATGGAACTGCTCAAGGGCGAGACTTTCGACGAGACGGTGGAGCGGGGGGCATTGACCGAGAATGACTTTCGCAGCGTGGTGGCGCAGACGATGGAGGCGCTGGTCGCGGCGCACCACAACGACATCGTCCACCGCGACCTGAAGCCGAGCAACCTGATGGTCAACTGGCTGCCGAGCGGCAAGTTCCAGATCAAGATCCTCGACTTCGGCTTGGCGAAGTTTGGCAAAGTCCCGCAGGTGCAGACCACCGACCAGGGCGATGCGATCATGGGCTCGATCTACTTCATGGCGCCCGAGCAGTTCGAGCGGTCCCCGCTCGATGCGCGGACCGATCTCTATTCGATCGGGGCGCTGTACCACTATTGCCTGACCGGGCAGTACCCCTTCAACGGCGAGACGGCGGCACAGGTGATGGCGGCGCACCTGACGAACAAGGTGAAGCCGCTGCACACCCTGCGCCCGGACCTGCCGCGCTGGATGTGCGACTGGGTGATGTGGCTGGTGCGCAGGCCGGTCGGCGAGCGTCCGGCGAGCGCCAAGGAAG
>JAUIGD010000648.1 GCA_030430255.1 Verrucomicrobiia bacterium
GGGAAGTGCAGTTGTGGGACGCCACCCGCGACCGCCTGAAAGACCGCGCCACCTCCCTCACCCTCGAGCAGCAGCAGAAGCTCTGTATCGCCCGTCTGCTGCCTCTGAAACCCCAGGTGATCCTCATGGACGAACCCTGCTCGGCCCTTGACGCCGAGGGGATCACCCGCGTAGAGGAACTGATCGCCGAGCTGCGTGAGCGCTTCACCATCGTCATGGTCACCCACAACATGGGGCAGGCGAAGCGCGCCTCCGACGAGTGCATCTACATGTATCTCGGCAAGATCGTCGAACACTCCCCGACCGCCGAACTCTTCCTCAATCCCAAAGAGGAGAAGACGGCGATGTACATCGAGGGCCGCTACGGCTAACTCACCCACCCCGCCTCCGAATGTCTACCGACACCAACCACATCCTCGGCGCCTACCAGCAGTCGCTCGATGAACTGAACTCGCTGCTCAACCGCATGGCTGCGGGCGTCCAGCAGTCGCTCACCAAGGCCGTCCGGGCCTTGATGGATCGCGACAGCGCCGCCTGCGCCGAAGTCATCGCAGACGACGAGGAGATCAACCAACTGGAGAAGAGCATCGATGCGCTGGGGGTGCGGATCATCACCCTCTACCAGCCCGTCGCCGCGGATCTCCGCTCGATCATCTCGACGATGAAGGTGTCCTCGAACCTCGAGCGCATCGGCGACCAGGCCGTCGGCATCGCCAAGAGGGCGCGGAAGATGAACAAGAACCTCGAGATCGCCGAGACCCGCCTGATCGAGCCGATCTCCGATGCCGCCGCCCACCAGCTGCGCAGCGCCCTCGCCGCCTACCGCAAGGGCGACATCGACTCGGCCGTCGAGACGAAGCGCAGCGACAAGTCGCTGGACGAAGCCTACAAGGCCTTGGCCAAGAAACTCACCAAGCGCATGGAGGAGAACCCGGCCGCCATCAAAGACTACCTCGATCTCCAGTTCATCGCCCGCTTCCTCGAGCGGGTCGGCGACCACCCGAAGAACATCAGCGAGGACGCCGTCTACGCCGAGGCCGCCGTCGATATCAGGCACGGCGGCAAGCTCCCCCCATCTTCATCGGAGAGCTAGCCCGGATCGGGATGTGGTGATCGATCCGCGCTAGGAGGAAAGGCACTAGGCGTGTTTGGAATCGAATCGTGAGGCCACCGCGAGAGGTTTTGCCGCGGGCGAGACGGAGCGAGGCAGCGGGCGAACACCCGCGGCCGAGCCACAACTCAGCGTGCGGTGAAGAGGTCCGCTGAGCGGCGACCCGATCCCGGCGGAGCTGGCACTGCTTCCTTCCTTAAAAAATGGCACCGCGAGGCGCATTCAAACACGCCCTCGGTTAAGGTGGGGCATCGGCGGCGTCTCCTCGCCCGCCCGCTTCGCAGCCGGCAGGCCATCCGGGACGTCCCGGCGGCTCGGCGGGCGGCTTTCAGCTCGGGATCCTTCTGTCGCTGCGCCCGTCAGGACGACACCGCACTCCTTGGGGGGGCTGCGGCTTGCCCCCGATCGCTACCGCCGCCTACTCAGCATCATCGAACGGCGGCGCCTCGCCTGCACGGTGGGGTGTTCATTCCAGGCCGGATCGGGGAGGCCGCAGGTCATCGCAGTGGCCTCGCCCGAACTAGCCCGAATCGATCACCAAGCTCCGGGCGGTGGCTCGCCCTCGTTGACGCTGAGGGTGTTGGCGTGGTGACCGGCTCGGGCAGGGTGTTCACCCAGCCGCTTCGCCTGTCCCTGCCGCCGCCTACTCAGCCTCAACGAATGGCGGCGCCTCGCCTGCGAAGGTGGTGATCGATCCGGGCTAGGAGCCTGTCGGACTTTGACCCTCCCGCCGACGTGGTCGAGGTGTTGCGATGGCCATCCGCTTCGTCCCCGTCGACCGGGACACCCCGCTCCTGATGCCGCCCGA
>JAUIGD010000224.1 GCA_030430255.1 Verrucomicrobiia bacterium
TGTTCACCCAGCCGCAGCGCCGATCCCTGCCGCCGCCTACTCAGCCTCAACGACTGGCGGCACCTCGCCTGCGGATGTGGTGATCGATCCGGGCTAGGACAGCGCCGACGAATTTTGGTAGGATTGCGACATCCTGGCCTGCGGGTTTCAGGGCGGGATCCTTCCGGCGCTGCGCTTCTCAGGATGACGCGCCGGCTCCCCCCGGGGGGGCGAAACCCGCCACACGCCCGGCATTCCACTCTTGGGCGGTCACGCGACGCGAAGGGCCTCCCACCACGGCCCGCGTCTCCGAAGCCACTCGTGATGAATGACCCCAGCGCCTTCCAGGTTGGGAGCTCGACTCCTGGGGGTAGCGGCACTCGCGTGGGAACCGGCTTGAGGGAGGCGCCGTGTTGGGGCGAGGATCCTGCCATGCCCTCGAAACCTGAGAACGTCGAAGGATACCTCCAAGCCGGTTGCGGTCGCTGCAAGTTGGGCGGCACCCCTGACTGCAAGGTCAACCGGTGGGCGGCCGAACTGGCGCTCCTCCGCGGCTTGCTGCTCGGCGCCGACCTAGGCGAGGAGATCAAATGGGGCTCCCCGTGCTACACGCACGGCGGCAGGAACATCCTCATGCTGGGCGCGCTCAAAGACTGCGCCGTGGTTTCCTTCTTCCGCGGCGCCGAGCTGGACGACCCCGAAGGGCTGTTGGAGAAGCCGGGCGAGAACTCGCGCTTCGCCCGCTACCTCCGGTTCCGCGACGCGGAGAGCGTCGCCGAGCGGGAGGGGGCGCTGCGGCGGCTCGTGAGCGCGGCAGTGGATCTCGAAGGGTCGGGCAAGCGGGCCGCGCCTTCGGACGACGGCACTCTCCCGGTCCCCGCAGAGCTCGCCCTGGCGTTCCATGGCGACCCTGAATACGAGACGGCCTTCGCAACGCTGACCCCGGGCCGCCGGCGTGGCTACCTGCTGCACTTCAATTCGGCGAAGCAGTCGAAGACGCGGAGCGCGCGCATCGCGAAGTGCCGCCCGAAGATCCTCGCGGGCAAGGGCTGGAACGAGCGCTGACAGGGGCCGGCACCGCCCCGCTGCGGCGGGCGCTCACTCCGGACCCGCGCCCTCGGTGTGGCCGGTGTCCCGGGGCAGGTAGGGGTCGTTGGAGATGTGGAGCTTGTCGAGTTTGGCGCCGTCCTCGCGCAGGCCGACGGTGAGAGTGTGTGCGCCGGACGCGAGTTCGACCGAGTCGAGTTTGACCCAGCCCCAGCCGCTCGTCTGGAGCCCGTTGTGGCGCTCGAAGCCACCGCCGTCGACCTCGACCCAGAACGAGTCGTCGTCGGCGGTGGGGCCGTCGACGCGGGCGTAGAGCGCGTAGGGGCCCGCCTCCTCGACCGAGAAGCTCCAGGCGATGTGCCCCGCGGCGTCCGCCGGCGCGGTGTCGATCTCCTGCTCGCCCGGAACGGCCTCGGCGAAGCGCCCTCCCGACGCCGCGCCGTCTTCGACGAGCCGCCAGCGCGCGCCCACGGCGCCGTCCTCGGCCTCCAGCGCGACGGTCACGATGCCCTCGCGGCTCCGCTCGGGGAAAGCGGGTTCGCCCTCGCCCCACCACTCCGTCCAGCGCCCGTGGTCGACGAGCGCATAGGGGCTGACCGTTACCTCGGCGGTGTCGACCTCCGTTTTCCCTAGCAAAAATTTGTCGACAAAGGCCTCGACCTCCGGGCGCTGGACGGCGGGCAGCTGGCAGTGCCCGTGGCCGGGGACGATCGAGTAGCCCATGCGGTCGCCGATGCCGAACGTTTTCCAAACCTCGCGCGCGGCGTTGCAGGAGACGTAGCCCGACTCTTCGGCGAGCCACTGGTAGTCGGGGTTCCCGAGCACCAGCAGGGCGCGCGGGGCGACCATCGCCATCAGCTCGTGGTGGTCGTGCGGCAGCTTGGCGACGTTCGCCCCGGCGAAGCGGAACATGTCCTCCTTGAACCAGGCGCGGCTGGTGGCGCCCAGTTTCTCGACCCTGCCCAGCGTCTCCGAGACGCGCCAGGCCGCGGCGCCGCCGCCGCCCGGCTCCTGGGCGATGGTCAGCGCGATGCGCTCGTCGAAGGCGCCGGCGAACAGCGCCATCTTGCCGGCGAAGGAACAGCCGGTCACCGCGAGGTGCCCGAGGTCGATCGGCAGCTCGTCCTGCACGAGTTCGAGGCCGTCGATCAGCCGGCTCACGCCCCACGGCCAGGCGGCGTAGGCGCCGATGTGGACGAGGTCGGGGTAGAGCCGGTTGATCGGTTCCCGGCCGCGGTTCTGCGTGTGTGCCATCACCTGGCCGAACTCGAAGGGGACGACGGCGACCCCGCGGTCGCGGAAGATGTCCGGCGGAAGGCTGCCGGGGCCGCGGCCGATGCCGATCACCGCCGGGAACGGGCCCTCGCCATCGGGCAGGGCGACGCGGGAGCTCAAGGTCAGCGACTCGCCGTCGACCGTGACCGTGACGGTGAGCGTCCCGTCCTCCCAGCGGGCCGCGATCTGCTCGGGGCGGTCGGGTTTTGGCCCGATCTCGTAGTGCTCGATCTCCGCCTTGATCTCGGCGCGGCGGCGCGCCCAGTCGCTGAAACTCGTCACCCGCCCGGTGCCGTCCGACCAGGCGAGCGGGTCGGTCAGGGGGGCGACCTCCGGCAGGTCGCCGAACTCTGGGAGGGGCGGCGGTGGGAAGCCGGCGCCGGTGTGCTCGAGCGGATAGACCAACGGCGGCTCCTCGGGCAGGGCTTCGGTTTGGTCGTTGCCGACGGCCGGGGACGAGGCGAGCGCGGCGGCGGTGAGGAGGGTGGTGGCGTGCGGGAGTTTCACGGGACGATCCTGCACCGGCGCGCCGGATTTGCCCACCCCGCAGTTGGCGCCCGCCGGAAAAGGAACGCGGCCGCCCCGTTCTGGGGCGGCCGCGCCAACCTAATGATGCAGGGTGTAGTCTAGCCCGAATCGATCACCAAGCACCGGGCTACGGCTTGCGCTCGTTGATGCTGAGGGTGTTGCCGTTGGGAACGGCTCGGGCAGGGTGTCTACCCAGCCGCTTCGCCGATCCCTGCCGCCGCCGACTCAGCATCAACGATCGGCGGCGCCTCGCCTGCGGATGTGGTGATCGATCCGGGCTAGGAGATCAGAAGGAGATCACCAGGCCGGTGGTCACGCGCAGGTCGTTCTCCTCCAGCCCGGCGGCGGGCTGGTTGTCGTAGATGTTCTGCACGGCGGTGCGCAGCGAGAGGCGGTCGCTCACCTTCACGTCGAGGCCCGCGGCGGCGTCGACGGTCCAGTTGTCGGTGTCGTCGGTGTCGAGCACGAGGCGGGCGGACTGGAAGACCGAAAGGCGGTCGTTGATCTGGTGGCTGAAGCGCTGGCCGAAGGCGACGCCGAAGTATTCGTCGGTGAGGCCGCCCTGGTCCTCCCAGGTGAAGGAGGGGCCGACCTCGACCGCGAGCTGGGTCGAGTCGTCTTTGATGAGGTAGCGGCCGAGCAGGACGGACGGCGTGACGCGGTAGTCGAGGAGGTTGACGGCGTCGTAGAGGAAGTCGGCGCGGGCGCCGAGGTAGGTGACGTCGCTGAGCAGCTGGTTGCGCTGGCCGAAGGCGTAGGCGCGCTCCTGGTTGACGACGCCCCCGGTCTCCCCGTAGGCGCCGCCGGCGCCGAGATAGATCTCACCCTCCGAGTCGATGCGGGTGGCGAGCAGGTCGGCGGTGACGCCCAGGGTGTCGGAGTTTCCGTCGGTGAGGGAGAAGCCGGCAACGAGGTCGAGGTCCCAGTCGGAGCCACCGGAGGGGAGCACGACGCCTTTGGCTCCCCCTTTGGCTCCGCCCGCCGCGGGCAGCGGGTCGACGGCGCCGAGGGCGAGCGAGAGGGTGCTGAAGACGCCGAAGTCGTTCTTCTCGAGGCC
Organism: Verrucomicrobiia bacterium; assembly: GCA_030430255.1. GTDB lineage: Bacteria > Verrucomicrobiota > Verrucomicrobiia > Verrucomicrobiales > DEV007 > JAUIGD01. The sequence continues at coordinate 3,887 of JAUIGD010000224.1, forward strand.
GGCGGCCGGGGTGCTGTCGTAGCGGTTCTGGGCGAAGACGCGCAGGCTGAGGCGGTCGGTCATCGCCGTCTCGATCCCGGCTTGGGCGTCGATGGAGTAGTTGTCGAAGTCGCCGGCCTCGGGCACGAAGGACACCGATTGGAAGAGGGACATCGTGTCGGTGAGCTGGTGGGTGAGGCGCTGGGCGAAGCGGAGGGTGAAGTACTCGTCCGTCGCGCCGCCGACCTTCTCCCAGGCGTAGCCGCCGCCGACCTCGAGGGCGAGCCGGGTGCGGTCGTTCTTGAGGAGGTAGTAGCCGAGCGTCGGGCCGGCGTTGACGCGGTAGTCCACCGCGGCGACGTCGTCGTAGAGGAAGTCGCCGACGAGGCCGAGGTAGGCGCGCTCACTGAGCAGGCGGTTGTATTGGGCGTAGGCGTTGACGGTCTCGTTGGTGACCGAGCCGCCGTCCTCGGCGTAGAGGAAGCCGCCGCCGAGATAGATCTCGTCGAAGTCGGTGATGCGCTCGGCGTCGAGGCCGGCGTAGACGCCGAGGGTGTCGGAGTTGCCGTCGGTGAGGCTGAGCCCGGCGTTCAGGGAGATGTCCCAGATGCTGGGTTCGGGTGCGGGCGCCGGGGCGCTCGGGGTTCCGGCTTGGGCTGCACCGATGGTGGCGGCAAGGCCGAGGGGGGCAGAGAGCCAGCGCAGCTGGCAGAAGCGTGTTTTCATCGTGTAGGAGGTCGCTTGCAGGAGGGTGGGTTGGTTGGGAAAGGCGGTGCGGCGGGGGGGCGCCGGGAATTCGCCGAGTCGCATTACCGAATGGTCATCATTCGCGCAACTTGAATTTCAATAATTTATTGAAATATTCAGGCTCGCTGGAGCCTTCCGTGTGCCGGTTTGAATTGGGCCTCGTGCACTCGAAGCGCGAGTCCGAGGCTGGCGCCATTGATGGGTGGGCGCGACAGCTCCATGGGCGGCAGGGCTGCGGCCTCTCTTGGAACTGCCGTCGTGGGCGGACGCCGATGATCCGCTACCCGACCTCCACCCGCCGGCCTTCTCGCGCGGAGCGGTTGGCGGCGTCGAGGACCTGCATGCAGGCGAGGCCGTCGGCGAAGTCGGGGGTGATCGGGGGGCCGTCGCAGACGGCGTCGATGAAGTCGGCGGCGGCGTGGGCGAAGGGGTGCTCGTAGCCGATGATGTGCCCGGGCGGCCACCAGCGCCCGGCGTAGTCGTGGCCGGGGTCGGTGGCGAGCACCGTGCGGAAGCCCTGCTGGGTGGCCGGGTCGCACTTGGAGAAGAACTGTAGCTCGTTCATGCGTTCGAGGTCGAAGCAGACCGCGCCCTCGCTGCCGTAGATCTCGAAGGCGTTGCGGTTTTTGCGGCCGGTGGCGTAGCGGGTGACCTCCAGCGAGCCGAGCGCGCCGGACTCGAACTCTAGCGACATGATGGAAGCATCGTCGACCGTGACCTCGCCGCCCCCGCCCCCCGGCAGGGGGCGCTCCTTGACGAAGTTCGCCTGCGTGCAGGTGACGGCGGCGACCTCGCCGACGAGGTAGCGGGCGAGGTCGATCCCGTGCGAGCCGAGGTCGATGTGCGGGCCGCCGCCCGCGAACTCCTGTTTGAGCTGCCAGCGCATCGGCGTTTCCGGGTCGGCGAGCCAGTCCTGCTGGTAGCTGCCGCGCCAGTGGTAGATCCGGCCGAGCTCGCCGGAGTCGACCAGCTGTTTGGCGAGCCGGACGGCGGGGCAGCGGCGGTAGTTGTGGTTGAGGTAGCCGACGACGCCCGCGGCCTTTGCGGCGGCGAGCATCTCCGCGGCCTGGGCGGCGTCGAGCGCGAAGGGCTTCTCGCAGAACAGGTGCTTGCCGGCGGCGGCGGCGGCGACGGCCATGTCGCGGTGCAGGTGGGTGGGGGAGGCGATGTCGACGATGTCGATGTCGTCGCGGGCGACGGCCTCGCGCCAGTCGCCGGTGGTTTCCTCCCAGCCCCAATTGTCGGCGAAGGCGCGGGTGGCGTCGGCGTCGCGCCCGCAGGCGAGGGCGAGGACGGGCTGGGCGGGCAGGTCGAAGAACTTGGCGGCCTGCAGCCAGCCGTTCGAGTGGGCGCGGCCCATGAAGCGGTGGCCGATGATGGCGATGCGGAGTTGGCGGGACATGATCTTTTGCGCCCTGCGGGCGCGGAGATGGGAGTTTGGTTAGAGCCAGCGTTTGCGGATAAAGAGTCCGAGCATCGTGCCGGTGATCAGGAAGAAGGCAAGCCAGAGGGCGGGGTAGGCCCACGGCCAATCCAGTTCGGGCATGTGTTTGAAGTTCATGCCGTAGATGCCGGCGAGGAAGGTGAGCGGCAGGAAGATGGTCGAGACGCAGGTGAGTACCTTCATCACCTGGTTCATGCGGTTGCCGACCTCGGCGGTGTGGAAGTCGCGCAGGCTCGCGGCGTGCTCGCGGAGCGACTCGGCGGACTCGATGGCGTGGACGGCGTGGTCATAGAGGTCGCGCAGGAAGGGGTGGGTGGTCGGGGCGAAGAGCGGTGAGTCATGGCGACCGAGGGTGGCGGCGATGTCGCGCGCAGGTCGGAGGAGGCGCACGAGGGTCGTGCACTCTCGGCGCATCTCGTAGAGTTCGGCGGCGTCGACGTCGCGCAGGTCGTTCTGCAGGCGGTCCTCGGCCTCGTCGAGCGCGTCGCCGGCCGCCTCGAGGGCGGCGTTGTAATGATCGACCACGACGTCGAGCACGGCCCAGGCGAGGTAGTCGTTGCCGCTGCGCCGGACGCGGCGTGCGGCGTCGCCGAGCCGGCGCCGCAGCGGCGCGAAGAGGCTGTCGCAGGGGGCTTCGGCGAAGGTGATGACGGTGGTCGCGGTGAGGAGCAGGGCGAACTGTTGGTGGTCGATGAGGGCGCCTGCGCCGGTCGTCAGGAGCGGCAGGCGGACGAAGAGGTAGCCGTCCTGCTCTTCCAGTTTGGCCCCGCCTCTCGTATTGAGGATGTCTTCGACGATGAGCGGGTGGATGCCGAAGGAATCACCGAGCGCGGCGACTTTGTCCGCTTCGTGCAGGCCGGTGACGTGCAGCCAGGTGGTGCGGGCGGTCTCGCGGAAGCGCAGGCAGTCGGCGATGTCGTCGGTGGTGAAGCTCTCCAGTTTCTCGGTGTCGAACTCCGTGGCCTCGATCGAGAGGCGCTCGGCGCGGCGTTCGCCGTGGTGGATCGCAGAGCCCGGGGGCAGGCCGGGCGCCTTGGCGGGATCGGCGGAAGGGCGCTCGCGGGAGAAGAGCTGTCCGCGGCGGGGCTTGGGCGGTTCGTTCGTCTGGGGCATCGCTGACCACCCTAGCAGACCCTAGCCCGGATCGATCACCACATTCGCAGGCGAGGGCCCGCGCTGTCGTGGGTCAGGGCAGATCGGGCAGCCCCCAAGCCGTGCGGCGGGCGGTGTACTCGGTGCGCGGGAGCAAGGCGAAGACGGGGGCGGCGTCGGCGTCGAGGAGGCGGATCACGGCCTCGAGGTCAGCGCGCGCCATGACGGTGCAGCCAGCGCTGGGGCGATCGGGGCCGCGGCGGGTGTGGAGGAAGATGGCGCTGCCGGCCCCGGGGACGGGCGGGTCGGCGTTGTGCCGGACTTCGACCAGCCAGCGGTAGGCGGGGTCACCGAGCCGCATGCGCTGCTTCTCGAACCAGGGTGGCACGCCCCGTGCGGGGTCGATGCGGACGTGGCGGTTGTAGTGGGGGTTGCCGGGGTCGTCCGGCCAGGCGTCCCACTCGCCGACCCGCACATAGTGGAGGCCGGTGCCCGCGGGCGGGGAATCAGGCTCACCGTAGAGTTTGCCGATGCGGAACAGGCCGGCGGGCGCGCGCCCGTCGCCTTCGCGCTTCGAGGGGCCGCCGCCTTCGCCAGAGCGCAGGCCGCGCCCCCAGGCCGAGCCGTTGCGTCCGAGCAGGACGGGGACGGTTTTGGGCAGTGCCGGGATCCACGGGGAGCGGGCGTCCCGGCGCGTGTAGGCCATCAACTGGCCGCGATGGCTATCCCAGCTGTCGGCGACCGCCAGCACGAGCTGGCGCGTTTCGCCGGGGAGCGGGACGCCCGCGGCGGCGGGGCGGCTCCGGCGGGCGCTGGGCTCGGCGGCCGTCGCGCAGCCGGCGAGGCAGGCGGACAGCCCGCAGAGCGCGGATCGCCGCGTGAGCGGGGCGTCGTTCGAGAGCGTCGCGAACATCGGCGGTGCGGGGATCGACGGGGGACGGGGGATCGTGGCGATCGACCGTCCTGGCGCCGGTGGGCGTTACTTCGATTCGGTCTGCTTGTTGGCGTTGATGCCGACGGGCGCCTGCGGCCAAGGCGTCTCGCCCTCGGCCCACTCCTGCGGTTGGCCGGCGCGCACCTTGTCGACGTGTGCTTTGAGCCAAGCCGGCACGTCGCCGTTCTCATCCTGACCGTAAACGTAGGGCAGGGCGGGCTCCATGAGCAGCGGTTTGTCGCCGAGGTCTGGCCGCCAGCTCGCCGCTGCCTCGAGGCGCGCGCCCAGCCGGGCGACGACCGCGGGGTTGTCCGCGGCCACGTCGGTCTTCTCGGAAGGGTCTTCGCGGATGTTGAAGAGGAGGTCGCCCATCAGCTTCCAGTCCCCGCTCAGCACGGTCGGCTGACGGACGCTGCCCTCGACCTCGAAGATGATCTCTTCGCGCCGGCTCGGTGCGCCCTCGAGCAGCAGGGCGCTCATGTCGATCCCATCGATCGGCACCTCGCCACCGGCGTCGCCGCCGCCGAGGGCGATCAAGGTCGAGAACCAATCGGCGACGAACATCAACCCGTCATGGGAGGTTCCTGGTTCCACCTTCCCCGGCCAGCGGACCACGCAGGGGACGCGGACGCCGCCCTCGAAGGTGGTGTTCTTCGTGCCGCGGTAGGGGGCGTTGTCCTCTTCGAAGATGCCGCCGTTGTCGTTGGCGAAGACCACTAGGGTATTGTCGGCGAATCCGTGTTCGTCGAGCGCTTTCAAGACCCGCCCGAAGGCGTCGTCGAAGCACTTCAGCGCGGCCTCCCGGGCGGTGAACCGGTCGGTGTAGCGGGGCACGACATCGATGGGGCCGTGGACCGCATTGAACGGCAGGTAGAGGAAAAAGGGCTTCTCCCGCTCCTTGCCGCGCGCGGCGATCACCCGTTCGGCCTCGGCGGCGAACAGGTCGGTCGCATAGCCTTCCTCCCAGACCGGTTCGCCGTTGCGGTGCCAATCGTAGACCGCGAAGCGTGCCGGGGCGTTGTGGACGATCGTCTTGCTCCAGTAGTCGATCCCCCAGGCGTAGTGGCCGTAGTGGTGGTCGAAGCCCTGGCCGCGGGGCAGGTGCTCGGGCAGCCATTCTCCGCAGTGCCACTTGCCGGCGAGGGCGGTGAAGTAGCCCGCTTCTTTGAGGGCCTCCGCGAGGGTGCGCTCCTCGGACGCGAGGGCGTGGATGCGCCGCGTCGGCGTCCCGTCGGGCAGGTGCGCCAGGGTGAGGCCGAGCGCCTTCAGGTAGCTGGGTTTGCCGAAGTCCTCGCTGCGCCAGTCCATCCAGTTGCGGAAGGCGTAGCGGCCGGTGAGGAACGCGCCGCGTGTGGGGGCGCAGACCGAGTGGGTGTAGTAGCGGGTGAGGTTCAGGCCGGAGGCGGCGAAGGCGTCGAGGTTCGGCGTCAGCTCCTTGTTGCCGCCATTGAATCCCGGCTGGTTCCAGCCCATGTCGTCGGAGAGCACGAAGACGATGTTCGGCCGCGGGGCGCTGGCCGCGGGCGGTGCCGGGGCGGCGTCCGTCCCGTCGGCGGGACCCTGGGCCGACGCGGGTTTCGGGGGCGTGCACATTGCGGCCGCGAGGGCGAGCGATGCGAGCAGCGGGGCGTGGGTTTTTGTCAAGAAGGGGTGGGGCTTCATCGGCGCGAAGCCTACCCTCCCCGGGGGGGCGCGACCAGCCGAAAGCGCCCATCCGGGGAAGCTTTGGCCCAACACTTGCCATCCCCGTCCTCACCCCTTAATCTGGGCGCCCGCCAGCCGCCTGCGACCCGCGCGCGCGGCTGCGCCTACCCCATCTCATCCAAGCATTTTCACCATGGCAGTCACAGCGAAAGGTCTCGAAGGCGTCGTCGCAAACGAATCGAAACTGAGCAACGTCGAGGGCAAGGAGGGGCGCCTCAGCTACCTCGGGTACACGATCGAGGCGCTGGTCGAGGCCACCACCTTCGAGGAGGTCCTGCACCTGCTTCACTGCGGGAAGCTGCCCAACCGCGCCGAACTCGACGCGCTCACGGCGACGCTGCGCGCCAACCGCAACCTCCCGCAGGGGGTCATCGACTTCATCAAGTCGGCGCCCGAGGACGCCGGTCCGATGGACGTGCTGCGCACGGGCGTGTCGATGCTCGGGCTCTA
>JAUIGD010000225.1 GCA_030430255.1 Verrucomicrobiia bacterium
CGGCCCCGAGCGGTTCGCCGTTCCGCCGATCGAGGACCCAATCCCCGAGCGGAACCGCTTCGCCCTCCTCCCCCTTGCGGAGCAAAATCGTCATCCGCCCCTTGCCGTCGTCCTTGAGCACACCCACCGGCATCCCATCGTCATCGAACTCGCGGAAGAGGTCGCGGCTGGAGGCCTGCCAATGCTTGCTCAGTAGACTCATGGCGACCTGGATCTGAAACGGCGATACCGTCGTGGAGACGAGCGCTTCGTGGAGTTTGCCGCGGGTCTCCTCACTGATCGCATACTCCAACGGGACATCCGCCTCACGCTGGTTCACCTTGCAGGTGAACCAGATCTCCCCGCTCTTCGAATCGAAGAACAACTCGCCGAGCTTGAACTTGCTCCCCTCGATGCGCTCCGGCTTTAAACCCTTCGGCGCCTCCTGGGGGGGCAGTGCCTGCCCCGGCGCGGCGGCCACCCAGCAGGCGCTGAGGACGAAGGGCAAGCAAAGGGCGATGGACTTTGGGGACTTCACTTCAGCGGCAGGGCGAGGTTGCTCTAGATGATCGTAGCTTACCTCCCAGCGACATTCACACCAGCCCGATTTAGGGGCAATCGCTGGTCACCCCATGGGCATTGCGTGCCCCACGAGCCCCACTCTGGTCGACTCGGCCACCTCCGCGCGCTACTCAGAACCCACGCCAGCAGACCGTGAGAGCCCCGATGAGTCTCAAGGCAGAAAAAAATCGGCGCGCCCGGCATTTTCATTATTGAGAAACCCGAAAGTCGCGCTAATCTGCGAACAATTAATTCGGATTTCCTAATTTTCTGGACTTCTGGATTGCTAATCCGGATTAAATCTGAAAATCTCAAAGCCATGGCGAAGATTGTAATCATCGACGACGAACCCCAGATCCTGCAGATCATGACCATGCTCTGCAAAGGGATGGGGCACAATGTGACTTCCCTTCAAACCGGCGCCGAAGGGGTCGCGGCGATCAAGGATCAGAACCCCGATCTTCTCGTAGTCGATCTCCACATCGGCGACATGAACGGCCTCGAGATCATCGAGATGTGTCGCGACGATTTCCCGCACATGCAGGTGATCATGGTCACGGGCTTCGGGACGGTGGAGACGGCGGTCGAGGCCATGCGACTCGGCGCTTTCGACTACCTGACCAAGCCCTTCGAACTCGACGACCTGAAGCGCACCGTCAACAGCGCCCTCAAGGAAGGGGGGGCACAAACGGAGCCCCCGACCGCGACCGACGCGACGGCCGCCGAAGCCAGCCGGCCCCGCAGCCAACTGATCGGCTCGAGCCCGGAGATGAAGGAGATCCTCCGCATCGTCGAGAAGATCGCCGACAACGACTCCCCCGCTCTGTTGGAGGGCGAGTTCGGCTCCGGCAAGCAGATGGTGGCCCGCGCGATCCATGATCGTAGCCGCCGCGCGGAGCAACCCTTCAAGATCCTCCATTGCTCGGCGCTCCCTGAGGAGTTGTTGGAGGCAGAGTTGTTCGGCGGGGATGGCCGCCAGACGATCTTCTCTCGCGCTCAGGGCGGGACGGTCGTGTTGGAAGAAATCAACGTCCTGCCCGTCCGGCTCCAATCGCAGCTCGATAGTTTCTTGGAAGATGTCGCCTCGCGCCGCCTCTCGGGCTCGTTGCCGGCGAACCTCGACTTCCGCTTCATCGCCACCTCCACAGAACCCTTGGAGAAGTGGGTGACGGACAACAAGTTCCGCGAGGATCTCTACTACCGCATCTCCGTCATCCCGATCCCCGTGCCGCCGCTGCGAAAGCGCGCCGACGACATCGCCGCGCTGTGCGACCACTTCCTCGACAACTACGCCCTCCTCACCGGAGGCAAAAAGAAGGAGATCGACAAGTACGCGATGAAGCTCCTGACCAGCTACAAGTGGCCAGGCAATGTCGGCGAACTCCAAAACGCCATCGAGCGCGCCTGCGCTTTCTCCGACGAAAAACGCATCCGGCCGGTCGATCTGCCGCCCAAAATCACGCAAAAGGTCGAGGTTTCTGACGAGGAGAACGAGGCGCTCAAACACCAGTTGCCGATCGGCTCCAAGCTCTCCGACTACATCAAGAAACAGGAAAAGGTGTTCATCCGCGAGACCTTGAAATACAACGAAGGCTCGCGCGAGAAGACCGCCTCGATGCTCGGGGTCAGCATCGCGACCCTCTACCGCAAGATGGGACTGAAGGTCGAGCGGGAGAAGATGCTCCGCTCCTGAAGTGATTTCTCTAGCTGTTGGGTGACTTACCGATTGAACTCAACCACTCCCAAACGCCCCTGCTTCGCCGCAGGGGCGTTTTTTGCGTCGGGAGACCCAGTTTTCGCGCCGATCGACCGCCGATCGAATCAGACCGATCAACCACTTCACCGGCGAGCCCCCACCACCGTTTGCTGCAGAGGAGGCGGTGCAGGCGGCCGCAAATCGGGCGGGTGAACCCCGGTCCCATCCGATCGAAGACCCCACCCGCGATCGAAGACCCCACCTGAAGACCCCACCGAGGCGCGGTGCCTCGCTCCCCAAAAAGGGAGGCAGCTCGGCCTAGGTCATTGCGAGATCCCCCAAAAAAAACTCGCGCAGATTGATTAGGCCGGGCTGCCTCTATTCAACCCCTTTCGGGCTCGCTTTCGCGAACGAGTAAGGATTTACCATCCCACCCGAGGGGAAGCAACCCTGTTTTTACCGTAATCGCCCGATAAGTTTTCTAAATCCCACGCGGCGACATCGGAAGTGGGTGAAGCGGCACCTGGGCCATGAGCGAGGACGGCGAGGCTCCCGCATGGCGCTGTCGGGAAGGCTCCCACTCACGTGGGCTACGCCCGGCCTGCCGGGAGGTTCCCCCGGCTCGGCCACCACCGCACCGAAGCCACCCGTCAGTAGTGCCCTTTCCTCTCACCCGTCATCCAGGCCCAAGCGCTGCCGATGATCTGGTCGAGGTCGACGATCTTCGCCTCCCAGTCGAGGGTCTCCCTCGCGAACGCAGCATTCGCCACCAGTTCAGGGGGATCCCCCTCACGTCGCTCCCCATACCGCACGGGCACCTCCTTGCCGGTGACCCTCTCCGCCGCCTCGATGATCTCGCGGACCGACGCCCCCTTTCCGGTGCCCAAATTGCAGGCCGTGGTCGCGCCCCCGCCCTCGAGGTACTCCAACGCTCTGACATGGGCGCTCGCCAGATCCTCGACGTGGATGTAGTCGCGGATACACGTCCCGTCAGGCGTCGGGTAGTCGGTGCCGAATACGGTCATCGGCCCCGTCTCCCCGAGCACGGCGCGCAACACATTCGGGATCAGGTGTGTCTCCGGGTCGTGGTCCTCGCCGATCCGGCCGTCGAGCGAACAACCGCAAGCGTTGAAGTAGCGCAGGCGGACGCTCCGGATCCCGTAGGCGCGCTCGCAATCCGCCAGGATCTGCTCGAGCATCAACTTCGACCGCCCGTAGGGGTTGATCGGGTTCTGCGGATGCGACTCCGACATCGGCACCTCGACCGGGTCTCCGTAAGTCGCGCAGGTGGATGAAAAGATGAACTTGTCGCAGCCGCTCTCCCGCATCGCGGCCAACACCGTCAACGGCGCCGCGGTGTTGTTCTGATAGTATTTCAGGGGCTCGGTCACCGACTCCCCGACGTAACAGAACGCGGCGAAGTGGACGACCGCATCGACCTGATACCTCCCGAAGACCTCTGCGACAGAGCGGGCGTCGGCCATGTCCGCCTCGACCAGTTCGACCCCGGGCGAAATCAATGCTTCACGATGCCCGAAAACGAGGTTGTCGAGCACCACGACCCGCCTCCCCGCCTGCTCGGCGAGCATGCGGACGGTGTGGGAGCCGATGTAGCCGGCACCGCCGGTCACGAGGATGACGCTCTCTTTCTCGCTCATGGGCGCGGAGAAAACGCCGGGCTACGGAGCTTGTCAAACACAGTGCGCGAAGCGTGGCATCCCCCGCCCACGGGCGCCCAGAGCCACACCGCTGCGACCGCGCGGCGGCCCACCGTACCGACGGCGGGATTCGAACCCGCACTTGAGCGATTTTAAGTCGCTTGCCTCTACCGTTGGGCTACGTCGGCGACGGCGCTGGACAAGGGCGTGTTTGAATACGCCTCGCGGCGCCACTTTCCGAGGGGGGAAGAAGTGCCTGCTCCGCCGGGATCGGGGCGCCGCACTTTTCACCGCACGCTGCGTTGTGGCTCGGCCGCGGGATGGTCAGCTTACGCCCGGCCAAGGTATGTCGGCAAGGGGGAACGCTCTCAATCGAGGCTGCGGATACGCAGGTTGCGGAAAAACACCAAGCTCTTGGGGTCGTGCGCCTGGAGCCCGATCGTCCCTTCGCCGAGCCGCTTGGTCTTCTCTCCGTGATCCTCCGGCTCGGTGTACTCATTGGCCACCTCACCGTCGATGGTGATGGTCACCTTCTTGCCCTCGACCTTGATGTTGTAGGTGAACCACTCATCGTCTCGATGGGGAGCCTCCCGGACGTCTTGGAAACTGTAGACACTCGCGGTCTTGCGCCAATCACTGTGGGTGGCGTTCACCTGCGCCTCGTAGCCCACATCAGGCCAACCCGCCTCCTGGTAGGCGGTGTGGAAAAAGATGCCGGCGTTGGAGCCCGCGGTGGTTTTCACCTCACATTCAAACTCGAAGTCTTTGAACTTGGCGTTGCCGTCCTCCCCGAAGAAGAGGTGGGCGCGCGGCCCGAAAGCCTTGATCGTTCCGCCATCGACCGAAAACGAGTCCGGGTTCTCCGTGCTCACTTTCCAACCTTCGAGCGTCTTCCCGTCGAACATCGAAGCCCAACCGCCGTCGCCCTCGCCGGCCGCCTCGCCCTTCTCGCCCTCTTCCCCGGCGGCGCCGTCGAGTTCGGTGATCGTCAGATGCCGGAACCAAACCTGGTCGCCATGATCCTGGAGCATGATCCTCCCGCGGGGCGCGGTGGCGAACCCGTCGACCTTGGCGAACTTGCTCGCCCCGACCAGGTCAGCCCACCCGTCGCTGGCCGTATCGACGGACACGACGCAGGCACCGTTCAGCCAGTGCTCGAACTTGGTGCCGCGGGCGACGATCCTCCCTTCGTTCCATTCCCCGACCGGCCTGAGCTTCTTCTCCTCGTTCGCGGGTAGGATATCATACAACGCCGCCGCCTGCCGGTCCGCCCCGTTTTTCCCATCAGGGTGCTTCTCGTCATCGAGCACCTGATATTCAGGCCCCAGGAGCCGGCCCCCATAGCGGGTCATCCGATATTTGACCCCGCTATTGGCCCCTTCGGCGACCTTCCATTCGAACCGGAAGTCGAAATCGCCGTATTCGGCAGCGGAGAAGAGATCGCCCCCGCCGCCCTTGCGGACCAAGCATCCGTCCTCAGCGACCCAGCCGCTGCTGGGCTCACCTCCGCCGGCATTCGTCCAGCCGCTGAGGTCTTCGCCGTTGAACAGGGAAAGGGGTTCGGCGGCAATGGCGGCGGGCGCCGCGATCGAGGCAACCAAGGCGGCGCCGAGAGGAATTCGGAAGGGATTCATGGTAGTTCAGGTATCAGTTTTTTAGGTTCGCGGCAGGGATTCTCGGCGATGCCTCCGCCGGGATCAAGAGTCGTCCGCGTCGGGTTCAGGCGCCGCTTCGAAGAACATCATGTGCTGCCATGGGAGTTCGTCGTAGCTCCCGACCAGACGGAAGCCGTTCGCCTCAAGCTCGAGCTCGACCTGGGCTTTGGACATCTTGTGTTCAGGCTTGATCGGCACCCTGGGGTCCTCCTCCCGGAACTCCAACAAGACCAGGCGCCCCCCCGGGCGCAACGCCCTCCGCAAACTGGCCAACATCTCCTCCGGGTGCGAGAACTCATGATAGACGTCGGCGAGCAGGGCGAGGTCGATGCTCGCCTCCGGCAGGTCGGTGTCCCAGAAGCGGTTCTCGACGCACTCGATGTTGTCGATACCCGCCTTCCGTGCACGCCCTTCCAGCATCTCCAGCATCTCGGGTTGGATGTCGACGGCATAGGCGGTGCCCCCACCGATCCGCTCCGCCATCATCAGCGTGTGGTAACCGTTGCCGCAACCGATGTCCGCCACGTCGACCCCTTCCCGCAATCCCAACTGCCGTACCATCGCTGAAGTCTTCTCCTCGTCTTCGCGCACTTCGCGCATGAGCCAAGGAGCCCCCTTCCAATGCATCGTTCTCGCGACCTCCCGACCACGGTACTCCGCGACCGGCGGTGGACCTTTGCCCCCCTTCGCATAGGCCGCCGCGCGCCCGGCCTCGTCGGCGAGCGCCCACTCCACCGAGGCGATCACCTCGTCCGAAGTGGGCGCGACCCGCGAGCGAAAACGGTTCAATACCTCCCCCCCTCGACCGACGAGAAACTTCTCGAAGTTCCACCTCACCCCGCCGTGGAAGCGGGGGTTCGTCGCCGCGTCGGTCAAGTGCCGGTAGACCGCATGTGCAGACTCGCCCTTGACCGAAACTTTGGCGGCCATCGGGAACGCGACGCCATATTCGGCCTCACAGAACGCCGCAATCTCTCGCTCGGTCCCGGGCTCCTGCCCGCCGAAGTCGTCGCAGGGGAAGGCGAGAACGACCAGACCGCGCTCCGCGTATCGCTCGTGGAGGACTTGCAGCCCGGCATATTGAGGCGTGTAGCCGCACTTGCTGGCGACGTTGACGATCAGCAGCACCTTGCCCGCGTAGTCGGAGAGCGCCGCCTCCCGGCCGTCGATCGTCTGGAACCGGAGTCCGCCCGGCAGCGGCGCGGCGCACACGCCGCCGACCACCGAACACAAAACCGCGGCGAACGTCAGAAGGCGCAGCGGATGCGCTGATCTCTCTCTTGTTAGTCGAACCATTCGTCTTCGGGGTCGAATGCCGGAATCGGCACGTTGATGATCTTCAGGTCGCCTACCGCCCGATGCCTGCACCCCGGCTTGATCAGCACGGAACTCATCGGCCGCACCGGCACCCGCTCGCCATCCAGTTCGAGATACCCCTCCCCTTCCAGAACGAGGTAGATCTCGTGCATCCGCTTGTGGTAGTGCGGCCGCGCGTCCTTGAGAATCTCGACGAGATGCATGGTCGCCACCCCTTCCGCCTCGTCGCCGAAGGCGCGGCGCGCATCCCCACATGGGCAACGCACCGGCGGGATCTCGTCGAGTTGGGCGAATCGGTAGGCTGCGGAGGGGGTTTCCATGGCTCTCTCTCTGTGCGACCATAACTCCCCAAGGGCGAAGAATCCAACGCCAGCCCGAACGTTCTCAACCAATGCTCAGCCGACCGCGCCGCAACCGGAAGTCCGCCGCCGTCCGTGGACTCTGTCGCGAATCCCAGATCTCCTCGCAGAACCTCATCTACCCGCTCTTCGTCCAAGAGGGCGCCCGCGATGATGAAATCGCCTCGATGCCGGGCTGCAGACGCTGGTCCCTAGACGGCCTGGTACGCGAGGCCGCGGAAGCCCACGCCCTCGGCATCAACGCGATCGTCCTCTTCCCGGCGATCGATTCCGCCCTCAAGACACCGGGCGCGGAACGCTGCTGCGACGATGACGGCCTGGTCCAGCGCGCCGTCGCGGCTCTCAAAACCGAACTTCCGGAACTCGCGGTCATCACCGATGTCGCCCTCGACCCCTACAACTCGGACGGCCACGACGGCCTGGTCGCCCCCGACGGCCGGATCCTCAACGACGAGACCGTCGACATCCTCTGCAGGCAGGCCCTCAGCCACGCCCGGTCGGGGGCGGACATCGTCGCCCCCAGCGACATGATGGACGGCCGCATCGGCGCGATCCGCGCCGCCCTCGACGACGAGGGCTTCACGGAGGTCTCGATCCTCTCATACACCGCGAAGTATGCCTCGGCCTACTATGGTCCGTTCCGTGGCGCCCTGGATTCCGCCCCGAAGGCGGGCGACAAGAAGACCTATCAGATGGATCCCGCGAATGCGGCGGAGGCGCTGCGCGAAGCGGCGCTCGACGCCGAAGAGGGTGCCGACATGCTCATGGTCAAGCCCGCTGGCCCCTACCTGGACGTGATCGCCTTGCTCGCCGAAAACTCCGATCTCCCGGTCGCCGCTTATCAAGTGAGTGGAGAGTACCTGATGATCCAGAGCGCGGCGGCGGCGGGGTGGATCAACCGCATCGCCGTCATCGAGGAGAGCCTGCTCGGCATCCGGCGCGCCGGCGCCAGCGCGATCCTGACCTACTTCGCCAAGGAGGTCGCCGGATGGTGGCGCCCGTGAGGGCGGGATTTCGCCCCGGGGCGCCGCCGGGGTTGATTTCCGCCAGCGGGTGGAGGAAGGACAGCATCCACCACCTTCCCGGATGAAGATCGTTGCGATTGCGAACCAGAAGGGCGGCGTCGGCAAGACGACCACCTCGATCAACCTCTCCACCTGCATCGCCACGCGCAACCGTGAGCGCGTGCTGTTGATCGACCTCGACCCACAGGCGAACGCCACCAGCGGGCTGGGCTTCACGCCGAGCGCCGGCACGAGCCTGTACGATGTCCTGACCGGGGGCGCGAGCCTCGTCTCCCGCGTGCTGCCGACCCGCTTCGACCACCTGTCTATCGTGCCTGCTGACATGGAACTGGCGGGCGCTGAGGTGGAGCTCGCCCAGGCCGACGACCACCTGACCCGCCTCCGGGAAGTGCTCTCGCAGCTCCGTGGCGCGGCGGTCTACGACTACGTTTTCATCGACTGTCCGCCCTCGCTCGGCGTCCTCATGACCTCGGCTCTGGCGGCCGCCGACGAACTGCTCATACCGCTGCAGTGCGAGTTCTTCGGACTTGAGGGCTTGGCGAAAATCGTCCACGTGCAAGAACAGATCCGGCTTTCCGGTGCCAATCCAGACGGGCGCATCGAGGGCATCGTGATGACCATGTACGACGGTCGGACGAACCTCTCTCGCCAGGTCGTCGAGCAGGTGCGCGAACACTTCCCGGACGAGGTTTACCGCACCGTCGTCCGCCGCTCGGTGCGTCTGGGCGAGGCGCCGAGCTATGGCCAATCGATCATCGAATACGACAAGGCCAGCATGGGCGCCGAGGACTACCGAGCCCTCGCGGAAGAATTCCTCGCCCGCCACCGCTGAGGCGGGATCGAAAACGAATCGTGAGTGCCACAGCGAGAGGTTTTTGCCGCAGGCAAGGCGAGTTGAGGCAGCGGGTGAACACCCGCGACCGAGCCACGGCGCGGCGGGCGGAGAACCGATCCGCTGGGCGGTGCCCCGATCCCGGCGGAGCCGGCACTTCTTCCACCCCAAAAAAATGGCGCCGAAAGGCGTTTTCAAACACGCCTTAAGCGCGCCAGCCCATGCCCCAAGCCAGAACCGCCATTCTCCTCGTCGCTTGCGCCGACCGTCCAGGCCTCGTCTGCACGGTCGCGGAGTTCATCCGCAGCCATTGCGGAAACATCCTCTACCTCGAACAGCACGTCGATCAAGATCACCGTGCGTTCTTCATGCGCATCGAGTGGGCCCTGGACGGCTTCGGGCTCGACGAACGCTCGCTCGCCCCGCGCTTTGTCAAAGAGGTGGCCGAGCCGCTCGAGATGGACTGGCAACTATTCACCAGTGACCAACGACCACGCGTGGCGATCTTCGCCACCAAAGAGGGGCACTGCCTCTACGATCTCCTCTCGCGGCACGAGGCCGGTGAACTCAACGTCGACATCCCCCTCATCATCGGCAACAGGACCGATCTGCAAAGCGCCGCCGAACGCTTCGGAATCCCCTTCCATCACTTCCCCATCACCAAGGCCAACAAGGCGGCCCAAGAGGCGGACGAGATCGCGCTGCTGGAGGCAAACGGGATCGACACCATCGTCCTCGCGCGTTACATGCAGATTCTCAGCGACGCCTTCGTAAGCCGCTTTCCAAACCGGGTCATCAACATCCACCATTCGTTCCTCCCCGCATTCATCGGTGCCAAACCGTACCATCAAGCCTACCAGCGGGGGGTGAAGATCATCGGCGCCACCAGCCATTACGTCACCGCCGACCTCGACGATGGCCCGATCATCGCCCAAGACGTTATCAGCGTCTCCCACCGGGAGTCCGTCGCCGACTTCATCCGCCGTGGCCGCGACAACGAGAAGACCGTTCTCGCCCGCGCGGTCTACGCCCACGCCCAGCGCAAAGTGCTGGTGTTCAACAACAAAACGGTGGTTTTCAGCTAGTAGCCCGAATCGATCACCCGCCTCGGGCTGCCGCTTGCCCCCACCCCACACGTTCAGCGTTGTCA
>JAUIGD010000226.1 GCA_030430255.1 Verrucomicrobiia bacterium
GCGCACCGAGCTATCGACCACCGTCAGGGTGAAGGTCTCCTCGATGCTCTGCCCGGAGAGGTCGGTGCTGCGCACGCGGATGTTCAAAACCGCGCCGAGTCCCGGAAGCGCGCCAGCGACCTCCAGCGCGTCGCCCCCGATCGCGAACAGCCCGTTGTCTCCATCCCCCGCCCCGGCCACGAGCGCATAGCTGTGGGCGTCGGCTGCGTTGCCATCGACGGTGGCGAAGGTCCCGACCGCGCTCCCCGGGGGCGTGGTCCTCAGGACGGTGGTCGCACCCAAGCTCAGCGCCGTCGGCGGCTGCGCGGCCTCCGTTTGCAAGGTGAAGACCTCCTCGTAGAACAGGCCGCCGCTGTCGGTGGTGCGGACCTTGACCTGATAGCTCGAACCGAATCCGCCGAGCCCCGAAGTCGCGCGGAGGATGTTCCCCGAGGCGATGTCGAACAGCGCGTTGTCCGGGAAGGTCCCGCTGTCGACCAGCGTGTAGCTGTGGGTGTCGCCGCTGTTCGGGTCGGTGGTCGTCAGCGCCCCCACGGCGCTGCCGGCGGGTAGGTTGGGCGGCAGATCCGTGTTCGAGAGCGCGAGGTTCGTCGGCGGCATCGGCGCGGCGGGCGCGACCTCGCGCAGCAGGTAGCCGCTGATGCCCGGATCGACGCCGTTGTTGATCCCGGGGTTGAGGGTGATCGTCTGCGTCGCGCCGGAGGCGGTGAAGGTGCCGACCACCGAGCCGACCCCGCTGCGAGAGAAATCACCGCTGAGGTTTTGGGGCGACTCGCCATCGCCGGCGCGCTGGTTGCGCCCCGCGCAACAACCGCGCGTGTCGCCGGCCCCGATGACCTGGATCTGGTAGTCGGTGCCGGCGCTGAGGCCGGAGAGGGTGAAACTCCAGCCGCCGCCCTGCCACACGTGGGAGTCCAGCACCGTGTTGAGTTGGGCGTTGCCGGTGTCGCCACCGCCGCCGGTGAAGTAGTTTCCCGTCCCGGTCGCGCCGACGCCGAAGTTCATCGCTTGGAACAGGACGATCTCGCCGCCCAGGTCGACCGCTGGGCTGTCGCCGCCGCTGGTGGCGTTCTTCGCCTCGACCAGCGACCCCGTCGTATCGATGTCGGCGGCCGAGGTGATGTTGAAGGGGGCGCCCCACGTGATCGGGGCGCCAAACGAAGGAGAGGCGATCGCTGCCAAAGAGGCAGCGGCGAGCAGAGTCCGCATGGGCAGGGGAGTTTGGATGAGGGGAGCCGCCGCCGGGAGTGGCTGGCGATAGGGCGACGCTAGCCAACTTCCGAAGACCTGTCCAGCGCGCCGCCCCGTCGTCGAAGCAGGGTCGGCGGCGGAATCGCTAGCCCGGATCGATCACCAAGCTCCGGGCTGCGGCTTGCCCTCGTGGATGCTGAGGGTGTTGCCGTTGGGAACGGCTCGGGCAGGGTGTCCACCCAGCCGCTTCGCCGGTCCCTGCCGCCGCCTACTCAGCCTCAACGAATGGCGGCGCCTCGCCTGCGGATGTGGTGATCGATCCGGGCTAGGCGGAGCGGCCTAGAAAACAAACCGTCCAAATCGATGCCGAGGCCAGCGCCCCCCCCCACCGACGGCAAGCTCCAGTTGGGAGCCGGGTGATCGATCTGGGCTCGGACGGGGTTCAAACCCACTTCGGAACGGTGAGGTCGAAGCTGGGGATCTTGGCGAACACCGGCCGCCCGTCTTCCGTCTCCCCGAAAAACGCCCCCTCGACGGCGCAGTCCTCGCCGACGACGTGGTAGCTGTTGTAGTTGAAGTCCTCACCGACCGCGAGGTGGGGAAACTGCCCGACCACCCCGTCGCCCTCGACGACGACCCGTTCGCCGTTCTCCTGCGTCAACACCCACTTGCGCCCCCGGATCGTCACCGGCTCCTGCGACTCGTTGCGGATGGTGATAAAATACACAAAAGGGTGCGGCCGTTCAGCGGGCGCTTCGAGGCTGGGCATGTAGATCACATCGTCGATGTTGACCTCAAGCCCGTTCAGTTCTTCGATTTCCACGATTCTGTAGGGGGGAGCGGGGCGATGCCGCCGCCGCGGGCGGAAGATTACGCCACTCTCGCCAACAGCGGAATCACAAAAAGCCTCCATGCGCCCAGCACCTCCCGTCGCCCTCTCGATCGCCGGTTCCGACCCCTCCGCCGGCGCCGGCATCCAGGCGGACCTCAAGGCCTTCAGCGCCAATGGCGTGTACGGCCTCACGGCGATCACCTGCACGACCGCCCAGGTGCCCGGCCGTGTCGCCTCGGTCGCCGCGGTGGGCGCCGCGCACCTGCGCGAGCAGATCGATCTGCTGCTCGGCGCGTATCCCGTCGCCGCCGTCAAAACCGGGATGCTCTTTTCGGCGGAACTCGTCGACGTGGTCGCCGGCTCGCTCCGCGATCACGCGCGAGACGTGCCCCTCGTGGTGGATCCGGTGATGGTCGCCACCAGCGGCGACCCCTTGCTCCGCGACGACGCCATCGACGCCTACCGGACGACGCTGCTGCCGATGGCGAGCCTGTTCACCCCGAACCTCGATGAAGCCAGGGCGCTGCTCGGCGGGGCGCCCATCACCCGGAGCGAACTCCAACCCGCCGCGCTCGAACTCGCCAGCCGCTACCGTTCCAACGTCCTCCTCAAAGGCGGGCATCTCCGCGACGGCCGCGCCACGGACGTGCTCGTGTTGGCCGGTCGACCTTGCCTCACCTTCGACGCCCCATTCGTCGAAGGGGTATCTACCCACGGCACGGGCTGCACGTATTCGGCAGCCATCGCCGCCCACCTCGCGGGTGGCGAGTCGATCGCCGATGCGGTCGCCCATTCAAAGGCCTACGTCAGCGCAGCCATCGCCGCAACG
This sequence comes from Verrucomicrobiia bacterium, assembly GCA_030430255.1. Taxonomy (GTDB): domain Bacteria; phylum Verrucomicrobiota; class Verrucomicrobiia; order Verrucomicrobiales; family DEV007; genus JAUIGD01. The sequence goes on from JAUIGD010000226.1 coordinate 2,853, forward strand.
CTGCGCTGGGACACCGGCGCCGAAGCGCTGGACCACTTCCCAAGGCAGGACGATCAAGCGCCGCGCGCGTAGAGCCCCCGCGCCTCAGCGTAGCGGGCGACCTCGGGCGCGAGGATCCCGCCGGTCGGCTCCCCCGCCGCGAGGCGCCGCCTCGCCTCGGTGCTCGACGCAGGGTGGTTCGCTTCGAGGCGCCGGTGCCGGAACCGGCGCCCGGGCGCCCCCGCCTCCCCCCCGCGCGGAAAGACGATGAATGTCAGCAGCTCCGCGAGCACTTCGGGCTTGGCCCACGAGTCGAGAACGGCCCACTGGTCAGCACCGAGAATCCAGTACAGGGCCCCGCCCGCCCCGATCTCGCGCGCGAAGTGCTCCGCCGTCCGCCACGAATATGAGGGTCCGTCGTTGCCGAGCTCCCAGCTCGAGACCTCGGCCTCCTCCATCCCACGCAGCGCCAACTCCAACATGGCGACCCGATCCACTCCCGGAGCGAGGCGGCGCGCTTTGTGCGGCGACTGCTGACACGGGAGGAAAATCACCCGGTCCAATGCACACTCGGCGACCGCGGCGGCGGCGATGGCGACGTGTCCCAAGTGGACCGGGTCGAAGGAGCCCCCGAACAGCGCGGTGCGCAGGTCGCGCCTCTCCGGCGCGGAATTTCTAGCCGATCCTGAAGCGCACATCTCGGATGTTCTTCCGCCCAAAACGGCTCTGCAGCAACCTCACCACGTCTCGCTTCATCTGCCGCTCCAGGGTGTAGAGGATCGCCGGCTGAAGCACGCTCACTTCCAACACCCCTTCGCGCAGTCCGCTGGGGCGCGTGTTGCCCGCGATCACCGGCGGAACCACGTCCGACCAGGCGAGCAGGATGTCCTCTTCGGTGATGGTCGACGATGCGCCCAGCTTCTCGAGGGCTTTGCCGACTTCGTCACCAAGCTCGCGGGCAGGCCAATCTTTGCGCGGCGGGATGATGCCGCGCCACTCGGCGAGCAACTGCCGCCGGAGCCGTTGAAGCTTGGCCTTCTGAGTCTCGGGCATATAGGGGGAGACGCTAGCAGATTGCGCCCTCCAAGGCGACCACGAGCGTCGTTTCGCCCCGCCCCGGGATGTATCCCCCTCTGCCGGCTCTACTCGTCGCCGTCTTCGCCGATCGCCTCGACCGGGCAGCCCTCCATCGCCTCCTCGCAAAGGGCACGCTCCTCGTCGTCCTCCGGCTGCTTGAAAACGTAGGAATATCCGCCCTCTTCCTGGCGGGTGAAGTTGCTCGGGGCGGTCTCGCGGCAGAGATCGCAGTCGATGCACTGGTCATCGACGTAGAACTTCCCTTTCACGTTGTCCTCGTAGCGGTTCTCGAGATCGGCCATTTTGCTAAAGCGGTTGTGTCGTTGGTTGCGGTTTTGGCGGCGGCAACGATGGCGCCCCGCCCGGTGGCGCGCAATCGGTTTTTTCCCCCCTTTCCCGAGCCGTCACGGCTGCCATGATCAACACGGCATCGCCGCATCACCGCCCGCTACGCGCTTGGAATCGAGGCGCCTTCGGTCTAGGATGCGCGCGAAACACCAGCAAGCCCAGCCGAGCCCGATGGCCAACCGCGACACTCCCTCCGAACCCGACGACCTCGACTTCGATCTCAGCGACCTCGACGCTGACCTCGACGACCTCGTCGCCGATCCCGGCGACACCGACGAGCCGGCCCGATCGGCCGACGCCCTCGATCGGGACCTCGAGTCCTTGCTCGCTGGCGACCCTGCCCCCGAGGCACCACCCGAGCCGATCGAAGACGGGGACGATGTCGATGGGGAGGAACCCGCCGACGAGCCGGAGGGGGATTCCGGAGAGGCGCTCGACCCGGAACCCGCCGCCCCGCCAGAAACGGAGCTGGAGGACGACTTCGTCGAGATGGATGGCTCGCCTGACGACGAAGAGATCCACTTGGACGACCTCGATGAACCCCTACCAGAAGCCGAGGAGGACGACCGTCCCGACCAGGATGAACCCGCCGAAGAAGAGCGACCCGAACCCGGTCCGGAGCCCACCGACGAGGAGCCGATCCCCGATCCCGAAGAGCCGGTCCGGCCGGCGGGCGACCTCTCCGCTGCCGAAGCCGCCGCCGAGCGCCGCCGCCAGCGGCGGCAACCCCAGGCCGAATCCCCATCGGCCAGCCAAGACGAAGACGAGCTCGACGTCGTCTTCGACGACGAACCGCTGGTGGTGTTCGACGACGATGACGACTTCAGCCCCGCGCCAGACGCCACCGCACCCCGAGGAGCCGAAACCGATCTGCCACCCGCCCCCGACGCGGAGACCGAGCCCCTTGAAGAAGAACGCGAGGCGGTCGCCGACGAGCTAGACATCGCCGACGAGGAGCAGATCGCCGATCACCAAGTCGTCGCCGATGGCGAAGACATCGCCGACGACGACCCCGCGGCTCGGCTCGCGACATTGGCCGCCGATCTGGAGATCGCGAAGGACGACGAGCTCAGTCTCGAGGAGATCCCCGATATCGAACCCGGGACCGCCACGGCGCCCCTCGATGAGATCGAGCCCGACCTCGGCGATGAACCCGAACTCGATCCCGTTCTGGACGACGCGCTCGAGGTCGAAGCGGCTCTCGACGACGAGCTCGAGGTCGAAGCGGCTCTCGACGACGAACTCGAGGTCGAGCTTGGGCGGGGCGATGGCGAACTCGGCGACCTTGCAGGGACACCCGACGAGGATGGCCTGGGTGATGGCGAACCGGCGAAACCCGAACCTGAACCGGCGCCCCGCAAACTGGAGGAGGACGCGAGCCGCACGGCGATCGCCGCCGACATCGATGCCGGCGCACCCGTCGATCCCGTGGCGGACGGGTCTGAGACGGCCGCAGCGACTGATGTGGGGGATGATCCCGACGCGCCGCCGCCCGGGGAGGAAGCGGCGGCGGCTCCCGATCCCACCGATCGAGGGCTGCGCCTGATCCCTCGCTGGAAACCCCACGAGTGGGCCGGCGCGGCGTCGGTGCTCGCCGCCTGCCTCATCGCGCTGGCGATGCTGGTCAAAACGGTCACCAGCTTCGCCAAGGAGACGCTCGAGCGTGCTCCCGAGGAACCCGCCAAGGAAGTCCCGGCTGCCATCCGTGGGGAGCTCGTCGTGCTGGAGTCCGTCGACTGCTTCTGGCGCGACGCCCAGAAGGGGGACCGGGTGAAGGAGGGCCACCTCATCCTGCCGGTCGTCGAATTGCAGGCCGCTTCCGGCGACGGCTTCATCCAAGTCGTGTTCCGCGACGGCAGCGGCGAGACCCGCGGCGACGCCTACACCTTCGCAGTGCGCGGTGGCGCCTTCGCCGACGGCGGCGAAGTCATCGCCCTCGGAACGGAAGGGATGGAGAACGAGGTGCAGTTCGCGGACTACCGGGCCGACACCGCCGCCGCCTGGGGGCACCGGTGGAGCGTCGAGGTGAAGGAGAGCCCCGAACGTGAGAGCTGGGAGCGCATCGCCTTCTTCGAACTGCCCCCGATCCGCAGGTAGGGCTTTGCCCATTGCAACCCCCGACCATCGGCGCCACGGTCGCCACCCGCACAGATCCATCCCATGCGCCCCGACATCGCCTCCGACGACAACAACTACGACTGGCTCGCCCCCGCCGAAGGGTGGCACGTCGTGCACCTCTTTTACCTGATCGACCGGACGCAGTGGTCCATGCTCGCGGAGGACGAACAGATCGCCGCCAAGACGGAGCTGACCAAGCTCGTGCAAGAGATCCGCAGCACCGAGCAGACCCAGCTCCTCACCTTCAGCATGGTCACCCCGAAGGCCGACATCGGCTTCATGCTCCTGACCCCGGACCTGCACACGGCCAACGCGTTCGAGAAGCGCCTGACCACCGCCCTCGGACCGGACATCCTCGCCCCCACCTTCAGCTACCTCTCCCTGACCGAGACCGGCGAGTACATGACCTCCGCCGATGAATACGGCGCCAACACCTTGGTCAAGGAGGAGGGGCTCGACCCGGATTCGGAGGAGTACCGCGCCAAGCTCGATGAGTTCTCCACCCGGATGAAGAAGTACGCCGGGGACAAGCTCTACCCCAACATGCCCGACTGGCCCGTCTTCTGCTTCTACAGCATGGCGAAACGCCGGGGCGAAGTGCACAACTGGTACGGGCTCGACTTCGACACCCGCAAACAGCTCATGGCCGGCCACGGGCGCGTCGGCCGCCAATGGCACGGCAAGATCCGGCAGCTGATCACCGGTTCCGTCGGCCTCGACGAGTCTGAATGGGGCGTCACCCTCTTCGCCAAGGATACCTTCGACGTGAAAGGCATCGTCTACCAGATGCGCTTCGACGAAGTCACCGTGAAGTATGGCGAGTTCGGCGACTTCTACATCGGCATCCAGCTGCCTCTCGACGAGCTCTTCCGCCGCATCGGCATCTGAGCGCCCCCCACCCCCCCTTCACCCAGCAGCCCCTTGAGCACCCCCATCCCGACCGAGCACGACGACCCCATCAACGCCCAGATCCTCGCCATCTCCGAGGACATGGTCAGCGGGTTCCAGCGCGAGCCCTTCCAAGCGATCGCCGCCGCGGCGGACCTGCCGCTCGAAACCGTCATCGAGCGCATCCGCGCCATGCTCGAAGCCGGCGTCATCCGCCGCGTCCGCCAGACCCTCCTCGCGACCAAGCTCGCCCACGGCGCGCTCTGCGCGTGGAAGGTCCCCGACGCGAAGCTCGACGCCGCCTTCGATTTCATGTTCAGGGAGGACCCGTTCAGCGGCCACGTCGTCACCCGCTCGACCGACCGCGAGATCTCCGGCTCCGACTACAAGCTGTGGACGACCCTCAAGGTGCCCCAAGGCGAGTCGCTGGACGAGCACGCCGAGGTGCTGAAGCGGCTCACCGGCGCCGACGAGTTCATCCTCATGCCCGCCAAGGGCATCTTCAGCCTGGGCGTCGGCCACGTCCGCAGGAAGTCGATGGAACCGGGATTCAAATCGGAGCAACCGGCGCAGATGACCACGACCACGACGGTGGAGCTCGACGACCGCGAATGGGAGGTCCTCCTCGCGCTCAAGGAGGAGCTCGCGCCCGACGAGATCAACAGCGACCCCTGGCAGCGCCGCGCCGCGCTCGCCGGCGTCGGTCTGGACGAGTTCTGCCGCGTCGCCGAGGCGCTCGATGCCAAGAAGGTGATCGGCCGGTTCTCCACGTTTCTCGAGCACGTCAAGCCCTCCGGCTCCGGCAAGCGGGTCACCCGCTTCAACGGCCTCTTCCATTGGCGGGTCGCTGAGGGTATGCAGGAGCGCGCCGGGAGCGAGATCGGACGGCACCCCATCCTGACACACTGCTACTGGCGCGAGGGCGGCCCCAAGTTCGGCGACGTCAATATCATGGGCGTCGTCCACGGCACCGACAAGGCGCTGATCCTGGAACACAAGGCCGCCATCGATCGCCACCTGGCCGACTGCGGGATCGACCTGCTCTATACGAACGTCTTCTGGGGCGGGCGCAGCGAGATCAAACCCTCGGAGATCTCCCCCAAAGTCTACCGCGAGTTCCACGCCAGATACGCCGACGAGGGGGTGCAGATCTGATCGGGCCACGCCGCCCCGGCTCCCCTGGGGGTAGGGCGCCGCCCGAACTAATCCGGATCGATCAACACATCCGCAGGTGAGGCACCGCCAGCCCAAATCGCCCCGCTGACTCGTCGCTGATCGCCCCGGATCCCGCGGCCCCTCAGCAGCGCCCCCATCGGCCGGTGCCGTCGGAGCCTGCCGGGGAGACCTCGCCGATCAGTTCGCGTTCGGATACCGGCTCTCTCCGGGCGCCGGCGCGCCGCCGCCCAATCGGCTGAGGCCCAAACCGACGAGGAAGATCGTCAGGGTGCCGGCGACGATCGTCAGGTTCGCGTGCAGCGGTGCATGCAGGCGTTCGGGCAACCAGTCGCGGGCGCCGAGCCAAGCGATCACCACCACCCCGAGCAAGACCCCGGTGGCAGCGGCCGCGTTCCCGGCGCGCCGTACGATCAGGCCGAGAAGAAACAGACCGAGCATCCCCCCGGCAAACATCCCGGAGAGCTTCCACCAGATGTCGAGGACGCTCTTGGCATCGCCGGTGAGCAGCAGGGCCGTCGCGGTGCCGATGATCCCCCACCCCACCGTCGCGACCCGCAAGACGCGCATCGCCTCCGCCTCGCCGACCTCCGCGCCGCGACGCAGGAGGCGCCCCCAAAGGTCTTTGAGCGTGACGGTCGCAGAGCTGTTGAGGCTGGTGTCGACGGAGCTCATCGCCGCCGCCGCGAGCGCCGCGAGGATGAGTCCGCCGACCCCGGGCGGCAGGTGGTTCGCCATGAAGTGCGGCAAGACCGAGTCGCCGAAGGTCCGTTCGCCCGCCATCGCCCGGATCGCCGCGACCTCGTCCGGCACCGCTTCGTAGTAGCTGAACAAGAGCGCGCCGATGAGGAAGAACAACAGCGACACCGGCACATACAGCAGCGCGCCCACCCACAGAGATCGCCTCGCCGCGGAGGCGCTCTCCGCCGCGTGGTAGCGCTGGATGTAATTCTGGTCGATCCCGAAGTTGGTCAGGTTGATGAAGAGGCCATAGACCAACACCACCCAAACCGTCGAGTTCACCAGGTCGGTGGGGTCCCAACTGCCGAGCGAAAACTTCCCGGCCTCCGCAGCCGCGGCGAAGGCCCCCGGCGCCCCTTCCGGATGCTGGACGAGCAGCGCCGCGACGACGAACACCGCGCCCAGCGTCAGGACCACGGACTGCACCGCATCGGTCCAGATGACCGCCTCGATGCCCCCCAACAGCGTGTAGAGCGTCACCAGGACACCGGCGACCAAGATGATGCTGGCCAGGTCCCAGCCGGTGACCTGCTGCAGGCCGATGGCGACCCCCAGCATGATCGTCGCCGTTCGCGCCACCTGGGTCAGCAGGTAGCAGGCGGCCGCATAGAGCCTCGCCCATACACCGAACCGCCGCTCCAGGTGCTCGTAGGCGGAGATCTGCCCGGTGCCGCGGTAGAACGCGACGAAGTAGCGCGCCGCGATGAGGACGGCGAACGGGATCGAGAGCGAGAAGACGAAGGCGTTCCAGTTGCCCCCGTAGGCCTTCCCCGGGACGCCGATGAAGGTGTTCGAGGAGAGGTAGGTGCCGAACAGGCTGAGGCCGACCACCCAGCCCGGCAAGCGCCCCGCCGCCTTCATGAACCCGTCCGAGGTCTTGCTGCGCTTCGACAGCCAGAGGCCGACGCCGACCACGGCGCCGATGTAGGCGAGGAGGACGACGAGGTCGGCGGCGCGCATGGGGGGTTGCCTCACT
>JAUIGD010000227.1 GCA_030430255.1 Verrucomicrobiia bacterium
TCGGCGCTGCGGCTGGGTGAACACCCTGCCCGAGCCGATCCCAACGCCAACACCCTCAGCATCAACGAGGGCAAGCCGCAGCCCGGAGCTTGGTGATCGATCCGGGCTAGGAGGCTGATTTCTGAACGGACGGGCCCCGCGGCCGCCCTGCGACCGCCAATCCGCCCCAGTCGACGCCAGTGATCTCGTGTGGCGGGCGAGCGCCGGATGGGAGGCTTGATCGCAAGAAGGATCGACTGCCAAGCACCAGGCCACGGGTGAAGTGCTTCAACCGGCAGCGCAGTGCCTCCGCTACGGTGAGTTTGCCGCCGCGCGCGATCACGGCGTCGATCTGCGCTTGGGTAAACCCGCGTCGACGCTTCGTTCGCCCGCCAGGGGTGTCTCCCCCCTCGCGGTGCTCCCCGACTCCGAACAGCAGCAGCCGGTAGCGCTTTGCGTGCCGCGCCCAGTGCTGCGCCCGGTGTGCAGCTCGCCCGGTGTCGCCCTGCGCTCCCAGACACGCCGCGATCCCGCGCCGTGCTGCTTTGCCACCCGCCACCGCAGCCGCATAACTGCACCAGCGGTAGTCCTTCGGATCGTCGCAGAGCCCTGCGCGCACCGGGTTGAGGTCGATGTAGGCCGCCACCGCCAGCAACGCCGAAGGCCCATCTGGCGAAAGCCCCCCGGTGCCCTCCACGCGCACGGCTCGGTAGCGATCCTCCCAAAGGGGCCCCCGCCGCCCACGGCGCTTGTTGAACCACAGGGAGAACTTGTGTTTGAACTCCTTCATGAAGGCTGGCAAGTCGAACAGACGCGCGCGCACCGCCCCGGCGAGCTTCGCCACGGCATGCTCCGACCCGTTCTCGCGCCACATCTTTACATCTGCTAAAAGCTTGCGGGTGTAGGGCTCGGAATCGAGGCGCTCCAGCCTGCCGAGGAAGTCGTCCTCGCCCCAGCCCGCCAGCGCCGCCTCCTTGTCCGGCACCCTGAGCAGCAGGTGGAAGTGGTTGCCCATAAAGCAATAAGCGAGGCATTCCAGACCCGAGAAGCGCAGTTGGCGCCCCAGCAAGCCGAGCAAGAACTCGCGCTCTTCGTCGCCGAGGACGAGGCGGCGCTCGATGATGCGGGAGACCACATGGTAGCAATGCGCCGCGCCCGGTTCGCCGAGGATCTGATGCCGGTTGACTCTCATGGAGAGAGTTTCAACCATGTCGATGCTCTTTGCAAGGTTCCAGGCACTAATTTATGTACTAATTTATGTAAGGCACTAATTTATGTATGGCGATGATGTTGACTGGGCAGCTGGATTCACCCGATGCTCCGATCCCAAGTCATGGCTCCCCCTTCGCCGCCCCTCGAACGCTACCGAGCCTTGCTCGCCGCCACCGCCACCGCCACCGCCACCGCCGCGCCCGCGAGGCTGCGCGAGCCGGGCGGAGGGGACGGCGAGGGAGCTTTGCCGGGAGAGCTGGAACTGCAGGCGGCCTGGTTCGCGGGCGGCTTCGGCCGTGAGTTCACCACCACCGATGGCCGCCGGGCACGCGTCGTGCAGTTCGGGCACTGGAACCGCTCCGCTGGCCCCGACTTCGTCGATGCGGTCGTCGAGATCGACGGCGAGGCAAGGCGCGGTGCGATCGAGATGGATCTGTCGGCACGCGGCTGGGAGGCGCACGGCCACGCGGACAACCCGGCCTACGACCGCGTCGCCCTGCACCTGTTCTTCGAACCGGCGGCAGGCGCGCGCTTCTTCACCCGCACCGCCTCGCACCGGGAGGTGCCACAGGTGCTGCTCGACGCCCGCACCCTCGGCGATGCGCCACGGCTGGCCGAGGCCGAAGCCCGCGCGGGCCGGTGCTCGGCCCCGCTCGCGGGAATGCCCGACAGCGATCTCGAGTCCCTGCTCGACGGCGCCGCGCGGCAGCGGGCCGCGCGCAAAGGCGCGGCTTTCACGGCCTATGCGGAGGCTCACGGCCGCGACCGCGCCCTGTTCGCCGGCGTCGCCGAAGCGCTCGGCTACCGGCGCAACCGGCTGCCGATGCGCGTCCTCGCGGGGCGCCTCAACTTGAAGGAGGTGCGCGCCAAAGGCGGCGAGGGACTGCTGTTCGGCGCCGCCGGCTTCCTCGACGAACCGTCCTATGACGACGCCCCGCCGGAGACGCGCGACTACCTGCGCAGCCTGTGGGAAAGCTGGTGGAAGCGGCGGGACGACTTCGACCCCTCGCGGGCGCCGCATTGGACTTTCTCCGGCAGCCGGCCGTCGAACCACCCGCACCGCCGGCTCGCCGCCCTGGCGCTGTTCGCCGCCCGCTGGCCTGAATGGCGCGAGCTCTGCTGGGCGCAGCCGTTCGACGCCCGCGGCGTCCGATCGTTCGCCGCCTCCCTCACACACCCCTACTGGGACCGCCACCACACGCTCAAATCAAAGGTCGCCCCGCGCCCGGAGGCCTTGGTGGGATCGGCGCGCGCCACGGATTTGCTCGCGAACATCGTGCTGCCTGCACGCCTCGCCTCGCAGCCCGAACTGTGGCCGGTCTACCGCCAGTTGCCGGCCGGGCTCGGCAACCAGAAGCTGCGCCGGGCGACCGCGCGCCTGTTCGGGCGGGATGCCGACCGCGCGCGCACCCTGCTCAAGAGACTCTATGCCCAACAGGCTCTGCTGCAGATCTACGCCGACTTCTGCCTCGCCGACGAAAGCGATTGCGAAGACTGCCCGTTCCCCGAGCAGCTGGCGCAGTGGGGGCAGTGACAGCGACGATCCATCGTCAACCACCCGGCAGAACCGACCCGCCGAAACGCAGGTAGTGCCAAATCGCGTTCGCCACCGCTGGCGGCGCGACCACCGCGTGCACGTCGGCGGATGCGGACTCGTTCTCGAACACGTGGAACTGCGAGACGCTGGAATAGCCGTTGGCCGAAGTCTGGCCGAAGCCGAGGATCACCCGGTAGGGCTTGCCGAACAGCTCCACCTGCGGGGGCGGGGCGTTGTAGTTGATCTTCACGAAATCGGCATCGCCAGCCTGGCTGCCCGTGTTGTTCGGCACGTTGATCAGTTCGAGGGGCACGGTGAACGGGACGTTCTGGCCGAACCCGAGCTGTAGATTCACGCTCAGATCCACCCCGTTTGCTCCCGTCCCGCCGAGGATGTCGCCGTTGAAATAGTGGATCTCGCCGATCTTGAAGATCGCCCCGGGCACGGCGCCGGTGAAGTCGTTGCCGGTGAACTCGGCGACGCTGCGGTTCCAGTTCGGGAAAGTCGGCGTGCCCCAGCTGAACATCGAACCGTCGACCGAATAGCTCTCGTCCATGGACGGCAGGCCGACGCCGTTGGCGAAGGTCCCGGAGGCACCTCCATCCAGCGACCAGTCGTCCGGATCGACGAGCGGCACGTCGACGGTGGCCGGGTCGGAGTCGAGGAAGCGCTCCGAGGAAGCCGTCGATCGCGCGGAGACGCGCACCCCCCCGTCGGGATAGTCCTCGCCACGGTAGACCATCGCCCCCGCATAGAGCGTCTCCGCACCGTAGGGGCTTGAGGGGAGGGCCATTGTCTGGTGGCGCATCAGCGACGAGCCGACCGGGTTCGGGTTCGTCAGCGTCACTTCCGCCTCGACGAAATCCAAGGACTCCACCGCGAACACGGGGGGCTGAAGTTTCACGGGCAACAGCAGGCCGGAGGCGATGCTGTCCTGCACCCACGGCTGGTCGCCGAACACCGCCGCCTCGATCTGCGCGCCGGAGGCGAAGGTGGCGACATCCAGATCGAAGGCCCCGGAGTAGGCCGTCCACGGGCCACCCTCGACCCGGTAGCGCATCGTGCTCGGGACGCGGCTGTCGTTCGGATCGGTGAGCGTGATGCGGATCGTCGGCCTCGAACCGCTGTCGAAGTGCGGGTGGTTGGCGGTGATGGTCGGCGGCGAGAGCTGGAACGGCTCAACGTTGTAGCTGGCCACCGAGAGCGGGCTGTCGGCGTAGCTTGAGGCGTTCACCGACTTCGCGTAGGCCACCAGATCGGAGCCCTGCGGCACCGAGAGGGGGTTGCCGTTGTAGAGCCTGAACGGCCCTGCCCCGAGCCGGTAGAAGATCTGGAACGTGCCGGGGGTGTTGTCGCCGGCGCTGATGACCACCGGCAGGTCGAAATCGCTGAACACGTACTCACCGGCGGCGTGCGAGAAGGTCGGCGCCGCCAACTCGGTCGGCCCCCCTCCCGTCGGCGGAGCTCCACCGCCGGCCGGGGGCTGCGAGGTGACCGGTGTGGGGCCGCGTGCGGGGCCGCCGTTGCTGCGGTCCTGGTAGTCCCAGACCCAATGGCCGGTGTCGGCGAAGAGCAGGCCGGTCGCGCGCTCGTCCTCCATGCCCTCGGCGGGGATGTTCGCGTCGCTGAGCTGAAAGTCGGTGATCCCCGCAGCCGCCGTCTCCACGAGTTGGAACCGTTTCGCGGAGGCGTCCCACACCGCCTTCAGCTCCCGCTCGCCCGAGCTCTCCTCGAAGCCGAGCCGCTGATCGACCATGTTCTCCGTGAGACCCACGATCCGGTGCTGGCGCTCACTGCGCGCCCGCGCCTTCAGGGCGCCGATCACTTCGACCGCGCCCCAGTCCGGATCGATCTTCCCACCGCTGGCGAGATAGACCTCGATCGACTGGTTCAGCGCTTTGGTCGTCTGCCTCAGCTTGTGGGCGCCCGCTGCTTCGCGGGTGCCCGCAAACTTGGCGACCGAAATGAAGGCGATACTCAAGACGGCGACGACGACGAGGACTTCGAGGACGCTGAACGCTCGATTCCCCCCGGATCGATAAAATGGTGAGTGCATGATTGGGAAACAAATTAACCATATTTTCCGTAAGAATCAATTATGATTTTTATTATTTTTCGCTTTCCCAAGCGCAAATTCGGTGATTGTCGCCGCGCAATTCCTAAACTTTTCTTGATAGTATAGAGAGCTTGAAGTAATCTGAGTCCTTATTCCGGAAACCTTTTCAATTATGGAGATTGCAACCGCCCAACCTCAGTTCGTCTTCTCGGACACCTTCATTCCCGAGAGCCCCGAGAACTCCGAATTCTACGCCCAGTTGCTGCGGGGGATGACGCACAAGCTCAACAACCTGTTGGCGGTGATCCAAGGCTTCTCGAGCCTCATCCTGATGGACGAGGGGATCGACGAGTCGATCGGCGAGAACTTGGGCCACATGAAGGAGGCGGCCACCAATGCCTCCGGGCTCTCCGAGCGCGTGCTCCCCGCCGGCGGCTGTTCGCAGATCACCCTCCAGGACCTCAAGCTTTCGGACTACCTGCCGATGGTATCCAACACCTTGCAAGAGCCGTGCTCCTCGCGAGGCATCCCGATCAACGTGCAGTGCGCCGCCACCACCCCGACGGTCAAGGCCGACCCAGGGCGGCTGAAGGACATCCTCCTCGAGCTCATCTCCAACGCGGCCGACGCCGCGTCCGGAGGCGGCGGCCAGGTCAGCTTCGAAGTCTACCCGCCAGGCGGCTTCTCCTCCGCGGACCAGAATCGCGTCGATGTGCTGGTGCGCAACTCCGGCTCGACCATCTCCGCCGACGGGCTGAAGAAGATCTGGGAGCCGTTCTACAGTTCGAAAGACAGCAAGCACTTCGGCATCGGGCTCACCATCGCCGCCGTGCTCGCCGCGCAGATGAACATGAAGCTCGGCGTCCACAGCGCCGACAACACGACCACGTTCTGGCTCAGCATCCCGGTGGCGTAGCCACGCCGGGTCAAAGGGCGAGCCCTCCGCCGACGCGGGAGCCCCTCCCGGATGTCCCCCGCGCGGGCGGGGGAGTCACGACGGCGGCGCGATGGGGTCGGGGCTCCGCCGGCCTCCCAAGCTGAGTGCCGGAGCGCGCAGCTACCCATTTTGCCCCGATGTTCGTCTACGTCGCCGTCGTCTACTACTCCTGGCTGCTCGGGCTGCTGGCGTGGATTCTATCCGGCTCGCGCGGCCGGCCAAAGCTCGGCCTGACGTTGATCATCGTCGGCGCGCTGGTGCAGATGGCGGCGTTCGCGGTCCACAAAGCCGACTCCGCACGCCTCGAGGGGCAGCCCGACGCGCTCTACACGTGGGTGGTGCCGCTGCTGTTCGCGCTGGTCGGCTGTGCGTTCTGGCTCGCCGGCGCGATCGCCGCGGTGGTGCCGGCCGACCGCCTGCGCCCGCCCAAGATCGAGCCGAGGTCCGAGCCGGCGCAGCGCGCGGCGTCCGCCCCTGCAGCGGGGCGCCGGCGCCGGCGCCGCTCCCGCAAGGAGCCGCAGTGGTGAGCGAGTCCCTCCCCTGCCGCCCGCCCGGCTACTCGCCGATCTCCTCGGCGATCGCGGCGGCGATCGCGTCCGCTTTCGCCCCGACGAAGTCGGCGTCCTTCCCCTCGACCATGACGCGGATCTTGGGCTCCGTGCCAGAGTAGCGGACCAGCACCCGACCGGCGTCGCCGAGCGCCTCCTCGACCTCGGCGATCAGCGGCGCGGCGGCGAGCCGCCCGACCTCCGGCTTCGCCTTGACCCGCAGGTTCACCAACTTCTGCGGGAACGCGACCATGACCCTGCGCAGTTCGGAGAGCGGCCGGCCGGTCTCCTTCATCACCCGCAGCGCCGCGAGCGCCGCGAGGATGCCGTCGCCCGTCGTGTTCTGGTCGCGGCAGATGAGGTGGCCGCTCTGTTCGCCGCCGAAGTTGGCGCCGATCTCGCGCATCCGGTTGATGACGTGGCGGTCGCCGATGTCGGTACGCTCGACCTTGCCGCCGCGCGCGGCGATGCATTCGTCGAGGCCGAAGTTGCTCATCTTCGTCGCCACGAGCGTCTTCCCGGCGAGCCCCCCGGTCTCTAACAAATGGCAGCCGACAAGCGCCATCAGCTCGTCGCCGGCGATCGGCGAGCCGCCCTCGTCACACATCAGGATGCGGTCGGCGTCGCCGTCGTGGGAGATCCCGACCGCCGAGCCGTCCGCCGCGACCAGCGCCGAGAGCACCCCGGGGAAAGTGCAGCCGCAATCGACGTTGATGTTGTCGCCATCGGGCGACCGGTGGTGCGCCTTCAGGTCGGCGCCGAGCGCCTCGAGGATCTCGACGCTCGTCCGCGAGGACGCCCCGTTGGCGGCGTCGAGGCTGATCCGCAACCCGGCCAGCGGCTGTTCGCCGAGGTCGGACATCGACGCCACCGCCATGGCGATGTAGCGGTCCGCGGCATCCGTCAGCTCGCGCGCCCAGCCGATCTCGCCGCCCGCCCGGCGCTCCGCCTCGGGGAGCGCGCCGCCGGCCAGCATGATCTCCGTCAGCGCCGCCTCGGTCGCGTCGGGGAGCTTGTAGCCATCGCCGGCGAAGAACTTGATGCCGTTGTCGCCCGGTGGGTTGTGCGAAGCGGAGACCACCAGGCCGAGCGCGGCGCCCCGGTCGCGGACCAGGTAGGAGACGGCGGGGGTCGGGACGACACCGGCGAGTTCGACGTCCACCCCGGCCGAGTTCAAGCCGGCCGCCAGCGCGGCTTCGAGCATCTGCCCGCTGCGGCGTGTGTCGCGGCCGATGATGGCGAACGGGCGGTCGGCGGCGCGGCTCGCGGCCCCCCAGACGAGGACTTGTGCTGCCGCCTGGCCGAGCCGCAGGGCGACCTCAGGGGTGATTATGCCTTGGTTTGCCACCCCACGCACCCCGTCGGTGCCGAAGAATTTCTCTTTAGAACTCATGAAATTTACAGAAAACGTAACCATACACCACCGCAGCGTCCCTGTCATGGGCGAACGGTCCGCCGCGGGCGGGCTGGCGGCGCGCGCTATTCAGCAGCCCGTTCGAGTTCGCCCGCGACCGAGAAGTCATCGAAGGTAAGATGGCCCCAGCCCCCGGTGTTCCGATCGACGACGCGCAGGAACACCGCCCTGCCTCGCAGGCCATCGAGCTGCCAAACGGTGCGCTTCATCTGGGGGCCGCGGGCGCCGCCAGCCGAGCGGAGTCGCTCGCCGGTGGCGGCGTCGAACAGCCCGACGTAGAGGGATTCGGGGTCGTGGCCGCCGGAGGCGAGGAAGCTGGCGCGGTCGCCGCGCAGTACGAAGGTCGGCGACTGGAGCACGACCTGTTGCGCGTCGGCGAAGCCATCGCCGGTGGCGATGGTGGACAGGTGGAAACGCCCCTCGCGGTTGAACGGCCTGCCCTTCCAACGCGGCAGCGAGACGTGGCCGGAGACCGGCGAGCCGGCCTCGCCCTCGACGACCTCCCAACCGTCGAGCCGGCCGGACTCGAAGGTGAAGCGCAGGCCCCCGAGCGGCTCGAAGCCATCGTATCGGGCCGCCGCGGGCGGCGGCGCCGCGGCGCCGGGTGCTCGCTCGGTGTAGCGTTTCAACAGCGCGCGCATCTCGGCGACGACCTCGGGGTGCTCGCGGTAGAGGTTGCGTGTCTGTGCGCGGTCCGCCTCGAGGTCGTACAGTTGCGCCGGCGGCGCGTCCGGCCGCACCCGGCCGGCCTCGATGTCGCTGTTCGCCCGGCCCGCGTAGGTGATCGCCGCCGGGCCGCCGAACAGGTGTTCGCCCCGCTTCCGCGCGGTGAACCCGCCGCCGGCCTGGGCGCCGATGAACATCCACTTGCCCTTGCGGACGGACAGGTGCCGGGGGCTGCTGGGCGCGAGCACCAGGTGGTCGCGCAGCGGCGCCTCCGGTTCGCCGGTCAGGGCGGGCAGGATGTCGACGCTGTCCTGCCCCCGCCCGGCGCGCACCTCGGCGCCGGTCAACGCGGCGAGCGTCGCGAACAGGTCGATGTTGGAGACCAGCTGGTCGGAGGTCGTGCCCGCCGCGATCTCGCCCGGCCAGCGGGCGATGAAGGGCACGCGGTGGCCGCCCTCCCAGGCGCTGAATTTGAATCCCAGCAGCTCGCCGTTCATGCGGTGCCCGGCGTCCCAAGCCTCCTGGCCGCCGATGTTGAACATGCCGCCGTTGTCGCTGGTGAAGAGCACCAGCGTGTGGTCCGCGACGCCCCCCGCCTCGAGCGCCGCCATCAGCTCCCCGACCATCCAGTCGAGCTCGTGGATGAAATCGCCGTATGGCCCGCAGCCGCTGCTGCCATCAAAGCGGGGCGCGGGGGTGAAGGGGTGGTGGATCTGGGTGGTCGCGAAATAGAGGAAGAACGGGTTTCCGCGCTGTTCCCCGATCCAGCGGGTCGCCTCCTCGACCAGCTTCGTGCCGACCGCCCGGTCGTCGTAGAGCGCGTGGGCCGCCTCGGCGCCGCCGATCTGCTCCAGCCCCATCTTCTCGCGGAAGGCTCGGGTCTTGGCCACCTCGCCGAACACGAAGGGGTCGTCCTCGACCAGGCCGACCACGCGGTGGCCCTCGACCCAGACGAAGGGCGGGTGGCTGTTCACCACCGGCACGCCGAAGTAGCGGTCGAAGCCGAGCTCCAGCGGTCCCGGTTTGAGTTCGCCGTTCCAGTCCGGCGCGCCCTCGCCGAAGCCGAGGTGCCACTTGCCGATGCAGGCGGTCGCGTAGCCGGCGGCCTGCATCAGGTCGGCGACGGTCTGCCGCCCGGGGTCGATGATCAGCCCGGTCTTGAGGAACACCGGACGGTGGTGGCCTTCGCGGTGCGGGTACTCGCCGGTCATCAGCGCGTAGCGCGACGGCGTGCAGACGGCCGAGGCGGCGTGCGCATCGGTGAAGCGTCGCCCTTCGG
This sequence comes from Verrucomicrobiia bacterium, assembly GCA_030430255.1. Lineage (GTDB taxonomy): Bacteria > Verrucomicrobiota > Verrucomicrobiia > Verrucomicrobiales > DEV007 > JAUIGD01. The sequence continues at coordinate 9,629 of JAUIGD010000227.1, forward strand.
CGGCCAGGCGGTCGATGTTCGGCGTCGAGATTTTCGTCGCGCCGTAGCAGCCTAGGTCGCCGTAGCCGAGGTCGTCGGCGAAGATAACGACGACGTTCGGTGGGGCGGCGGCGGCGGGCGCGCACAGGAGGCAGAGCGCGGCGGAGACGAGGGGGGCGGAACGGGGGGAGGCCATGCTGAGCGGCGGTGTGGATCGGTCAGGGGGCGGCGCGCCGGATGCGCCAGAACTGGCGCCGGGCGGCTGCCGGCGGGGTGTGGGTGAACATGACGGAGGCGCCGACGGCGGTGTGGACGACGCTGCCGTCGGCCGCGGTGCCCGGGTAGAGGTTGAGCCCGACGACGTGCGCGACGTACGGGGTGCGCGGCCGGGCGACGACCTCGACCGGCGCACCCTCCTGCACGACCGCGCCGTCCTCGACGAAGACGAGGTGGTCGGCGAGCGTCAGCGCATCGAGCGGGTCGTGCGTGACGACGACCGTGACCCCGTCGTAGTCGCGCAGCCGCGCCGCG
>JAUIGD010000649.1 GCA_030430255.1 Verrucomicrobiia bacterium
GCATAGATGCGATCCACCTTTGAGCGCCTGGCTGACCGACGGGTCCGGCGCCGACGGGCCGCAGCACGGCCGCACAGCGTCTCCGACCCGGTGGTGGCCGGTGAATCGGGTGGTCGTCCACTCCCAGACATTGCCGATCATGTCGACCAGGCCATACCCGTTGGGCGGGAACGAGCCGACCGGCGAGGTGCCCACCCACCCCAGCGCGCCGTCATTGCGGTAGGGAAACCGGCCCTGCCAGGTGTTGGCCATCAGCTGTCCGCCGGGAGCAGTCTCTTCGCCCCAGGCGTAGGTCGCCGTCGACCCGGCACGCGCGGCGAACTCCCACTCCGCCTCGCTCGGCAGCCGCCGGCCCGCCCAGTCGGCGTAGGCGGCGGCGTCGGTGTAGCACACCTGGACGACCGGATGCTCGGACTTTCCCTCGATGGAACTCTCCGGCCCGAACGGGTGCCGCCAGTTCGCACCGGGCACCCAAGCCCACCACTGCCGCCAGTCACGCAGGTCGACGGCACCGCTCGACTCCCGGAACACCAGCGCGCCGGGCACCAGATCCTGCGGTGCGGCACCGGGGAACAGTGCGGGATCCGGCGCAGTTTCGGCGACCGTGCAATAGGCGGTCTCCGCCACGAACTCGTCGAACTGGGCATTTGTCACCGGGTGCCGCTCTATCGCGAACGGCGAGACGGTGACGGTGTGCACGGGCGCCTCTTCGGGGTAGAACCGGGTCGATCCCATCCGGAACGACCCGCCGTCCACGTCGACGAGGTCGGTGAGCATGCCGTTCAGGGTAGGCCGATCGCCGTCAGTCCTTGGCGAAGGCTTGAGCGAAATCCCGCTCGAGATCGGTATAGGGCGCGCCGGAGACATCGACCCGCACCTGCGCGAGGGTGCCGCCGGTGAACGGGAACGGTGCACGGTAGGCCCGCGAAACCGCCTGTCCGAGATTGCGGCCCGCGCTGACTCCCCCACCTGCCAAACCAAACGTGAACGGGTGGGCCTTCACCTCCGGCAGGGTCGCGACCGCATCGCCGTCGATGTAGAGCGTCGCCTCCCCTATCGGGGTGTGGCTGCCCTCGACCGTTCCCGTCCGGTTGTAGCCGACACCCAGGATGTGGTTGCCCAGCGGCACCGGGTCGGGGGCAATCACCCGCTGTTCTTCTTCGCCGAAGAAGTTGTAGACGAACTGCAACCGTCCGTCAGCGATGAACAGCACATAGCCACCGTGCCCGGCGCCCTGCTTGAACAACACTCCATGGACATCCGGACTGTCCACCGACACTTCGGCGAGCACGGAAAAGGAACGGCCCTGGATTTCCACGCATCCCCCTACCGACACCGGCGCGGTATCCGGATAGTAGAGGTAGCTGGAACGATCACCGGCCAGCGACGGCCGCCAGCGACCGAGCATCTCGAAGACGCCGAGATCTGACAGCGGCAGACCGTTGTATTTGGCAGCCTCGGTGAACCACAACTCCTGCATCTCGGCGAGCTTGTCGGGGTGCTCGGCGGCCAGGTCGTGGCATTGGCTGCGGTCGGAGTCGATGTGGTAGAGCTCCCAGCGGTCTTTGTCGAAATTCGACCAACCCGACGGAGCGGCGGGGTGCACGGCATTGGCAAACCAGCCACGGTGCCAGATGCCCCGGGTACCGAGCATCGTGTAGAACTGCGTCTCCTTACCCGTGGGTGCGGCTGGATCGTCAAGGGCGACTTTGAAACTCACGCCATCGAGCGGCTTCTGCGGGACGCTTCTAACGGAGGCCGGTGGCATGATCTGCAGCAAGTCGTACACCGTGGGGGTGATGTCGCAGACGTTGACGTAGTTGTCGCGGATTTCACCGTGCGCAGCTATCCCGTTGGGCCGGGAGATCATCGCGGCGTCGGCAA
>JAUIGD010000228.1 GCA_030430255.1 Verrucomicrobiia bacterium
CTCGGCCTTGAGCTCCAGGAAGGCGCGCTCACTGATCTTGAGTGCATCGGCATTCAGGATGCCTTCGCTGCACGAGTCGCACCACCAACCCTTAGTGCGGACCTTGGTGACGTAGCCCTTGTACTCCAGCTCCTCGGTCTTGGTCTTGAACGTCATCTTGCCACCGCACTCGGGGCACGGTTGCGACTTCTTGGACACGGCAGGCATGGCTTACTTCTCCTTCAAAAGGGTCCAAAGGCCGTCGCCTTGGGAGATGTCGTTGATCCGTTGGTTGGGGAGGGCGGAGGCGAGCATCTCGCGCACCGCGGCGCCGGCGGCGTCCGAGGTGAAGACGATCTGCGCGTCTGCCCCCGCGTTCTCGATGAGCGGCATCATGATCTTGAGGACGGGTTGGAGGTCTTCCGCCGTGTAGAGCCCGCTGCGGGAGCGGAGCTCGACCCAGCGGTCGCCGTCGGTGGTCATGACGCAGACGGAACCCTCGCAGCAGGCGACGATCACGACGGTGCCGAGCGGCTCCTCCGGATTGGACTTGAGGTACTGTTCGCGGGCGTCGGCCATCTGGTCGATCGCATCCGAGAAGAGGCCGAAGACGCCGCAGCAGAGGCGGCCGACCTTGAGGCCTGCGCCGTCGAAGACCTGCTCGATCTGTTTGACGTATTCCTCGTCGACGGCGAGCAGCACGCTGGTGTTGCTCTCGGAGTTGTGCTTGACGGCGTAGCGCTTGCCGCGCTCCGCCTTGGAGCCGAGGGCGGCCTTCGGGTTGGTGCGGATCAGCTCCTCCGCCCCCTTCTTGCGGGTGAGGTTGGTCTCCAGGGAGATGACGAAGCGGTTGTTGACCGAGATCGCGCACCACCCGTCGTCGGTGAGGCCGCGCCACTCTTCCGCCATGTCCGTGACGAGTTCCTTCAGGTCGGTGCCGTCGATGCTGCCGGCCTCGCCGAGCGCCCCGCCCTTCTCGACGCTCCGCCAGGTGACGCCGTCACGGTTGAGGTTCAGCAGCAGCGAGCGCTGCCGCGGGAATCGTTTCGACCACGGGGCGCTGCTGTCGTCGGGTTCCGGCCGGAACGCGGCGAAGGTGAGAACGTCTTTTACGTCTTTGAGTTTCATCGTGTGGTTGCGTGGGTTGGGATCTCTTCTTCGAACTGGAGGTAGTCGGCCACCTCCTGGGAGGTGAAGCCGGTGGGCGCTTTATACGTCGGGCGGAAGCCCTCGCCCCGGCGCTGCGCCAGGCTGTTGTCGAAGGAGCACATCCCCCGCTTGGTGCCGGTCTCGAGTTCCTGGTCGAGCTTCTTGAACTCACCGCGGCGGATGAGGTTCGACACCGAGTCGTACTGCAGCAGCATCTCGTGGATGGCGAAGCGCTTGCCTTTCTCCTCGTCGAGCAGCAGGCGCTGGCAGAGGATCATGCGGAGGATGTCGGCGAGCGTCTCCTGGGCGCTCTCGACGCGTTCGGTCGGGATGAGTTTGAGGAAGCGCTGGACGGTCTGCGAGGCGCTTGAGGTGTGCAGCGTGGCGACCACGACGTGGCCGGTCTCAGCGGCCTGGAGGGCGATCTCCGCGGTTTCGCCGTCGCGGATCTCCCCGACCATGATGACGTCGGGGGCCTGGCGCAGCGAACCGCGCAGGGCTTCTGCGAAGTCGTGGTCGTCTTCGCCGATCTCGCGTTGCGAGACGAGGGTGGGGATGCCGGTGGTCGGGTAGAGGTACTCGATCGGATCCTCGAAGGTGATCATGTGCTCCCGCCGGCGCATGGCGCGGTGGAGGTTCATGGCGGCGATGGTCGTGGTCTTGCCCGAGCCGGTGGCGCCGCAGATCAGGAACAGCCCGTTCTTCGCTTGGAGGAATGACTTGACGGCCGCGTGGGGGACGCGCAAGGCCTCGACCGACGGGATTTCGCTGGGCAGGAGGCGCATCACCCAGCGGTAGCGCTTGCGGGTGACCATGCGGTTCACGCGGAAGCGGCACTTGCCGATCATCATCGCGTAGTCCGCGCAGCCCGCCTGGACGGTCAAGTTCTCCGGCGGCTGATAGACGAAGGAGTCGTAGATGAGCTTGCCGTTCTGCTTGTAGGCGAGCGGCTCCCAGGGGGTGATGTAGTAATCGGAGATCCCCTCGCCTTCGGCGAGTTGGACGATGCGTTGCCCGAGCGGGCTGGTTTCGGTGACTCCCTCCATTGTGTGTGTGGCCGGTTGGTGGTGGTGTGGTTCGAGGAAAGGCGGGGCGCGACTGACCGGGGCTTCCCCGCCGGCGGCGCGCCCTTGTGGGGCCGCCGGCGGGTCGCCCGTGGATCAGTCGGTGGTATTGATGCTGTTGACGGTGAGCGACGGGTTGACGAAGGCGTCGTCGAGCGAGCCGTCGGGGTTCACGCAGGCCGTCCCCTTGCGGGGGGCGCCGTCGTAGGAGCTGAACTCTCCCAACAGCACCGCCTTGCCGCCCGGGAGGGCGACCACCTGGTGGACGTCGCCATTGGCGCCGTTGCCGGGGTCGAAGCCGGCGTAGAGGCTGCCGTCGGGATTGAGCGAGGCGACGCGCTTGCGGTTGGAGCCGGAGACGGTGGTGAAGCTGCCACCGACTAGCAGGCGGCCGTCCTCTTGGATGGCAACGCTCTCCACCGCGCCGTTGATCGAGGCGGGGCTGAAGCTGCCGTCGGGGGAGAGGTCGCTGTTCAAGCAGGCGACCTGACCCGCGAAGTCGCCCGCGTAGATGATCTTGTCGTTGGGCAGGACGATGATCGAGCGTACCCCACCGGAACCCGGGGCGTTGCCGTTGGCGGCCGAGACCAGCGGGTTGAGGCTGCCGTCCGAATTGATGAGGGCGAGGCCGGTTTGCGCGCTGCCGCCGTATTCGGTGAAGTCACCGCCGACGAGATAGCCCCCGTCCTCGAGGGGCAGGATGCAGTGGACCCGGCCGTTGAAGCCGCTGGTGGAGACCGTCTGCCAGTAGCCGATCCACCATTTCCAGGAGTGGGTCTGAACCCAGACGGACTCGGTGGTGCCGGGGAGGACGAAGCCGGTGTCGAGATTGCCGTCGGCATCGAGGCGGGCGAGGCCGCGGTAGTTCGAGTCGTTGTTCACGTCGTCGAAGTCGCCGCCGAGGAGGATCTTCCCATCGGCGTCCTCCGCCAGGGCGTGGACGGCGCCGGTGTCGATGTCCAGCGAGAGGGCGCGCAGCGTGCCATCGGCGCCGAGGCGGGCGAAGCGTTCGCGCGTGCTGCCGTCGACATCCTCGAACTCGCCGCCCGCGAGGACGTCGCCGCCGGAGAGGCTGAGGACCGAGTGGACGGGTTCGTCGGCGCCCGAGCCGACATCGAACGATGTGTCCAGCGCCCCGGTCGCGGTGTCGAGTTTGGCGAGGTTGCCGCCGGTCGAGTTGAAGATCTCGGGGAATTTGCCGGTGACGATCGCGCGATTGTCCGGGCGGACAGCAACCGCGTAGACATACGAGTGCTGGGGCAGGTCCTCGGGGTTGTAGGAGTGGTCGATCGCACCATTGGCGTCGAGGCGGACGAAGGCGCCGCGGGCGCCGGATTGTGGATTGTAGGCGCGGAGGTTGCCACCAACGATCACCCGGCCGGTGCTCTCGATGTCCGATCCGTAGACGATCCAGGACGGGACCGCCTGGCCCTGGCCCTGGGTGAACTCGATCTGATAGGACGGGTCGACGCTGCCGTCGACGAGGATGCGGGCGACGCCTTGGCGCTTCTTCTTATCGACATCCGAGAAGTTGCCGCCGATGAAGATCTTGCCGTCCGGGAAGAGCGAGATGGTGTAGACGTCCTTGTTCGGACCGCGCCCGACGTCGAAGGAGTCGTCGTTGCGCCCGTTGGGGAGCACGCGGGCGAGGTTCGAGCGGCTCTTGTTGTCGTAGCGGCTGAAGCTGCCGCCGATGAGGATCTTGCCGTCGCCTTGAAGCTTCACCACGTGGAGGTAGCCGTTGACCCCGGGGGTGGTGTCGAAGCTCCCATCATACGACCCATTGGTGTTCACCCGCGCCAAGCTGTAGGCGGAATTGTAGTCATATCGGCTGAAGCAGCCGCCCACGATCGCCTTGCCGTCCGGCTGGATGGCGATGGAGTGGACCCAGCCGTCGTCATCGGAATGCACGGCCTGGCCGACGTTGTACGACCAGTCGAGCGAGCCATCGGCATTGAGACGGCAGTAGCCCTTGCGCCAGTGGTTCTGGAATTTGCGGAATTTGCCGCCGACCAAAATCTTGCCGTCCGACTGGAGCGCGACGGCGACGACCTCGTCGTCGAAGCCATTCCCCGGGTCGAAAGAGGTGTCGAGCGAGCCGTCGGTGTTGAGGCGGGCGATGCGGCCGCGGGTGACCCCATCCACGCTGGTGAAGTCACCGGCGACGATGACTTTGCCGTCGGGCTGCAGGGCGAGTGCGCGCCCCTGATCGCTCAAACCCGAGCCGGGGTTGAACGAGGTGTCGAGTACGCCGTTCGTCTGGTGCTGTTTGATGTTGCGGAACGAAGAGTAGGAGTTGTTGGCGAAGTCGCCACCGATGTAGCCGTGCCAGGTCGGCACCTCCCAGCGGGTGACCGAGGCGGAGTAGAGCGGGCTGGGGAGGAACCAGTGTGCCTTGCCGGCGGGGCCGTAGACGCGGGCATTGACGTTCGCTGTCGAACTTGTGCCGCTGAAGAGGTCGAACGCTCCGGTGTAGAGCGAGCCGCGTTCGGGCTCGCCGCCATCCGTGAACCCCGGATCCGTGCCGTCGGTGGTGTAGTAGATGCGCCAGCCGACCGGGAGGTTGCCGCTGCTGCTGACCGGGGTGAACGTGATCTGCTGGTTGGCCGTGTAGGCGCCGTTCGGATCGAGGTCGCTGAGCGGCTTCTCGAGCTGGATCCGGTCGATGGTGATCTCCGTCGACATCAGTTCCGAGTCGGCGAGGATGCCGGACTCGAGGCTCTCGGCGACGACTTTGATCGGGAGGCTCTCGGCGTCGCCCCACTTGTCGAGACCGTAGTCGAAAGTGGCCCCGCCGAAGGCACCGGCGAAGGCGCCGGTCGTCCCGGCGGCAGCGACGCGCGGGTCTTGACCGTCGAAAGACCAAGCGACTTGGAAGTAGTCCGAGCTGAGGTAGCGGGGCGGGATCTCGTCGCTGTTGCTGAGGGTCACCGGGTTCTGCGGGACATCGAGCGCGATGTTGAGCTGGACGGGGTTCGCCGTGTAGGAGGAGACATAGACATCGCTGTCTTCCCAGAAATCGGGGTCGAGCGAGACGGAGATCGCGTGGATGGCGTCGTCGGGCTCAACCTCGAACACCTCGCCGAGGTAGAGCTGCCAGGTGGTGCCATCCAGGGAATAGAACAGCTGCGATGCGCCGACGGGGTTCGGGTCGCTGATGGTGACCTCGAGGGATTCGAAATCGGTCAGCGCGTAGGTCCCGCCGACCGGGTCGAACGAGGGGGGGTTGAGCTGGATCGCGCCAGCCGGGGTGTTCGGCAGGCCGAACGGAACCTGCGAGGTGGAGCCGACATTGACCGGCCCGAAGGTCGGTGTCCCGCTGCCGCCCGCCTCCTGGTAGTCCCAGATCCACTTGCTGGTCTTGGCCAACTTCAGCGAGACGATGCGGTCGTCGTCGAAGACAGGGGCATTGAGGAGGAGCGCCTTGTTCATGCGGAAGCCCTTGATCCCGGGGTCGCCCTCGAGGACAACGTCGAAGCTCTTGGTGGCGGCGTTCCAGTGGGCGCGCGGCTCGCCGGACTCGGCCTCTTCGACCGACTGCATCACGACTTCGAGTTGGGGGTCGATCATGCTGCCGCGCAGGCCCGCGATCTCTTTGCGATTGTCGGCGCTGGGGACGGTCTTGAGCTTGTTGATGATCGCCTGGGGCGTCACCAAGGCACCCATCTGCCCTCCGTTGGCGAGGTAGACTTTGACTGCGGAGTTCACCGCGGCGACGTCCTGTTCCAACTTTTTCGTTTTCAGCGAAGTCTGGACGCCGGTGTAGGACACCACCGCGATGGTCATGATGCCAGTGAGGGCGGCGATGGTGATCAACATCTCTAGGAGTGTGAACCCCCGGTGATTTCTTGGGCGAATGGTCATGTTTGAAGTGCGTGTTGAGGTTGCCTCGGTCTCCATGCGCGGCATTACAACTTTGTAAAATATAGAAATTATAGTCAACGCGCAAGGAAATTTTATGGAGATTATAACTTTATGGTAAAATTCTCGATTGTTTTGTTCGGGAGGAGCTGGGGCGATGGCGCGCCTGGAGCGACCGGCAGCCTCCTGGCCCGAATCGTTCATCGAGGACCGGGCTGCGGCTCGCCCTCGTTGACGCTGAGGGGATCCGCGTGGTGATCGCCTCGGGCGGGGTGTTCATCCAACCAGTTCGCCAGCCTTGCCGTCACCTGCTCGGTACCAACGATTGGTGGCGCCTCGCCCGCGGGTGTGGTAATCGATCCGGGCTTGGAGGAATGGCGCCAATTTGAGCCTAATCTTCGGCGGATTGAGTTGGAGAACGGGTAGATGCTCGCTCCGTGAGACCCTGGCTGCTACCGTTGCAAAGGCGCACCGAAGTGCCCCGCCGAATCGAGTTCGCAAGCTAGTTCAGGGGGCGCTGGGGTCATTGGACGGCGGAGGGCTCCGGAGACGCGGACCTGCGGAGGGAGGCCCTTCGCGTCGCTCAGGGTGACAGTTCCGCGGAATTGAGGGTGGTGTGTGGGGATGGCCACCAGCCCTTGCGACGGATTTTAAGGGTCGGCAATGGCGTGGGGTGCGGGAGATGGGTGGTCGGGGTCTCCGGGATCGATCGCGGCGTTTGGCGGTCGCGACGGATTGACCACTGCGATGGGCGCGCCGAGGCTTGCCGGCAATGGACTTGGAAGCTCTTGAAGCCGCACTCGCTGCTAGCCCTGACAACGTGCCGCTGTTGCTGTTGCTCGCGCAGGGGCAGCTGGACGCCTTTGCACTGGAAGAGGCGAAGGCTTACTTCAGCCGTGCGTTGGAGCTGGAGCCTGAGAATGCGGTGGCGCGGACCGGGCTGGCGACGTTGTTGGAGCTCGAGGGCAAGACTTCGGAGGCGGTGCTTCGAATCGAACAGGTCTGTGCGCAGAGCCCGGGGCACGCACCGGCATGGGTGTTGCGGGCGAGGCTGGCTTTGGCCGAGGAGAGCGCTGAAGAGGCGCGTGCCTACTACGAGAGAGCCGTCGCCGCCGACCCGACCGCGGTCGATCCTGAACTGCTGAAACGCATCGTGTCTGCGGGAGGTGGAACCGGGCGCTCCAAGGCCCAGGGCGGGGACAGGGGCCGTGCTGTGCCGCAGTGGGACGGGGGCTGGGCCGGGGGAGCCCTCGATCCGGACGAGTGGGATGAGGAGGACGAGACCGATGATTACGGTGAGGGAGGCGGGGGTGCGGGGCGCGGTGCGAACGAGATGTCCCTCGATGACCTCGGGTTGGAGTTCGTGGCGCGGACGGATGTCGATTTTTCAAGGGTCGGCGGCATGGCTTCGGTGAAGGACGACATCCGGATGAAGATCCTCTACCCGATGCAGAACAAAGACCTGTTCGCCGCCTACGGTAAGAAGGCGGGTGGTGGGGTGTTGCTCTACGGGCCGCCCGGTTGCGGCAAGACGCTGATCAGCCGTGCGACCGCCGGCGAGATCAAGGCGAACTTCCTCTCGGTGGGCTTGCATCAGATTCTCGACATGTGGATCGGGAACAGCGAGAAGCAGCTGCACCGAATCTTCGAGTATGCCCGCCAACACGCGCCCGCGGTGCTTTTTTTCGACGAGGTCGATGCGCTTGCCGCAGACCGGAAAGATCTCCGCGCCAGCGCGGGGCGCACATTGATCAACCAGTTCCTCGCCGAGCTGGACGGGCACGACGACAACAACGATGGCGTCCTCGTGCTCGGCGCCACCAACGCCCCCTGGCACCTCGATTCCGCGTTCCTGCGGCCGGGGCGATTCGATCGGCTGCTCTTCGTGCCTCCGCCGGATCTGGAGGCGCGCGCGGAGATCGTCGGGATTGTCGCCGAGGGCAAGCCGGTCGCCGGGCTCGATGCGAAGGCCCTCGCAAAGCGGTGCAAGGATTTCTCAGGAGCCGACATCAGCGCCGTTTTCGAGGGGGCTACCGAAGAGGCGTTGGCCGAAGCGATGCGGACTGGCAAGATGGTGCCGATCACCGGGAAGGCCTTGGCGAAGCGGGCGGGGATGGTCAAACCGTCGACCCGTCGTTGGTTCGAGAGCGCGAAGAACTATGCACTGTACGCCAACCAGAGCGGGTTCTACGACGATGTGCTCGAGTTCCTCGGCATTCAGAAACCATGAGCGGCGGTTCCGGCGATGCGTTCCTGCGTGGGGCACAGCTGCGCCAGCTCGGCCGGCTGGAGGAGGCGGCCCGCTTTTTCCGCGAGGCGCTGGCGCGCAACCCGGATAACGCCGAGGCGCATCTCCAGCTCGCGCTCTGCCTCGACGACGCCGACGCGACCCGTGCCGAGGCGCTGGCGGCGATCGACCGGGCGATCGCGCTCGAGCCGGAGGACGCGTTCTTTCACGCGGTGCGTTCCTCGGTGTTGGCGGGGTTGAATCGGGGCGACGCGGCGCTCGCCGCCGCCAGCCGTGCGGTGGCGCTCGAGCCGGAGCAAGCCTGGTCGCACAACGCTGTCGCCCGCGCGCAGCTGGCGCGGCAGCGATGGGCTGACGCCGAAACTGCGGCGCGGCAGGCGCTCCTCGTGGACGGCGACGACCACGCCGCCCAGAGCGTCCTCGCCGTCGCGCTGCGCATGCAGGGCAAGCGGGAGGAGGACGAGGCGGCCGCGCGGCGGCTGCTCGCCGAGAACCCCGAGGATGAGTATGCACACCTGAACGCCGGGTGGTCGGCGCTGCGCCGATTCGAACACCGCGAGGCGGAGACGCACTTTCTTGAGGCCCTGCGGTTGCGAGCCGAATTCGAACCGGCGCGCGACGGGCTGCTGGAGTCGTTCCGGGCACGCTCCCGCTTTTACCGCCTCTACCAGCGCTGGTGTTTCTGGATCCAGAAGTTCACCGCCGCGAACCAGTGGGCGCTGATCATCGGGATCTTCGTCGCCTACACCTTCGGCCGCGTCTTGTTGGAGGCGCTGCATCCCGCGGCTGCTGGGGCGTTGATCGTCCTCTATCTGGGGTTTGCGTTTTGGGTTTGGCTGGCTCCCGGCATCGGCAATTTCATGGTCTACCTCGATCGCACGGCGCGCCATGCGTTGCGGCCGCGGGAGCGTTTGGAGGGATTGTTTGTGGGGGGCGGGTTCGCCCTGGGCGTCGCGATGTTGTTGGTCGGCCTCGTGGCCTCGGCGCTGCCGTTCGTTTTCGCCGGGGGGGCGTTCGCCGCGGGAGCGTTGCCGGCTGCGCTGGTGTTCACCAACGAGTCGAGAGCCGGCCGAAACGTGTTCGGCGCGATCTTGGCTTTCGTCTATTTCGTCGGCATCGGCGCGGCGCTCACGGTGGCCTACGGGGCTGGGCCTCGCGGCTATTTCATCCACACGCTGACCCCGCTGGCGCTGCTCGCAGTGGTCGCATGCACGTGGATTGGCAACGCCCGTTCGCTTCGGCGGTGAAGGAATCGGGCGGGCCCAACAGGCAGGGTTGAGACCCGCCCGAATCGAACCCCAGCCTCGGGCTGCGGCTTGGCAAGTCCCGCCCTAGCCCGGATCGATCACCAAGCTCCGGGCTGCGGCTTGCCCTCGTTGATGCTGAGGGTGTTGGCGTGGTGACCGGCTCGGGCAGGGTGTCTACCCAGCCGCTTCGCCGATCCCTGCCGGCGCCTACTCAGCATCAACGATCGGCGGCGCCTCGCCTGCGGAGGTGGTGATCGATCCGGGCTAGGAGCCTGTCGGACTTAGTTTGCGGGGGCCACCGCGCGCGGGTTCTGGCCGGAGGGTGACGCGTTTTCTCCCCGCGGGCGGGCCGGCTCGCGATATTGACCATGCCTGGCCCCCGGGGCTTCCCGGGCGGGCTTGGCGACCTGCCCCGGCCTGCGGGGCGCCGCACTACGCGGCCAGAGCGCCCATCCCCGCCATCTTCGCGGGGGCGCGGAGGTTGAAGAGACGCCGCAGGTT
>JAUIGD010000229.1 GCA_030430255.1 Verrucomicrobiia bacterium
GCGGCCGCGGCCCTCGGCGAGTTTCTGGCGGCGGGCTCCGGGGAGTTGGTCGTTCTGGTGGGTTGCCTCAAGCCGTCTTGGCAGGATCCGGTGCGCGGGTTCCTGCGGCGGCTCGGCGCGCCGGTGTGGGCCGAGGCGAGTTCGGGGTTGCGTGAAGATCCGGAGTTGCGGGCGGGCGGGCGCGGCACCCGTGTGTTGCGCATCGGCGGCGTGCCGTCTTGCCGTTTTTGGCGCGACCTCGAGTCGCTCCCCGAGGTCCCGGTGTTCTCGGTCGCGCCGAACGGCCTGCCGGGCTTGGCGCGTTCGAGCGAAGTGATCGCGGGCGTCGATTGGGAGGCCGTGTCGATCCCCGATGGGATCCGTTTCGCCGGGCTGCGGGAGGGCGACTCTCCACCGATCGCGCCCGAGGCGCAATGGGTGCGCGCGCTCTCGATGGCGGTCCCCGCCGGGGCGCTCGTGTTTCTCGGCAACAGCCTGCCGATCCGCGAGTGGAACGCGTTCGCCTGCCGTGAGGATCGGGGGCTGCGCTGCTTTGCCAACCGCGGCGCCAACGGGATCGACGGGACCGTCTCCACTTTTCTCGGCTTGGCGGAGGGCGAGCCTGAGGCCTGGTTGGTGGCCGGCGATCTCACGGCGATCTACGACCTGGCCGCCCCGTGGCCGTTGCAGCAGATGCGCCCCGGGAACCGGCGGATCGTGGTGTTGAACAACGGGGGCGGCATGATCTTTCAAAGCCTGCCCGCGCTGACCTCTGCGCCGGAGCGGGCGAGGGCGCTGATGGAGAACCGGCACGGGCTGACCTTCGAGGGCTGGGCGGCGATGTGGGGGCTGCGATACCGGTGTGCGCGCCGCCCCGGCGACCTGCTCGATCTGCCGCCCGGAGACGTCGTGGTGGAGATCCCGGCGACAGCGCCCTTCAACTGAAGAAGCGGCGCTGGCGCTCACTGATCGGCATCCCCAGTTGCTCCATCGCGAACAGCATGTCCTCCCACACCTTGCGCTTCTCGGACTTGCCGCCGCTGCGGAGCAGGTAGGAGGGGTGATAGGTCACGATGGCCGGGGTGCCTCCGCAATCGTGAACGGTGCCGCGCGCGCGGCCGACACTGCCGTCGATGCCGAGCAGGCCGGTCATGGCGGTGCCGCCGAGAGCGACGATCAACTTCGGCGCGACGACGCCGATCTCGGCGCGCACGTACTCGACCGCTGCCGCCATCTCCTCCGGTTCGGGCGGCCGGTTGGCGCTCCCTTGATCCGTCCCGTCGCCGATCTTCGGACGGAACTTCACGATGTTGGAGATATAGACGTCTTGGCGCCGCAGCCCCATGGTCTCGATGATCTTGGTGAGCAACTGGCCGGCCGGGCCGACGAAGGGTTCGCGCTGGCGTTCCTCCTCGGCACCCGGGGCCTCGCCGACGAACATCAGGTCGGCGTCGGGGTTGCCCGTTGCGAAGACCATCGTGTCGCGGAGCGTGCCCAGCCCGCGGCAGCGGGCGCAGTGCTCCGCCCGCTCGGCGATCGCGGCGAGCCGTGCCGCCTTGCCCTCGGGCGGGGTGCGCGATGCGGCTCCGGCGGATTGCGGCCGCGGCTTCGATGCGGGATCCGGCGGCGCCGTGTCGGCCGCAGGGGGCAGGGGGTCGGTCGGCGGAGTGCGCACGGCGTCAGAGTCAGGCGCCGGTTGGCCGGCGGCCTGTGCGGAGGCGCGGGCTTTCGCCTTGAGGCCGCGAAATCGTTCCTTGGTCTCCTCGGAAAGCCAGACGTGGGTGACTCCGGCGCCGAGCCGTTCTTTGAGGTGTCGGGACAGCGCGGCGAGACCGGCCCCAGCATCTTCGGGTGTCGCCATCGTGCCCTTCACCCTTTGCGGAATTCGTCGAACGCGCTCAGCTCGGGAACCTGATCGGGGTCGAGCGGCGGCAGCCCGCGCTTGGCGCGGCGGTAGTTCCGGTAACGAATTCCGGAGACGAGGCCGGAACTGGGGAAGCACTTTGCGCCCAAGCCGAACCCGACCGCCAGCCCGAGGAAGGCCGAAGGGGCCGGGCCGAGCGGCAGGATCTGGTTCAGCCCGACCCAGGCACCGCCGACGGCGACCGCCAAAGCGAAGGCCGTCCGCAGCATGAAGCTCGCTCTCACCGTGCGATATTCGGCCTCGGTCATCGGCGGTGGCGCGAGGCGCGCGCGCGTCGTGTGGGTCAGGGTAGGGGGTTCGCTCATCCGTGGGACGGGTCGTTAGAAAATGGGGACACCGAGGGGGTCGGGGGCGAAGTTCGCCGGCACGCCGGGGAAGTTGTCGTTGATGAAATCGCCCCAGATGCCGCGCGTCTTCTCCGAGACCAGCTCGTTGGTTTTCTCCATGCAGGCGTTGCAGAGCATGAAGGTTTCGAGCAGGGATGAGCCGTTGCACATGGCGCCGAGCGCGAACTCGGGATCGTGGAGTTGATCGCGGTGTTGCGCGCAGATACCGCAGACCTCGCCGCCGAGGCCGGGTTGCATGTGTTCGTTGTAGTAGTCCTCGAGCCTGCGTTTCGACTCGTCCGAAAATTCGTCGATCAAGCCCCGGTGACAGGGGCCGCAGAGCGCGTATTCGAAAACCGTCTCACCCCGCTTGAAGATCTTGGCCACCTGATAGCCCTCCGCGAATTCGAGCAGGGATTCGCCGCAGCGGGTGCAGCTGCGGAAGGGGCGCTCCTCGTATTCGGAGTAGAGCTCGCGCGGGATCGGGGTGTCCCAATCCTCGGGGTAGAGCTCGTTGTCTTCGTCTTCTGGGGGCATCGCGGGCAGGTCGCAGGACGCTTGAAGAATAGGGGGCAGGGACTAGCGTTGCAACATGTCCGCACACAAAAGATGGCTCTCTCCCGCGATCGGCAAGGATTTCACCGGAGGGGCGGGGAGGCGACGGGCCGGGTGGCTGGCGCTGTGTTCATGCGCCGGGCTCGCGGTCGCCGGGGCGGGTAGCTGGCCGCTGTTCCGCGGTTCCCCGGACATGCGGGGGGTGGCGGAGGAAGCCCTCCCCGGGGAACTGGAGTTCGCCTGGGCGACGGAGGTGGGGCGCAGCGTGATGGCCACCCCGGTGGTGGCTGACGGGCGCGTGTATGTCGGCGCCGAGGACGGCAAATTCGCCTGCCTCGATCTCGCGACGGGCGAGAAGCGCTGGGAGTACCTCGCGGATGACGCCATCCAAGGCACCGCCGCCATCGTCGGCGACCTCGTCTGCTTCGGCTCGGGAGATGGGATCGTCCATGCGCTCGAGCGGGCTTCGGGGGCGAAGAAGTGGACCTATGAGACCGATGGCGAGATCGCTGGAGGGGCGAACCTGTTCCACTCCGGCGACGGGGCGACCTACGTTTTGATCGGCAGCTACGACAACCACCTGCACTGCATCCATGCCGCCGACGGATCTCCCAAGTGGAAGTATGAGACGGAGAACTACGTCAACGGCGCCCCCGGCGTCCATGCCGGCCGGATCTATTTCGGGGGGTGCGACGCCCAGATCTATGGGGTCGATGCGGAGACGGGCGCGACCGTCTCCAAAATGGACGTCGAACATTACATCGCCAACTCCATCGTCGTGGTGGATGGCATCGCCTATGTCGCCCACCACGGCAACCGGGTGGCGGCGTTCGACCTGGCTGAGAAGAAGCAGCTCTGGGAGTTCGGCGAGCGGGAGTTCCCCTACGTCGCCTCGCCCGCGGTGACCGCCGAGGCGGTCTTCGTCGCGGGCAAAGACAAGCGGCTCTACCGTCTCGATCGCGAGAGCGGCGAGGCCGATTGGGAGTTCGTCACCGGCAACGGGATCGAGTCCTCGCCGGTCGTTGCGGGCGGGGTCGTGTATGTCGGTTCGGGCGACGGTTCGCTCTACGCCGTCGATGCGGAGAGCGGCGAGGAGCGGTGGAGCTACGAGATCGGCGAAGATCTGCGCTCCTCCCCAGCCGTCGCCGACGGGCACTTGGTGATCGGCTGCGACGACGGCAGCGTCTACGCCTTCAAGGTGCCGGAGTAGCGGTCACCGGCGGGCGCCACAACTCTCGGCGGGCGATTTCCCGGCGAATTCGACCGGCGGCGGAAGTAGCTTGGCACCTGTATATGCCGACTTTCCGCGCACTCCTCTCCACCCTGATCGCCTGCGCAGGCAGCAGCGTGGCGGCGCCGTCGGTGTCGTTCAACAACGACATCCGCCCGCTCTTGTCGAACGGTTGTTTCCGCTGCCACGGGCCCGATGAGAACACCCAGGAAGCGGGGTTACGGCTCGACACCTTCGCAGGCGCAACCGCCGACAACAACGGCGTGCGGGCGATCGTCCCCGGTGATCCGGACGCCAGCGAGCTGCTCTACCGGCTCACCTCCCACGACGCTGACGAAGTCATGCCGCCCCCGGAGGCGGGGGAGCGGTTCGCCGAGGAGGACGTCGCGCTGATCCGGCGCTGGATCGAGGAGGGCGCGGAGTACGAGCGGCACTGGTCCTACACCAGGATCGAACGTCCGGCCGTGCCGGAGGTCGCCGGGGCGAGCGAGAACCCGGTCGATGCGTTCCTCTTGCAGCGCCTGCGGAGCGAGGGGCTGGAGTTTGCCCCGGAGGCAGACAGGGCGACCCTTGCCCGGCGCGCCGCGCTCGACCTGACAGGCTTGCCCCCAACCCCCGGGGAGGTGGCCGGTTTTGTCGCGGATCCCCACCCGGACGCCTTCGGGCGCTACGTCGACGCACAGCTCGCGAAACCCGGCTTCGGCGAACACTGGGCGCGCATGTGGTTGGACCTCGCCCGTTACGCCGACTCGGCAGGTTACGCCGACGACCCCGCACGCACGATCTGGGGCTACCGCGATTGGGTGATCCGCGCCTTCAACGCCAACATGCCCTTCGACCAGTTCACCATCGAACAGATCGCCGGCGACCTGCTGGACACGCCGACCATCGACCAACTCGTCGCCACCGGCTTCCACCGCAACACCCAGACCAACAACGAGGGAGGTACGGACGATGAAGAGTTCCGCAACGTGGCGGTGGTCGACCGCGTGAACACCACCATGGCAACCTGGATGGGGACGACGATGACCTGCGCGCACTGCCACACGCACAAATATGATCCGATCTCGCAACGGGACTATTTCGAGATGTTCGCCATCCTCAACCAGACCGAGGATCGGGACCGCCGCGATGAGGCGCCGACCGTCGGCGTGTTCAGCGCGGATCAGGTGGCCGAGAGGGCGGCGCTGGAGGCCGAGCTGGCGACCTTGCGCGGGGCGCTCGCCGAGCCGACCGCGGAGCGCCAGGCGGCCATGCGTGCCTGGGCTGCCGGCCTGGCGGACGAAGAGGCGCGCTGGAGCCCTGTTGCGGTGACCCGGATCGAGGCCGACTCCGGCGCGACCTTCACCGACCTCGGCGATAGCTCGTGGTTGGTCGGGGGCGAGGGTGCGGAGACGGACATCTACGTCATCGAGGCGGAGGTCGGCGAGGCACCGATCACCGCCCTGCGCATCGAGGCGTTGCCGCATGCGTCCCTCAGCCACTGGGGCGGGCCGGGGCGCAACGGCAACTTCGTCCTGAACGAGATCGCCCTCGACAGCGGGCTGCGCAGCGATGCCCGAAGGGCGCGCTACCTGCGCATCGAGCACGGGGGCGGTGGCAAGTTCTTGCACCTCGCCGAAGTGCAGGCCTTCGACACCCGCGGGGAGAACGTCGCCGCGAACGGCGAGGCGAGCCAATCCAGCGACTACCGTGGCGCGGCCGCCGCGCGCGCCATCGACGGGAACACCGAAGGGGACTACAACCAGGGGAGCGTCTCCCACACCGGCGAGGGCGACCCGGCGCCGTGGTGGGAGGTGGATTTGGGAGCCGAGATCGATCTCTCGCGAATCGTCGTCTGGAACCGCA
This sequence comes from Verrucomicrobiia bacterium, assembly GCA_030430255.1. Taxonomy (GTDB): domain Bacteria; phylum Verrucomicrobiota; class Verrucomicrobiia; order Verrucomicrobiales; family DEV007; genus JAUIGD01. Next base: position 5,864 of record JAUIGD010000229.1, read on the forward strand.
CCGATGGCGAGGTGCGACAGCGGCTGCGAGGGGCGCGGCTCCGGCTTCTCGACGCTGAGCGTGGCGAGGTTTGGTCCGGAATGGTCGAAGAGGCCCCGGAGCGGGAGCGGACCTTCACGCTCGACGGAGCCCAGAGCGCGACTTTTGCCGGCGCCAGCTCAACCTTCGATCAGGCGGGTTTCGAGGTCGGCAAGGCGGTCGATGGGGACGCGCGGGGCAACTCGGGCTGGGCGGTCGGCGGGCAACTCGGCAGGGCGCATTCGGCGGTGTTCGAATTGCAGCGGCCGCTGCCCGGCGGCCCGCTGAGGCTCACCCTGAAACAGAGCTACGCCGAACATGCGCTCGGGCGCTTCCGGATCTCGGTCGCCACCGATCCCGCTCCGCACCGGGCGCTCCCGCACGGGGTCGCCGCGGCTTTGGCGGTGCCCGAGGGGGAACGCGATGAGGCAGGGCGGACGGTCATTTGGAACCACTTCGTCAGCATCGACCCTTTCACCGAGCGGGTCAGGCAGCAGATCGCCGCCGCGGAACAAGGCCTGAACTCGCTCGAGCCGGCGACCACCGTGCCGGTGATGCGCGAGCTGGCGCCCGACCGTCAGCGGGAAACCTTCATCCACCTGCGCGGCAACTTCCGCGCGCCGGGCGACAAGGTGCAGCCGGGGTTGCCGGGCGCCTTCTTCGAGTGGGAGACGGTCGGCGACGAGCAGCCCGACCGCATGGATTTGGCGAAGTGGCTGGTGCATCGCGACAACCCGCTCACCGCCCGGGTGACGGCCAATCGCTACTGGGAGAAGTTGTTCGGCATCGGCATCGTTCCCACCAGCGAGGAGTTCGGGTCGCAGGGCGAACCACCGACGCACCCGGAGCTTCTCGACTGGCTCGCCGCTGAGTTCATCGAGGGCGGATGGGATACCAAAGCGATGCTCAAACTGCTCGTCACCTCGCGCGCCTACCGGCAGGACTCGCGCGTGAGTCCGGAGCTGGCGGAGCGCGATCCCGACAACCGGCTGCTCGCGCGTGGCCCCCGGTTCCGCCTCTCCGCCGAGATGGTTCGCGACCAAGCGCTCGCCGTCGGCGGCCTGCTCAGCGACAAGATGTACGGCGCCCCGGTGCGGCCGCCGCAGCCCGACCTCGGCATCAAGGCGGCGTTCGGCGGCGGCATCGACTGGAAGACTTCGGCGGGCGAAGACCGCTACCGGCGAGGGATCTACACCACCTGGCGGCGCTCGAACCCCTACCCGTCGATGGCCGCCTTCGACGCACCGAACCGCGAGGTCTGCACGTTGAAGCGCGACCGCACCAACACGCCGCTGCAGGCCTTGGTCACCCTCAACGACCCCGTCTACGTCGAGGCCGCGCAATCGCTGGCGCGGCGGATGGCGGAAGCCGCAAGGGCCGGGCAGAGCGCCGCAGCCGGGATCGATCGGGGGTTCGAACTGTGCCTGTTGCGCGAGGCGACTCCCGGAGAGAGCGGGCGGCTGCTCGGCCTCTTCCGCGAGGCCCTCGGCCAATACCGAGAGCAGCCGGAACTGGCCGCCAAGATGGCCACCGACCCGCTCGGGCCTCTCCCCGAAGGCATGGACGCGCCCGAACTCGCGGCGCTGACCCTGGTCGCCAACGTGCTGCTGAACCTCGACGAGTTTTTGATGAAGCGGTGAGCGAAGCGCCGATATCTGGACGGAGGAAATTGCTCATCGGAGCCGGGTTGGCCGTCGTCCTGTGCGCGGCAGCTTCCGTTTTCTTGGCGGCTTTCGAGAAGACTGGAGTCCCAGGTGCTCATGATGCCTACTCCGTTCGCCAAGTGCGAAATGCAATCGCCAACTATCGGATGGACTATGACGCGTGGCCCTTGCCGGATTCTGATCGGGACACCCAGACCGTATGCGGTGGCGCGCTTCTGGAAGTGCTGCTCGGAGGGAACCCAAACGGTCTCAATCCGAAAGAGAAGATCTTTGTCGATTTCAATCCCGCCGGCGAACGGAGAGGGGGGGTTGCCCGAGGAGTCTGGGAGGACGAAGCAACGGGCACCCGGCTCCTCCTCGATGCGCACGGCCGCCCCTTCGTGGTCGTGTTCGACACCGGAGGCGACGGCCAGGTGACCGACCCGCGCACCGGACGGGCGATCGCCGAGCCGGCGATCGTCTACGGCCACGGAAAAGATTTCACCAGTATCGACGACGACATCCTGTCGTGGGATTGAGTCGCTCCTCCCCTCACTCCCAATTCCACACTCCGCACGCCAATGAACCTCCGCCAACAACAGCTCGAGTTCCAAACCCGTCGCCACTTCCTCGGTTCCGCCGGGGTCGGCTTGGGAGGGGTCGCCCTGAACCAACTGCTCGCCGCCGACGCGCCCGATGCTGGCCTCGAGGCGCCCGCCAGCCCCCTGCTGCCGAAACGGCCGCATTTCGAGGGCAGCGCCAAACGGGTCATCTACCTGCACCTCACCGGCTCGCCGCCCCACCTCGACCTATGGGACTACAAGCCCGAATTGGTGAAACGCGACGGACAGGACTGCCCGGATGCGTTTCTCAAGGGCAAGAAATTCGCCTTCACCTCGGGGGTCCCGAAGTTGCTCGGAACACCGCGGGACTTCGCACAGTACGGCTCGGGCGGCACCTGGATGTCGGACGCCATCCCGCACTTCCACGAGCACGCCGATGACCTCTGCGTGATCAAGTCGATGTTCACCGAGCAGTTCAACCACGCCCCGGCCGAACTGCTGGTGCACACCGGTTCGGCGCGGCCCGGGCGGCCCTCGTTCGGCTCCTGGGTCACCTATGGCCTCGGCACCGAGAACCAGGACCTGCCCGGTTACGTCGTGTTGATCTCCAGCGGGGTGCAGCCCAACGGCGGCAAGAACAGCTTCGGTTCCGGCTTTGTCCCCTCGGTATTCCAAGGCGTGCAGTGCCGGTCGAAGGGCGACCCGGTGCTCTACGTCAGCGACCCGCCCGGGATGACCCGCGACCTGCGGCGCTCGACCCTCGATGCGCTCAAGGATCTCAATGAGCGCGCCGCGCGGGAGTTCGGACACCCCGAAACCTTGACGCGCATCGCCCAGTATGAGTTGGCGTTCCGCATGCAGGCCTCGGTGCCGGGCGTGATGGACATCAGCAAGGAGAAGGCCGCGACGCTGGAGCGATACGGGGCCCAGCCGGGCGGGGCGAGTTTCGCCAACAACTGCCTGCTCGCCCGTCGGCTGGCCGAGTCGGGCGTCCGCTTCGTGCAACTCTTCGACTGGGGCTGGGACTTCCACGGCACCAACCCCGGTGAAGACATCCGCGACGGGCTCACCAACAAGTGCGCGACGATGGACAAACCGATCGCCGCACTGATCCGCGACCTCAAAGACCGCGGGATGTTCGATGACACGCTCATCATCATCGGCGGCGAGTTCGGCCGCACCCCGTTCCGCGAAGGCCGCACCGCGAAGGGCAAAGTGCTCGGACGCGATCACTACCCCGACGCCTACACCATGGTGTTGGCCGGCGGCGGTGCGCGCGGCGGCTACTCACACGGCGAAACCGACGAGCTCGGCTTCTCGATCGCCAGCGATCCGGTGCACGTGCACGACCTCCAGGCGACGCTCCTGCACATGTTGGGGTTCGACCACGAGCGCCTGACATACCGCTTCCAAGGGCGCGACTACCGGCTCACCGACGTCCATGGTCACGTCGTGAACGAGGTGCTGGCTTGAGGCTTGGTGATTAGTCCGCCCGCCCGGGAGGATCCTCCGGCGGCATCCACGGCCCCGTGATGGCCAGCGTGAGGCCGGGGTCGCGCTGGATGTTGACGAACAGGGTGGGGTGGTTCGGGGCGAAGACAGCCCCGCAGAGTTCGCTGCCGTTCTTGGCGTTCCTCCCCAAGGTGTAGATTTCGCCGCCGGGGGTGATCCCGCGCAGGAACTGCTCGCCGCCGCCGTCCTCACAGACCACCAGATCGCCCCACGGGGAGACGGTGAGGTTGTCGCACGCTTCCAGCACCGACGGCTCACTCGCCTCGACGAAGAGTTCGATCGTGCCTTCGGAGGGACGCAGGCGGAAAATTTGCCCGAGCTTCTTCGCCCCGCCGTTCGTGCAGGCGATGTAGATGCCATCCTCGCCTGCCCACATCCCCTCCGCGCGCGCGAACAGGGCCAAGTGCTCGGTGCGCTCGAGATGCTCTTCGGCACGACTGCCGCGCCGG
>JAUIGD010000230.1 GCA_030430255.1 Verrucomicrobiia bacterium
ACTGTCACCCTGAGCGAAGCGAAGGGCCTCCCACCGCGGTCCGCGTCTGCGAAGCCATTCGTGTTGGATGACCCCAGAGCCTCCCAGCTTGCGAACCCGAATCCGCGGGGCACTCCGGTGCGCGTTTGCAAACGATAGCAGCCAGGATCTCCGGGAGCGAGCATCGGCCCCGCTCCCGGCTCAAACCGCCGAGAACCCGGCTGAACCGAGCGCCATTCGATCCAGGGCGGGCAAGGTCGAACGGCACTGGGTGAAGGGGGGCATCGACGGGGAGGCGTCTCCTTGCCCGCCCGCTTCGCACCCGGCGGGCCATCGATGACGTCCCGGTGGCTCGGCGTGGCGGCTTTAGCGCGGGATCCTTCCGGCGCTACGCTTGTCAGGATGACACACACTCCTTGGAAGGGCTGGTGGCCATCCTCACACACCGCCCTCAACTCACCGGCAGTGTCACCCTGAGCGAAGCGAAGGGTCTCCCACCGCGGTCCGCGTCTGCGAAGCCATTCGTGTTGGATGACCCCAGAGCCTCCCAGCTTGCGAACCCGAATCCGCGGGGCACTCCGGTGCGCGTTTGCAAGGGTAGCAGCCAGGGTCTCCGGGAGCGGGCATCGCCCCCCATTTCCCGGCTCAATCCGCCGAAGATCAGGCTCAAACTGGCACCGTTCCTCCTAGCTAGGTCCCCAGCGCGGCGCGGAGGTTCTGCAGCTCGGCCTCGACCGACTCGTCGCTGGGATCGCTCAGCGAGTCGCCGATCTGATCGCGCAGGAAGGTTGAGAACGCATCGCGGATCCGGCGTACCTTCTGCCTCGCGTTCGCCTCATTGACGCCCAGTTGGTCGGCCAGTTCGGCGGCGGTGGAGTCGGCGATCTGACCGGGGTGGAGGAATTTGCGCAGGGCGTCGAACTCCTCGCCCTTCCCCTGATCGCTCCAGCTCTCCCCCAGACGGCGGATCGCGATCTCGAGCGTGGTGAACGCCCAAGCGCGCGCGAACTCCTCCTCCGGGGTCAGCCCGGAACTCTCGGGTTCGTTGCGCAGCCTCCCCTCGGCGCTCTCGAAGTCCAGCGACAGCTTCTCCAGATGCCCGCCCCTTTTCTGCGCGCCCTCGCGCTCGCGGTGCGCCTTGAGTTGTTTCTGAAGCTGCTTGAGCAAGAAATTCCGCAGGCGCCCGTCTTCCGGGTCGGCGGCGGCCAGCACCCCCCCGTTGGCGATCTGGTTGAAGAACACCTGCGTCTGGTCCTCGGCCTCCTCCCTCGGGTAGCCCCGTCGCCGCAGGAACGCATAGACCGGATACCAATAGTCGGCGCAAAACTCGCCCATCGCCCTGAGCGCGATGGTCTTCTGGTCGGGATCGGTCGCCCTCCGCACCATCGTCCAACGGGTGTCTTGGAATGCCGCCTGCCGGCGCAGTTTGGGATCCATCCCCCGACTCAAATGGGGGCGCACCGAAATGGGAAGAAAATTCGGTCACGCCGTACCGCGCTTTCCCCCCTCTGGAAGGTAGCGCCACCCCGCACGCAGGGACCGCGGGCGCTCCAAACCAAGACAACGACCACAACCCGATATCGACATGAAATCCAACCTCATCCCATCCGTCGCCGCCGCCGCCGCCCTCGCGCTGGCCGGCAGCGCCAAGGCCGGCCCCGCCGACGAACGCGCCATCCTCCAACTCGCCAAGCAGGTCGCCACCGTCGAAGCGGCCTACGTCGCCGATGGATACTTCGTTCACGACTTCGAACCGGTCGCGGTCGACGACGGCGAAAGCCACATCTTCAAAGTCTTCCTCGACGCCGGCGACCGCGTGCGGCTGCGCGGCATGGGCGACGGCGATGCCACCGACATCGACCTGCACGTCCGCGATCCACGCGGCGGGCTCGTCGCCTCCGACGAAGACCTCGACGCCACGCCCCTCGCCAACTTCACGGCCCGCAAGACCGGCGTCTACCGGGTCGAGATCTCGCTCCCGGGCTGCGCCGCCAACATGTCCTACCTGGCGGTCCTGCTGGCCACGCGCTGAGCGCGGAGCGCAGCGGCGACGCCTCGCCTGTGGAATTGGGGATCGATCCGGGCTAGCGTGGGCAGGGCTCGCGCCCGACGCGGGCGATCGCTTCCTCGACAGGCGAATCCTCGCCCCCCACGCGGCCCGCAACCCGAATCGCCCATGCCAAAACTCGCCCTCCTCCAGTCGCGCGGCTTCGGCTCGAAGGACGCCGCCTGGGCCCACCACGAGGGCCTCATCCGCAGTGCCGCAGCGAGCGGCGCCGACATCATCGTCACGCAGGAGCTGTTCCTCACCCCCTACTTCTGCGACGTCCAGGACCCGGCGCGCTTCGACCTCGCCGACGCGCTCCCCGGCCCGGCCACCGACCGGCTCTCGGCGTTGGCGAAAGAGTGCGGGGCCGTCCTCGTCGGCTCCTTCTTCGAACGCCGCGGCCCGGGCACCTACCACAACACCGCCGCGGTCTGCGACGCCGACGGCTCCCTCCTCGGCCTCTACCGGAAGGCGCACATCCCGCAAGACCCCGCCTTCGAGGAGAAGTTCTACTTCACCCCCGGCGACACCGGCTTCCCCGTCTGGGAGACCGCCGCCGGGCGGATCGGCGTGCTCATCTGCTGGGACCAGTGGTTCCCCGAGGCGGCCCGCCTCGCCGCCCTCGCCGGCGCCCAGCTGCTGCTCTACCCCACCGCCATCGGCTGGCTCCCCGAAGAAAAGGAGGCCCTCGGCGCCGCCCAGCACACCGCCTGGCAGACCGTCCAGCGCGGCCACGCCGTCGCCAACGGCTGCTACCTCGCCGCCGTGAACCGCACCGGGACCGAGGGCGACACCGAGTTCTGGGGAGGCTCGTTCGTCACCAACCCGTACGGCGAGGTCGTCGCCGAGGCGCCCGCAAACGCCGAAGAGACCCTGCTTCACGACCTCGATTTCCAGGCCGTCGAGGACTTCCGCCGCATCTGGCCGTTCTTCCGTGACCGCCGCATCGACGCCTATGGCGACCTCCTCAAACGCTGGCGCGACTGAACCGCCCGGCGCGGCGCAAACCGGCTTCGCCATGCCGCCGGAGTGGGCGCCGCAGGAGGCCGTCTGGCTCTCCTGGCCCACCGGCGACCCGCGCCACTGGGGCGGCGCCAAGACCGGCCGGATCCTCGCGAAGTTCGCCGAGATCGCCGCCGCGGTGACGCGCTTCGAGACGGTCCGCATCAACGCGCCCGGCAGCCGCCACCCCGAGGTCCGGCGCCACTTGGACGCCGCGCGCGCCGACCCCGCCCGCACCGAGCTCTTCGACCACCCGAACGACGACGTGTGGTGTCGCGACCACGGCCCGATCTTCGTCAAACACCGCACCTCCGGCGAAGTCGCCGTCACCGACTGGGGCTTCAACGCCTGGGGCGGCAAGTTCCCGCCCTGGGACCGCGACGACGCCATCCCGCGCCGGATCGCCGGAGCGCTCGGCCTGAGCCGCTTCGACGGCGGCATGGTGCTCGAGGGCGGCGCGATCGAGGTCAACGGCCGCGGGCAGCTCCTCACCACCGAGGCGGTGCTCCTCAATCCGAACCGCAACCCGCACCTCCCGCGCGCTGCGGTCGAGGCCAAGCTCCGCGACAGCCTCGGGGTCGGCGAGATCCTCTGGCTCCGCGCGGGCATCGAGGGCGACGACACCGACGGCCACATCGACGACCTGGCCCGCTTCGCGAGCGACACCTCGATCCTCGCCTGCGTCGAACCGGACCGCGCTTCGGCGAACCACGCCATCCTCGCCGAGAACTGGCGGCGCCTCGGCGAGTTCCGCACCCCGGCCGGGCGCCCCTTTGACCTCGTCCCCATGCCGATGCCTCAGCCGTGCGAGGTCCCCGGCTGGCGCCTGCCCGTCCTCCCCGCCTCCTACGTGAACTACCTCCTCGTCAACGGCGGCGTCCTCGCCCCCACCTTCCGCCAACCCGCCAACGACGGTCACGCCCTCGCCGTGCTGCGCGAGCTCTTCCCCGACCGCGAGGTGGTCGCGATCGATTGCCTCGACCTGGTCGAGGAGGGCGGCACCCTCCATTGCCTCTCCCAACAGCAACCCGCATGACCTCCCGCGCGCCTTTGTCCTCGAATAGCCTAGGGCGTGTTTGAAAATGAATCGTGAGTGCCACAGCGAGAGGTTTTTGCCGCAGGCAAGGCGGGGCGAGGCCGCGGGTGAACACCCGTGGCCGAGCCACAACGCGGCGTGCGGTGAAAAGATCCGCTGAGCAGCGACCCGATCCCGGCGGGGCCGGCACTTCTTCCTCTCTCAAAAAATGGCGCCGCGACTCGTATTCAAACTCGCCCTAGCGAAACCCCGTAGGCATCATCGGCGATGACCCACCGCCTGAGCTGCTCGAACCCCCTGCTACCCGGTGCCCTCATCCTGCTGGCGTTGACGGCGGCGGCGCTCCGGCCGGCACACGCCGCCGAGCCGGGCGAAGCGCGCCGCCCCAACGTGCTGTTCATCGCGCTCGACGACCTCAACGACTGGACCGGCGCCCTCGGCGGGCACCCGCAGGCCAAGACCCCGAACCTCGACCGGCTCGCCGCCTCTGGCGTGCTGTTCACCAACGCCCACTGCCCGGCCCCCGCCTGCAACCCCTCCCGCTCGGCGGTCTTCACCGGCATCTCCCCCCACGTCAGCGGCCTCTACGCGAACGGTCAGGACATGCGCCGCGTCCTGCCCGACGCCGAGCTGATCCCGAAGTTCTTCTCGCGGCACGGCTACTGGTCCGCCGGCTCCGGCAAGATGCTGCACTACTTCACGGACGCCCGCTCGTGGGACGAATACTACCCGCCCAAGGAGACGGAGAACCCGTTCCCGCCGACGATGGATTTCGGCGCGCGCCCGAAGTCGCTGCCGCGCGGCGGGCCGTGGCAGTACGTCGAGACCGACTGGCACGCCTTCGACGTCACCGACGACGCGTTCGGTGGCGACGCCAAGGTCGCCGACTACATCGCGGGCAAACTCGCGCGAGCGCACGAGCAACCCTTCTTCCTCGCCTGCGGCATCTACCGTCCCCACGAGCCGTGGTTTGTCCCGAAGCGCTACTTCGACCTCTTCCCGCTCGCCGACCTGCAGCTGCCGCCGGGCTACAGGGCGGACGACCTCGACGACCTCCCCGAAGCCGGCCAGCGCGCCGGGCGCAACCGCTACTTCGCGCACATCCGCGAACACGGCCAGTGGGAGCGCGGCGTCCAGGCCTACCTGGCCTCGATCGCCTACGCGGACGCGATGCTCGGCCGCGTGCTGGACGCGCTCGACTCCGGCCCGCATCGCGATGACACCATCGTGGTCCTGTGGAGCGACCACGGCTGGCACCTCGGCGAGAAGGAGCACTGGCAGAAGTTCACGATGTGGCGCGCCTGCACCCGCGTGCCGCTGATCGTGCGCGTGCCGGAGGGCGCGCCGGGCCTGCCCGCGGGTACGGCGCCCGGCGGTGTCTGCGAGCGGCCGGTGAACCTGCTCAGCCTCTACCGCACGCTGGCCGAGCTCTGCGGCCTCGCCGACGAGGAGGGAGCCCACGGGCGGCCCGGCGCCGGCCCGAGCCTCGTGCCCCTACTGGCAGATCCCGGCGCCCGCTGGGACCACGTCTCGCTCACCTTCCACCACCGCCCGGGCACCTACGCGGTGAGCGGCGAGCGCTGGCGCTACATCCGCTATGCCGAGGGCGGCGAGGAGCTCTACGACATCGAATCCGACCCCTACGAGTGGGACAACCTCGCCGGCCGGCCGGAACACCGCGGGGAGCTCGAACGGCTGCGCTCACACGCCCCGGCCGGGTTCGCGCCGGCGGTCGCCACCGACGCCTCGCTTCCCGAAATCGCGCTGCGCCCCGGCGCCGGCCCGCCGTCCGCCCCGGACGGCAACCCTTTCGACCTGCTGTTCGACAACCGGGGCGACCGCCCGGTGGAGATCTTTTGGAACGCCCGCGACGGCAGCGCCAAGTCCTACGGCGAACTCGCCCCCGGCGCGCAGCGCAAGCAGCAGACCCGCCCCGGTGCCGTCTGGCACCTCAGGCCGGTCGGCGGAGCCGAGGTCATCGGCCACTTCGCCGTCGGCGACCGCGCCGCGCGCGCGGTGGTCCGGTAGTCGGAGACCATGGCGGGTGGCGGCCCGGCGCGGGCGCCCGCCGCTCATCCCCACAATGCCCCGAGGCGCTCGCCGGCCGGCACCTCGAGCGGGAATCGCTCCGCGAGCGGGTGCCCGGCGATGCCCGCCAGCTCGCGCAGGGCGAGGTGGATGTGCTCCGGGCGCACGCGGACCCCGCCGTCCCCATCGGCGAGCTCCAACGTATCGGGGCGCACGGTCCGCAGCATCTGGCCGGCGTCGGTGCCGCCCAGGCAACGCCCCCCTGCGATCCCCGGCCCTAGAAAAAAGATGGAGCCCACCGACCAATGGTCCTTGCCGTCCCCTTTATTGTAGGTCGGGGTGCGGCCCATCTCGCTCTGCACGACGACGACCAGCTTGTCCCGGATCCCCAGTTCCTCGGCGCGGCGGAGGGTGTAGTCGACGCCCGCGAGCAGCTCGGGGATGAGCTTCATCTGGTCCCGGTCGTTGTTCGCGTGGCTGTCGAACTGGCCGATGGAGAGGTTGGCGGAGACGCAGACCCCCGCCTTGAACGAGGCGAGGGCGATCTCCGCCTGGGCCGGGAGCCGGCCCTTCGGGACCTCGCCGGCGACGAAGGGGGCGACGCGCGCGAGCGCGCGGGAGTTAGCCTGCGCGGCATAGAGGACGGACCCGGCGCGCGCCGCGCGGGGCAGCTGCGGCGCGGCGGCGCGGGCCTCGCTCCCGGCGCGCAGCGCGGCCTCGATGCGCGCCTCGGCGAAGTCCTCGTGGTAGGGGCTGCGCGGGTTGCCTTCGACGCAGCCGGCGTTGGCGATGCGCGAGAGCGTGGGCAGGTAGGGCACGCGCGCCATGGGCACGACGTTGCCGGTGTTCGAATAGTTGCCGAAGGTGAGGAAGGCGAGCGGGCAGTCGGGGCCGCGGCAGGCGGCGGCGAGCGCGGCGAAGGTCGGGTAGGCGAGGCTGTCGAGCTTGCCGGTCGCCATGTAGCGCGAGCAGGGCGCGTGGTTGTTGACCGAGTAGTCGAGGCCGTTGAAGACGAGCAGCTCGGCGGCGTAGCGCTTGAAGAATTCCTCGTTGCTGAGGCCGCCCGCAGCCCCGTCGAGCTGCGCGGCGTTCGGGGCGAAGCGCAGCGCGCCCGCGGTCTGGATGTCGCCCTCGCGGTACAGGCGGTTGATGCCGTCGGTGCCCTTCGGGTCCATCAGGTAGGTCGTGTCCCAGCCACCGGCGGCGTTGAACACGACGAAATAGGGGCCGCCGTACGGTTCCGGGCCGGCGCCCTCCGCCCGCGCGCGGCGGGGGGCGAGCGGCGTGGCGACGCCGAGGCCGGCGAGGCTGCAGAGTTTGAGGAAATCGCGGCGCATGGCGGTGGGGTCGAGAGGGGTGGGGCGGCGTCCCCTCACTCGTAGAGGAACTCCTGCCGCCGGAGCAGGTAGGTCAAGACCGCGCGCCAGGCGCGGACCGTGTACTCGGGGTCGGGAACCCGGTGTTCGCCGTCGGCGCGGCAGTGGTAGATGTCGACCCCCTCGAACCGGCCGCGCTCGCGGGCGTCCCCGACGACGCCGGCGAACAGCGCGTAGGTACGCGAGACCTCCTCCGAGCCAGGGGCGTCCTCGCGCCCTAACACATGCGCATGGAGGTGCGCGATCGCCGCGCGCAGGGCGGGTTCGTTGTCCGGGGACGGGACGAGGTCCGGCTCGACGCCCGGGAAGAGGAGGCGCTCGCCCGGGTCTTTGGCGAAGTCGAGGGCGACGGTCTTGCAGGCCATCTCGTTGGCCATCATCCGCTGGATGGCGCCCATGGCGCCGCTCGGGTCGGCGATGCGCTCGGTGATCTCCTTGCTGTCGATGCCGCCGTAGAGCAGGAGGAAGGACTCGCGCCCGGTGAGGCGGCCCCAGTCGCGGCCGAAGACGGCGGCGAGCTTGCGCTCGAGCTGCTCGGGCGAGAGCAGGCGCGCGAGGCCGAGGTCCGCCAGCTCCGCCTCGCGCGCGGGGTCGGCGAGCGCCGCGGCGAGGCCGTCGGCGCGGTAGAACGGGGAGAGGGCGAGCGCCTTGAACACCCCCTTCAGATCGAATCCGTCGGCGGCGAAGCCGCGCGCGATCCGTTCGAGCTCGCGCCGCTGTTCGCGGTAGGCGCGCTGGCGGGCGTCGAACAGCGGGTGGGCGACGTCCTCCGGCGCGGCCGACGGGCGCCGGCCCGAGAGGATGTACCAGACATGCTCGACCATGGCGACGGCGAACCGCGGGTCGCCCGACGCGCGCTCGGCGAGCCACTGCAGGGCGCGCCAGCGTTCGGCCTCCGGCAGCGCCTCTCCCTCGAATCCGGGCGCGAACATGTCGGTGAACCAGCCCTCTTTGCGCCGCAGGTAGACCCCCTTGCCGTCGAGCGCGTAGTAGTCTTGGAAGACGCCGGCGACGGGGTCGATGATCTTGTGGCAGACGACGCAATCGGCGGCCTGCATGGTCGGGACCTCGTGTTCCAGCGACGCGGTGGCCGCGTCGGAGACGCGCGGCGCGAGGGCGAGCACATCGACGCCGAGGAAATGCTGGTAGAACATGCGCACGCGCAGGCGGTTGCGGTTCGTCTCGGTGGTCGGGTAGCGGCGCAGGTATTGGAAGGTGCTGAGCAGCCCGGCGTGTGGGTAGAAGCCGGTGGCGGACTCCTGGTCGGTGGCGCGGCTGCGCCCCTTCAATGCGGCGATCCTCACCGGCACGTACTCCAGGTAGTCATCGGGGTCGGCGAAGCGGTCTTCGACCTCGTTGTAGACGCCGTAGCCGCGTGCGCTGAACGGCGTGACCATGATGTAGTCGGCGGTGAGGATCTCGGTGAAGGGCCGGCCCTCGCGGACGATGTGCTTGATCAGTGCGGCCGGCTCGCCGGCGATCGCCTCGCGGTACTGGTCGGCCAGCCGCCAGCCGGCGCGCTGGCGCTCCTTCTCGTCCTCGATGTCGCTGAAGTCCCAGCGTTGGTACCACAGCCGCGTCTTCTCGAAATGCTCGTAGGAGAGGACGGTCTCGGCGTTGTCGTCGATGCCGGTGGTGAGGAAGATGTCCTCGAAGCCCTCGGCGAGCCGGTCGTAGAAGGCCTCCTCCTCCATCGCCGCGTCCAAGACCGCGCCCAGCGCCCCGAGCCCGCCGCGCGCGACGGCCGCCCGCTCGGCATCGGTCGGCAGCCGGGCGGCGAGCGAAAGGGTCAGGCGGCGCAGCAGCCGCGCGTCGGACACCATCTCCACGCCGTCGAGGAACGGTCGTCCCCCGCCCCGACCGGCTCGGTCGGAGGCATCCTCGCCGCGCGCGGTGCGGACGAAGCGCTCCAGTTCGCGGTAGCGCTCTGAACCGAGCTCCAACACGTCCTCGCCGCCGTGGTCGAGGCCTCCTGTCGCCTTCAGCAGCACGCGCGGGCGGCCGTCCGCCTCGCTGGCGTCAGCGATCTCGACGAAGCTCCTGCGGTTGTGCGCCATCGCGGCGTCGGGATCCTCCGCGCGGGCGGGGTCGCGGAGCAGGAATGCACTCTCCTCGGCGTCGCCACCGGCCTTGTGGCACTTCAGGCAGGTGCTGCGTGCCACCTTCGCCCAGACGCCGTCGGCGAAGGCGTCGACGCCTGCTGCAGCAGCAGCGCCGCCTAGCCCGAGGGCAGATGGGATGAGGGCGAAGAGCGCGAAGGCGAAAAGGCGCGGGGGCACGGCGGGGGAACCATCGCGGCACGCAGCGGGGGCGTCAATGCGGCGCTGCGACGGTGGCCCGGCGTGATGCACGCCGCCGAGAACCGCTCCGAGGCTCGGCGGCGGTCTGACCGGCCGCCTCCGCCGAGGTCCTAGCCCGGATCGATCGCCACATCCGCAGGCGAGGCGCCGCCATTCGTTGATGCTGAGTAGGCGGCGGCAGGGATCGGCGCTGCGGCTGGGTGAACACCCTGCCCGAGCCGATCCCAACGCCAACACC